>PBML01000034.1 GCA_002722645.1 Acidobacteriota bacterium
CATCATCTCCGAGATCACCGTCATCCGAATCAGCAGCCTCGGCTTCTACATCATCTCCGAGATCACCGTCATCCGAATCAGCAGCCTCGGCTTCTACATCATCTCCGAGATCACCGTCATCCGAATCGACAGCCTCGGCCTCTGCTTCCTCGGCAGCCACGATTTCGTCAAGAGACATCGCAGCGGCAACAGCCTCCGCTTCATGCCGCCGTTCAGCAGCGGCCCGCTGCTCCTCGATCACGGTAGCATCGCCCGCGTGGTCACGCTCGGCAATCTCCTGCCGCACATCGATTTCCTGTTGATCCTTGAGTCGCACCGCCATAGAGCGAATTACTGACTCGTCGAGTTTCATGCGGTCCTTGAGAACAGCTGGCAAGGTTCTCTCCCCCTCAGCATGGATGAGGACGTAGATGCCGTCTGTCTTGCCCTTCACCCTGTAGGCAAGCTTCCGGCGTTCCCATACGCGAGCCTGAAGCACCGTTCCCCCGTCTGATTCAATGGCGGCACGCAGATCGCCGATTACGGCACTGACCCCTTCCTCGTCCGCTTCCGGGGCCACAATCAGGAGTGTTTCGTAGAAATTCTGCATGAATCTCCTCTCGGTCTCAGTCCCTGGTAAGCCAGGGCGAGGAGCTACGAGATCTGTTCTTGAAAGGCTTGGCCAGCGTCTTTCAGCCGCTAAACGATTAGCGGGACTATGACCAGTGATACAACAGACATCAATTTTATCAGGATGTTCATTGACGGGCCAGAAGTGTCTTTGAACGGATCACCGACGGTATCACCGACGACGGCCGCCTTATGTGCTTCCGAGCCTTTACCCCCATGGTGGCCTTCTTCGATATATTTTTTTGCGTTGTCCCACGCACCACCACCGTTGGACATCATCAGGGCGAGCAATACTCCAACGACCGTAGCACCTGCAAGCATGCCACCAAGCGCTGCAGGGCCAAGTGTGAAGCCAACGACCACTGGAGCGATCACGGCAAGCAAGCCAGGCGGAATCATCTCCCTGAGAGCCGCCTTAGTGGCAATTTCGACGCAGCGATCAGGATCCGGCTCGCCAGTACCCTCCATGATGCCTGGAATCTCACGGAACTGACGTCGGATCTCCTCGACTAACTCCGATGCGGCGCGCCCGACGGCAGTCATTGTCATACCTCCGGCCAAGGTCGGAATAACGCCACCGATCATTAGGCCAATGACGACAAGCGGGTCGGTGAGGATGATCTGCAGCGCCTTATCACCCGCAGCGATTAGCTCATTATTGACCGCCTGAGTGTAGGCCGCGAACAAGGCCAGGGCGGTAAGCGCCGCCGAACCAATAGCGAATCCTTTGCCAATGGCGGCAGTCGTGTTCCCAACCGCATCGAGGCCGTCTGTGATTTTGCGAACTTCAGGACCAAGACGGGACATCTCGGAAATACCCCCAGCGTTGTCGGCAATGGGGCCGTAGGCATCGACGCTCATCGTAATCCCGACTGTCGCCAGCATACCCACAGCGGCAATACCAATGCCGTACAAACCTGCTGTCTGGTTGGCAGCCCAAATTGCAAAGCAGATCATTACAACCGGAGCAGCACACGACTGCAGACCAACCGCCAGGCCCTGGATTATATTGGTCGCCGCACCAGTCTCACTCACCGCTGCGATGTCGCGAATCGGTTTGCCGGATGTGTAGTACTCGGTAATCCAACCGATCGTCAAGCCCGCGAAGGTCCCAGCGACGACCGCGAACCAAATCTGTTCACTCAGGCCGCTGCTGCCAATATAAGCGTAGGATGCACCGAGAAACACTACAGCAGAGAACGCCGGTGCCCATCGTAAAGCACCCGCCGGATTCGTGTTCTTAAACCAAGCCATCGAGGCAATCCCTAGAAGTGATGCAACGAGGCCGATCATCGCCATCACCAATGGAAGGCTCATCAGTGCAATCTTCGCGTTCTCTCCGGCAAGGTTGCTACCTTCTTCGATTAGAGCACTGAGTTGGCCGGCACCTAAGCTTGCACCGATGGCAATCGTAGCGATCGTCGAGCCGACGTAAGATTCGAAGATGTCAGCGCCCATGCCGGCAACGTCACCAACATTNTCNCCAACGTTGTCGGCAATGACGCCTGGGTTCCGTGGGTCATCCTCAGGAATCCCGGCTTCGACCTTGCCTACTAGGTCGGCACCAACGTCAGCTGCTTTCGTATAAATACCACCCCCGATCCTAGCGAACAGTGCAATCGAAGAAGCACCCATTGCGAAACCATTGATATACGCCGCCGTGTCGGGGGTTCCGTACAAAAGGAACCAAGTACCGACACCTAGGAGGCCNAGGCTAGCAACGGACAAACCCATTACCGAACCCCCGAGGAAGGCAACCATCAACGCGGCTTCCTGTCCCTTGCTGGCTGCCGCACTGGTCGTGCGAACGTTAGCGCTTGTTGCCGCCGTCATACCTGCAAACCCCGCCCCCATAGATGCCACCGCNCCAGTGACAAAAGCCGCTGCGGTCAAAGGGTTTACAAACGTGTATAGCAGCCCGGNAACTACGACCACAAAGATCAGCAGCANACTGTATTCNCTGCGCAGAAAAACCATCGCGCCTCTATGAATCTTTTCACCAAGCTCAGCCATGTCTTGGCTCGCCACAGGCATGCGCTTAAGGAAGAACAAGATCGCTAGCGCGATTGCCAGTCCAATAGCGCCAAAGATCGGGGCTAGCTGCGTCAACGTCTGAGTGTCCATTCGGCTCGAACTCCTCTGTTTCAGTTGAAGCGATTCATCGCCGCGATGAGTCCTGATCGAAGGACCATCTCCACGGCGTCGGCAGCTTCTTCGACCATCTCCGCTGCCGTGTCTTTTTCATTCTTCTCGAAGGAACTGAGCACATAGGCAACTGTGTCAGTCGATGCTTTCTCACCGGAGATTCCCAGCCGNAGCCTGGGAATTTTCTGGGTTCCCAGGGCGCCAATGATCGACTGCATCCCTNTCTGGCCGCTTGAGCCTCCACTCTCCCGGAGCCGCAACTTACCGAGTGGGAGGTCAACGTCATCGAATGCCACAAGGATTTGCTCTGGCCTCAAGTCCAACTCTTTGCATCCCTTCGCCACGCCTAAACCGTTTTCGTTCATGTATGTTTTCGAACGCATGAGCCACAGNCCAGAAGACTCAACGTTCTTGCCCCGCCCATGCAACCGTATGTGAGTTAACCGCACCAGGTCGAGGTCCTTCTTNTCGACTATCGCGTGACGCCGCTCAAGGACATCTAATAGCATCCAGCCGACATTGTGGCGGTGACCCGCGTAACCATCGCCCTGGTTCCCCAGGCCAGCAAGAGCACGCACTGGTTATTCCGGTGCCGGCTCGTCTTCTGTTTCCTCGGCCTCTGTCGCCTCGCCTTCTTTCTCCGGAGCTTCTTCCGCATCTTCTGCAAGTTCTTCGCCCTCGATTTCCTCGCCTTCGAGACCCAAGTCAGCCTCCAAGTCCGCCTCAGAAACCGNTGGTACGACCGAGGCCACAGAGCTGNCCGGTGGCGTAACAACAGTNACGCTGGGAGGTACAGCAAGGTCCTCGACTTTGATGGATTGGTTCATTTGAAGCTCGCTGACGTCCACATNGATACTTTCAGGGATGTNGGTTGGTAAACAGCTAACCACCAGCTCCCGAAGCGAATGGTCGAGTACACCACCATCTTCGGTGACGCCCAGAGCCTCCCCGGAAAGTTGCAGAGGGACCGAGACTTCGATCTCTACGTCCAGCGCGATTCGCACGAGGTCAGCATGGATAAGGCGGTGCGTGATCGGGTCGATCTGTACGTCGAAGATCATCACGTTGTCTTCAGATCCCCCCGCTACCTTCAGCTTAAAAATAGTGTTCTGGCCAGACTCCGACGTCAGGATCGATATGATCTCTNGTGGGCTCAGAACAATCGGGTNCGATCCTTTGTCGCCACCGTAGACGACCGCTGGCAGCTTCTCTTCGCGCCGNAANCGGCGCGCCGTGTTGCTAGATCCAACCTCTCGCNGTTCTGCTTCGATAACGATTTCAGCCATGACTCTTTCTCTTCAGGNATCAGATAAACAAGCTGGACACGCTTGTCTCTTCGTGGATGTTTCGAATTGCCTCGCCCAGCAGTTCAGCGACAGACAGAACCAGGATGTCGGAACAACCCGCGGCTTGTTCGTTTAGCGGAATGGTGTTGGTGACGATGACCTTGTCTATTGANCTCTCTTCAATACGGCGTACCGCCGCGCCCGACAAGACCGGATGGGTTGCAAAAGCATAGACTGCCGCAGCTCCGTTTTCTTTAAGCGCCTGGGCCCCCTNCGTCAAGGTGCCTGCTGTGTCGATCATATCGTCGTAGAGAATGGCGGTGCAGCCTTCGACGTCACCGATAACATTCATTGCCACCGCTTTATTGGNGCGCGGNCGGCGTTTGTCAATGATCGCCAGGCTGGCGTTTAGACGCTTGGCGATGGCGCGCGCCCGTTCAACAGCACCAGCATCGGGAGCAACCATNACGATGTTATCCAGCTCCATCGACTCGAAATGACGAAGAGCTACAGGCGCCGCGAACAGATGGTCAACAGGGATATTGAAGAATCCCTGAATCTGGCCAGCATGAANGTCCATCGCCAAGACCCGGTCAGCGCCTGCGGTAACCANAAGATCAGCTACTAATTTGGCAGTGATCGGCACTCGTGGTTCATCTTTCTTGTCTTGTCGCGCGTATCCGAAGTACGGCATTACCGCTGTAATGCGTGCCGCCGAAGACCGGCGCGCCGCGTCGATCATGATTAGTAGTTCCATAACACTGCGGTTAACTGGCTCGCATGTAGAGTCGATGATGAAGACATCAGTGCCGCGGACGTTTTCTTGCAGCTGGCAACGGACTTCGCCATCCGAGAATTGGGTCAGTTCCAGTGCTCCAAGGGGGTGACCGAGGAAAACCGCAATACTTGCGGCTAGATCAGGGCAGGCATTGCCCGCAAACAGTGTTAGAGCGCGATCTGCAGAGGGCATGGGTCCGGCGGGGAGCTATCGGNTTGGTGTGATTAGGGTAGCCAATGAAGCTGGGGCGGCAGGACTCGAACCTGCANATGCCGGCTCCAAAGGCCGGTGCCTTGCCAATTTGGCGACGCCCCAAGAACAACTCTCAAATAACTCAATTAAACGTGTCGGACGCGGGACGCGCATGGATGACGAGTCCTTATTATAGCCGCGACCCCAATGCAGCATCAAATGGCCTGAGGTNCCAAATTAGGAAAGTCGCCAAAGACNGATCGTCGGTGTTGGCTGCTCGTGATGGAGACATATGCACCAGCCCACAGTCCTCTCTCGCGTAACAGATGGGAAGCCCGGGTCACGGCGCGGCGGTNGNCAAAGNCAGCGAACGAAGCTGCTCCACTGCCCGTCATTTGCGCACAGCTACCNCCAACTCCTTTTAGTTGAAGACGTGCNGCGTCCACCTCTGGGTGGAGGCTAGCAACAGGCGCCGAAAGATCGTTGCCCATCCACTCGCCACTGAGNACCGGCTCGTAGGCAGGCATGATTGGCGTCACCGGCACGCTCCTTGAGACNACTTTGCGATCGAACGCCAGGTAGGCTNCTGCCGTTGATATATGAAGCTTCGGNGCNGCAACTAGGAACCATGTGGTAGGCAAAGGATCAAGCNATTCGACTCGCGTGCCGCTACCAGTGCCGAGCGCGGTACCACCAAGAAGGAAGAACGGCACGTCCGCTCCTATATGCTCAGCGATCCGTTGAAAGGTACCTGATTCTTGAAGCCTTGATGCCTCGAGTTGCCAAAGTCGTGCGCACGCTGACATAGCGGCCACCGCATCGCTGCTACCACCNCCGAGACCGGCACCCAACGGNATTCGCTTGACCAACTNCATGATCAACGGACGGGGTTCGACACCCTGATCATGTGCCTCAACAGCCATGGCAGACACCGCCTCGGTCACCGTGTTGTTCATAGGCAATTCAGCGCCATCGACGCGAAGCTGGAGGAGTTTCTTGGCCGCCTGGTCTCCGGGANCCGCGAGACGCGCGTAAAGGATGTCAGATAAGCTCAGNGTCTGAAGAACAGTGGCGACAGAGTGATATCCATCGTCTGCGCGCCGCCCGACGCGCAACGCCAGGTTGATTTTTGCTGAGGCNCGCAAACGGATCATCGGCTAAGCCCGCGGCGCAACAACCCACCCTCAGCCTGCAAAAAGCTGAGCGGTACGTCGACAGCACCGGAAACTGGATAGACGTCAAAATAGGTTTTGTCGAGCCCTTTGGGATTCGACTGCCATGCCGCCGCCAGGCGAAGTTGCAAGGTAATGTCTTCAGCTGGAACTTCCACCCGCATCCGCAGAGGTACCGGAGGTCCTACTTCGGACCAGGCNTCGTATTCGATTTCGACCAACCCAGACGTTGTGTTGACAAGAACGCGTTCGAAACGCCCGGAAACCGGATGCAACCAAGCACTCGTACCAGCCAAAGTAACCCGAATTCGCTGGGCTTTCTCATCCCATTGGACCGACGGATCGCCGCTGTCAATGTCAACTCCATAACCCATGAGCACTGCTACGACCGTCGCAGGTGACAGGTTGATACCGAGCGCTCGACCAAACTCGCCCGGATNGTTCGGTCCTTTATATAGGCGGTTCTCATCGGAGACCCAAAACCCAACCTCGTTCTCTCCAGCAACTAGATATGCTTCACTACTTCCNGTGGGAGCCAATACCTGGATATCAAGAAAACGGTCGCGTAAAAGGTAAATTTGNGTGTCCATCGTTTGNTTNCCAACCCCCTGGCTCGAACGAACCTGATACGAGCCCACCATGCCACGCAGATTGTCCCATCGACTGTGGGCTTCAAGAACAAACGATTGCGGGTCCTGACGTGCTCGGTCGGCAACATCTGAATAGGCCTCCAGCAAAGGGCCAACACGAGCACACCCTGATAAGAGTAGTGCCGACACTAAGAATGACGCTGCTCGTCGTGACCGGCGAGGCTTGGCTATTCGATGTTCGGGGTCATTAGGCATGGAACGTGGAGCCTAACCGACTAAGTGAGCTGTTGTGAGCGAGGCGCTCCTATTCGTACCTNCCACGAGAAAGACTACTGCGNACCAAAAAGTTCGCNCNGCGCAAAGTCCACGAAGGGCAACNAGCAGGGTNCGGGAGAACTCCGAGGGGCNGCATCACCCTGTTAGAATCACGGTGGTCGTAGACTCCCTTGCAAACAGGACTTACCAAATGGGCGACGCAGATAAGNNTATTAATGATCCACTGGCCGGCGAAGCGATGGCCCGTTCTTTGGCCGAGGTGGANCCTGAAATCTACAGAGCCGTTCGCCAGGAAACCGAGAAGCAGGCCACCAAGCTGGTACTGATCGCAAGTGAAAACTACGCCTCCGAAGCGGTCCTTTCAACCTGCTCTTCGGTGATGTCGAATAAATACGCGGAAGGCTATCCTGGCCGCCGCTACTATGGCGGCTGCGAATTCGTCGACGACGCCGAAACCCTCGCCATCGAACGTGCNAAAAAACTGTTCGGCGCGGAACACGCCAACGTCCAGCCACACTCTGGGACACAGGCGAATATGGGCGTTTACTTCGCTGCCATTAAACCGGGTGACACCATTCTGGGAATGGAGTTGCCACATGGTGGCCACCTATCGCACGGGCATAAGCTAAATTTCTCCGGCCAGCTCTACAACGTAGTCTCGTACGGAGTAAACCGCGACACTGAGTTGCTCGATTACGACGAAATGGCCACCAAAGCGGAACAGCATCAACCCAAACTAATCGTCGTCGGTGCTTCGGCTTACCCGAGAACAATCGATTTTGCCCGCGTCCAGGAAATTGCTGACGGAATCGGTGCGAAGGTGATGGCCGACATTGCGCACCCTGCTGGCCTCGTTGCCGCTGGTTTGTTTCCCAACCCCTGCGAGCACGTCGACTACGTCACCTCAACAACACACAAGACGCTACGTGGCCCCCGTGGGGGTCTAGTCCTCTGCAAGGAAGAGCATGCCAAAGTCGTCGATCGTAAAGTCTTCCCTGGCGCCCAGGGTGGNCCCTTCATGCACCTGATTGCCGCCAAGGCAGTCTGTTTCCAAGAGGCACTCAGCCCTGGCTTCAGAAGCTACGCTGCACAGGTGATCGCCAACGCCAAGGAGCTTGCTCGTGGGCTCGACGAGCGTGGNCACCGCATAGTGTCANGGGGGACCGACAGCCACATCGTTCTTGTTGACGTCGGCATTGCAGGCCTTACCGGCAAGGATGGTGAAGCGTGGCTCAATGACGCCGGCATCGTCGCCAATAAGAACACTATTCCCTTTGATCCGAATCCTCCGCTGGTCACTTCGGGGTTAAGACTGGGAACAGCAGCCGTCTCCACTCGTGGCATGAAGGAGCCGCAAATGCACCAGATTGCAAATTGGATCCATAGGGTGCTGGACAGCGGTGGTGACAAGCAACTATGCGCTGCCATAAGAACCGAGGTCGACGAAGTCTGCCAAAGCTTCCCGATCTACGACTGGCGCCTCAACAATATGCAGGAAATCAGCTAAGTAACGTTCACGGCAACGCTTACGAAAACATCAAGCTGTGCATTTTTGTGGCCCAAATAGCGTCACGCGCGGCCATGCTAGACTAGCGCCGTTNCCACTCCGTGGCAGAGGGACGGTGCGGAGTGCAAGGGGTGAAACAGCGTCAAAATGGACCCTTTCCGGGGCGCGACGGGAGGTTGAANCATGAAGTTTTTCCTGGATACCGCAAACGTCGAAGAGATCCGCCAGGCCTTCAGCCTCGGGCTGATCGACGGAGTTACAACCAACCCTTCTCTGGTTGCCAAAGAAGGGAGACCCTTTGACGAGCTTATCCATGAGATCTGTGAAGTGGTGCAGGGACCGGTGAGCGCTGAGGTCGTCTCGACCGAAGCCAACGCAATGATCAAAGAAGGCCGCCACTTGGCCGCGATCCATGAGCACGTAGTGGTCAAGTGTCCTTTGATCCGCGAGGGTATAAAGGCAACCCGNTCGCTCGCGGACGAAGGCATTCGCGTCAACGTCACGCTGTGCTTCTCCCCTACCCAGGCCCTATTGGCTGCTAAAGCTGGCGCCGCGTATATCTCGCCATTTGTCGGACGACTCGATGACATCAGCTACGACGGTATGGAACTCATCGCACAAATACTTGCCATTTACCAAAACTATGGNTTTCCTACTGAGGTACTGGTGGCTTCAATCCGTCACCCGAAACACATTCTCGATGCAGCTCTTATGGGCGCTGATGTAGTNACGGTCCCGTATAAGGCCTTCGATGCGATGTTTAACCACCCATTGACCGACAAGGGCTTAGCAGCGTTTCTAGCAGATTGGGAAGAAGCGCGCGAGACTGTAGCTCCCGAGGCCGTCGAGGCCTAAGTGCAGGCTAACGCACGTACCACCGCAGCCTGTCGTGCCCGTTCGACTCAGGCACGACACAATCGCTAAATGTCCTCTGAAGATCATCTCAAGGAGCTAGAGCGTCGCGAGCAGGAGACGCTTGAAGGTGGCGGCGAGGAACGGATCAAGAAGCAGCACGACGCCGGCAAGTTAACGGCACGTGAACGGCTCGATCTGTTGTTCGATCCCAATACGTTCGAAGAGTTCGACAGCTTCGTCATACACGGTTGCCGTGACTTTGGCATGGAGGATCGAAGAATCTCAGGTGATGGTGTTGTCTGCGGTCACGGGCACATTGACGGTCGGCTCGTCTACGCCTTCGCTCAGGACTTTACTGTTTTCGGCGGTAGCGTTTCTGAGGCGAACGCCCAGAAGATATGCAAGATCATGGACCTGGCAATGAAAATGGGGGCGCCGGTCATCGGTCTGAATGACTCCGGGGGTGCCAGGATCCAGGAAGGAGTTGCGTCGCTCGCCGGTTACGCTGACATTTTTCTCCGTAACACGCTGGCATCAGGAGTGGTGCCGCAGATCTCTGCGATCATGGGGCCGTGCGCCGGGGGCGCCGTATATTCGCCCGCTATCACCGACTTCGTAGTTATGGTCCAGGACAGCTCATACATGTTCTTGACAGGCCCCGACGTCATTCGGACCGTGATGAATGAGGAAGTTACGACACAAGATTTAGGTGGCGCAGAGATGCACAATACACGCAGCGGCGTGGCACACTTCGCGGCCCCCGATGATCGCTCATGTGTGGCGTTGATACGCGAGCTTATGTCGTACCTGCCATCAAACAACCGTGAAGACCCGCCAAAACTTGACCCTACAGATGATCCCGAGCGTATTGACGAANTTCTGGACAGCTTGATCCCCGAAGACCCGAACAAACCCTACGATATCGTCGACTTGATTCACGGAGTTGTCGATAATGGGCAGTTTTTCCAGGTCCACGAGCACTTCGCACGCAACATCGTGGTCGGCTTTGCGCGCCTCCACGGGATGTCGGTGGGAATCGTTGCTAATCAACCCGACCACCTCGCCGGGGCTCTTGATATCGATGCTTCGGTTAAGGGTGCGCGATTCGTGCGGTTTTGCGATGCTTTCAACGTACCGCTAGTAGTTTTCGAAGACGTGCCCGGCTTCCTGCCCGGCACCGAGCAAGAGTTCGGCGGCATCATAAAACACGGTGCCAAATTACTGTACGCGTTCGCCGAAGCAACAGTACCCAAGCTCAACGTCATCACACGCAAAGCGTACGGCGGCGCCTACTGTGTGATGGCGTCCAAGCACATCCGTACCGATGCAAATTTCGCCTACCCGACCGCGGAGATCGCAGTCATGGGCCCAGAGGGGGCCGTGAACGTTCTATTCCGGAGAGAGCTTGCCACCGCCGATGACCCGGAGTCGCTTCGTGCTGAAAAGATAGAGAGCTTCCGAAACAGGTTCGCCAATCCCTACATCGCCGCAGAACGCGGCTGGGTTGATGCGATCATTCGACCCCGGGACACTCGCCGTAAACTCATTAAGGCACTGCTCGCGCTCGACACCAAGGCTGAACGGAACCCCCCGAAGAAACACGGAAACATTCCCCTATGACCATTGCTGCTTCGGCAACCTCGGTGCACACACCAGCAGTGGGACAATTAGTTCTTCAAAAGACGGTCTCCTGAGGCTTGCACGTCGCCCTAGATGGATAATATAGAAGCTGATTCGTAGGCAGCTACCTACCCACCCACATGCTGAACTTGAATGCGCCGAGGAAAAAATTCGTCCTCGCCAGCAACCATGGCGACCTCAGGTGAGCGCCCTCAAGGCTCAACGGCATGGCGACTAAACCACGCCCAGGCTACGCTTGGACAATGAGTGAGGGCCTTGCAATCCACCGTATTCTCGTCGCAAATCGGGGAGAAATTGCAATTCGCGTGATTCGTGCCTGTCGAGACCTGGGCCTCGAATCGGTCGCAATCTATTCGGAAATAGACCGGGAGGCGCTTCATGTCCGGTTCGCTACCTACGCTTACCCGGTGGGGGAGGCGACAGCAACCGACTCCTACTTGAACATGGATCGCGTTCTCCAGGCCGCCCATGCAACAAAGGCAGACGCAATCCATCCGGGCTATGGCTTTCTCTCTGAGAACTCAGAGTTCGCCCGCCGTTGTGAAGATGAAGGTTTGATTTTCATCGGGCCGACAGCTAAGTGCATGGCACTCGTCGGTGACAAAGCACGGGCACGCCANTGCGCCATCGATGCCGGCGTGCCGGTAGTGCCTGGGTCACCGGGCCCGGTTGAGAGCATTGAGGAAGCACGCCACTTCGCTGACAAGCTTGGTTATCCGATAATGCTTAAGGCGGCAGCGGGAGGAGGCGGCAAAGGCATGCGTCTTGTTGAAGATGACGCTGAGCTTGATAGATCTTTTGAGGCCGCCAGCAGCGAAGCACTCTCAGCATTCGGTAACGGGCGCATTTACGTGGAGAAAGCAATCGTCGCGCCGCGCCACGTCGAAATCCAAATCCTTGCCGATCTTCACGGGAACCAAGTTCATCTTGGGGAACGGGAATGTACCCTGCAACGCCGACATCAGAAGGTTCTTGAAGAAGCCCCATCGCCAGTNGTCGACTCAGAGCTGCGTGAAAAAATGGGGGCGGCAGCCTTGATGGTCGCGACACAGGCCGAGTACAGCAACGCTGGCACGGTTGAGTTTCTTCTCGATCCGGATCGGGAGTTTTACTTCATCGAGGTCAACGCTCGTCTCCAAGTCGAACACCCGGTTACCGAGTTGCTGACTGGGGTCGACCTCGTCGCCGAACAGATTTCCCTAGCCCGAGGGAAAAAGCTGTCGTTCGGACAAAAAGACATCGAATTCCATGGTCACGCGATCGAGTGCCGCATCTACGCCGAGGATCCAGATAACGACTTCGCCCCCTCGCCAGGTGTCGTTAAGGCACTGAATATCCCCGGTGGTCCCGGCATCCGTGATGATTCTTGCCTGTTTGAGGGCTACAACGTGCCAATCCATTACGACCCGATCGTTGGCAAGCTAATCGCCTGGGGCTCCAACCGACTAACCGCTATACGGAGGCTTCAGCGGGCCCTCACTGAGTACAAAATTCGCGGCGTCGCAACCACGATCCCACTGTTTCAACGTGTATTGGCAGACGCTGACTTCATCAACGCCAACTTCGACACTGGATATCTCGACCGGCTACTGAACGGTGCTTCTGAACCAGCTGACAACATTACGGATGATTGTGATTCGATCACTGAGGTGGCGCGGTTGGCGGCGGCACTGCATATCTTTCTGAATGAGGAACACAAAGCCTATCGACCGCTCAAGGCTCCCGGGTCGCCCTGGAAAATCGCTGGGCGTACCGCCGCTCTTGACCGCGAGCCGTAATGGAGATGGAAGTGTGATTGTTGAAGTCAGCATCGGCGAGGAAACGCCGCGGCGCTATAGATTGCACCGCGACGGCGAGCGCATAGTCGTGGACCACCTCGAAGGAACCAACGCGGGCAAAGNCACCAACCACGTCGAACGTAAAACATTAATAGATTGGCATCGTCCGCAATCTGGAATTTATTCGTTATTGATCGGCAAAGCTTCGTATGAGGTGTTCATTGGAGAGGCTCCCGATCATCTCACCGTACACCTCAAGAACCGAACTTATCGCGTCCAGGCCGCTGACATCCGCCGCCACCGAACCGTCACCGACGCACCAGGGCCGGTCGACGGACTCGTCCGCATCACAGCGCCGATACCGGGCCGCGTCTCCCGCATTCTCGTGCATCCTGGTCAACAGATCGGTCGGGGTGACGGTATCGTCGTCGTCGAAGCCATGAAGATGGAGAATGAGTTGCGCTCTCCAGGGGATGGGGTCGTCGTCACGATCGCAGTCAAGGAAGGCCAAGCAGTGGAGGGAGGCGCCTTGCTGGCGACTATCGAATGAACGCAGTGCATAAACCAGGCAAACCTACAAAGGCAGAATTAGCTGCCCACGATGAAGCCGTCGCCACCGCCGGGAGTAAAACAGCTCCCCGGGCTATAGAACCTGGATTCGGCGGCATCATTGGGCAGGACCAGGCGCTCAATGGGTTACAAAGTGCTCTCCTCCGAAATCGTTTGCCCCACGCTCTCTTGTTCAATGGCCCGAGCGGCATCGGCAAAGCAACCAGCGCCGGTGTACTCACACAGGCACTGAACTGCGTGAAATCGGGGCCCGGCGACGCCTGTGGAACATGCTCTTCTTGCCACAAGGTCGAACGGGGTCTTCACCCTGACGTTCTTTGGGTAGCACCACATAAAGGGCGTATTCGATTGCAGCAGATTTCGCCACGAAAATCCGATAACAGCGAAACAGCAGCGCCGCACGAACCTATCGTGAATTGGGTAGGTTACCGACCTTACGAAGGAAATCGCCGCGCCGTGGTCATCGACGATGCCCACAAGATGAACCCATCAGCACAAAATGCACTCTTGAAAACGCTGGAGGAACCTCCTCAATCGTCAACCTTGGTGCTCATCACACCAGCACCAAGCAGCTTGCTCCCGACGATCCGTTCACGCTGTCAGACGCTGCGGTTTAAGCCCCTCGAACTTGCCCTGATGCGCCGGTACCTTGAAAAGCAGCTCGCCATGAGCGCTGAGGAGGCACGCCTCCGATCAAGCTTGGCACCGGGGAGTTTGGGGCGTGCCATCAACTTGGACCTTGATGCACACGAAGCCCGGCGAAACGTTGCCGAGGGGGCGCTTCAGGACGCTTTACAAGGAGGTGCTGCGCTGCTCACCGGCGCCGAGACACTGTTGGCAGCCGGCGCCGGTGAACGCAAGATCGACCAGGCATCCTCGGCGATCGATGCGGTTCGCGACATCCTCCACGACCTGCTCGTATTGGCAGTAGGTAACCAAGAGGAAATGGTTGTCAATTTCGACCGGGCGAATGAATGGACGGCATGGGCAAGCACCTTAGCCCCCGACGATATCGTTGAAGCGCTCGGTACCTTACAACAAGCCGACGATCGGTTGCGATCGCCGCTTCAACCCAATGCCAGACTTACCATCGAGCAAGCACTGATCGGAGTCGGCTCGGCGCTGAGAAACAAGACTGCGAAATGAACTCTTCGTCCAAGATCGCTATAACAATGGGTGATCCCGCGGGTATCGGCCCGGAAGTTGTCTTGCGGGCTTGCGAGGCGCTAGCTTCCGAGGCGCTCTATCCAATCGTGGTCGGTGACCCTAATCACCTGGAAACCGTCGCCACCAAACTNCACTTGCAGGCACCCAGGGAAATATTTGAGTGTGGTTGTGTTGAACCTGCCCTTGAGCCAGGCCGCCCGCGCCCTATAGACGGCCGCATCGCTCTGCAATGCATCATTGCAGCAGCCGACCTCGCCGCGAGCGGTAACAGCGCAGCACTAGTAACTGCACCAGTAAGCAAACATGTCATCGCGGCAACCAAACTCGGTTTCACGGGCCACACCGAGTTCCTGGCTGCCCGTGCCAACGTGCGTAACCCTTTGATGGTGTTCGCCGGCATTCGGCCGGCGGTGGCGCTGCTAACAACCCACTTGCCGTTGGTNACAGCCGTNGCATCTGTGCGCCGCCCGGCAATCGTTGGCGCGCTGGCACGCCTCGATGAAGGTTGGCGGCGGTGGTTCGGTAACCGACCGCGTATAGGAGTGGCGGGGCTCAACCCGCACGCTGGTGAGTTAGGCCTTCTAGGCTGCGAGGAAGACGGTGAGGTGCGCCCCGCGATTGTTGAAGCACGACGCGGAGGCGCCGACGTCCACGGCCCATTCCCCGCTGATAGCGTGTTCCGTCACCAGACCCTCGACGTAATCCTGGCTCTGTATCACGATCAAGGAACGATCATGGCTAAACGAGCACCGGAGGTTTCTGTGAACACGACGTTTGGCCTCCCCTACCCGCGCACATCTCCAGACCATGGGGTGGCCTACGACATTGCCGGGAAGGGCATCGCTGATGCAGGAGCAATGATCGCAGCGGTGCGCTTAGCCGCCAAAATGGCGGCAAACCGCTAATTATTCGACGTCGCGCTCATCGTAACCCATGTAGACCTGGCGAGGCCGGGCGATCCGCTGATCNCCATCGAGAAGCATCTCCTGCCATTGCGCTAGCCAACCGGAAGCTCGCGGTATGGCGAAGAGCACCGGGAACATCGCGGTCGGGAATCCCATCGCCTGGTAAATGATGCCCGAGTAAAAATCAACGTTGGGNTAGAGATTGCGCTCAATGAAGTAATCGTCCTCAAGAGCGACACGCTCGAGTTCGACAGCAATCTCAAGCAACGGATTGACACCAGTAACCTTGAAGACTTGGTGGGCAACTTCCTTGATCAGCTTGGCACGAGGATCATAGCTTTTGTAAACACGGTGACCGAAGCCCATCAACCTTCCAGCTTCGCCCGACTTCACTTGCTCGATAAAGTTCGGCACCTTCTCTACCGATCCAATGTGGTCGAGCATACGGAGGACCGCTTCGTTGGCACCACCGTGAAGCGGCCCATAGAGTGCCGCAGCAGCCCCGGCCACTGCGACGTAGGGGTCACTCTGTGAGCTCCCGACGTTACGCATAACGCTAGTGCTGCAGTTCTGCTCGTGATCCGCGTGCAGAATAAACAGCACATCTAGAGCTCTCTCAAGGACAGGATCAGGCTCGTATTTCTGTTCAGTAACCTTGAAAAGCATGTTCAGGAAATTGCCGGTGTACGACAGGTCATTATCGGGCAAGACATACGGAAGGCCGCGCTGGTGACGATACGCGTATGCCGCGATCGTGGGCATCTTGGCGATCAAACGCCAGATCTGTCGGGTGCGCGATTCTTCGTTGAAAATTTCTTTAGCTTTTGGGTAGAACGTCGACAAGACGCCGAGCGTGCTGACCAGTATGCCCATCGGGTGAGCATCGTAGTGGAAAGCGTCGATCACCTTCTTAATGCTCTCATTGAGCATCGTGCGCATAGTGATGTTGTCTATCCAGTCGTTAAGCTCTTCCTGGTTTGGACGCTCCCCGTTCAGCAGCAGATAAGAAATCTCGAGGTAAGTGCTTTTCTCAGCGAGCTGATCAATCGGGTAGCCCCGATAGCGCAGGAGCCCTCGCTGGCCATCGACAAAAGTGATATTGCTCTTACAAGAACCGGTATTGGTGTAGCCCGGATCGTAGGTAATCAGGCCGAAATCGTTCTCTGACACCTTAATCTTACGGAGCTCAGCGGCGGGAATGGCGGCACCGTACTCCGGATATGTCCCGTAGGAGATCGGCACCTCATATATCTCCCCTGTACGATTATCTGTAATCGTCAGTGTGTCTTTAGCCATTCCCCGTTACTCCTAATCTGAAACCCGAACTATATTAAGGCTGGCACAGCATATGCTAACCGCCTGACACCACGCAGGCGACCAATACAGTCTCTCAAGTAAGAATTTGGCTGCTGAACGATGGCCTGGAATTCCTTGGTCCCACACAAAATCCTGGGACAATTCAGCACCTACGATATAAGTGGAATTTGTCTCGACGAATGTTCATTCTCTCGGTCTCGAGGAAGAGT
This sequence comes from Acidobacteriota bacterium, assembly GCA_002722645.1. Taxonomy (GTDB): domain Bacteria; phylum Acidobacteriota; class UBA890; order UBA890; family UBA890; genus UBA890. Next base: position 16,998 of record PBML01000034.1, read on the forward strand.
AAACCACCATGGTGTTGCTTTTCCCAAAGCGTCCGCACGAACGCGGCCTTAATAACGAATCGTGTGCCATTAAAGACCTCATTGCGAAGCCCTAGCGGCGACGTCTCAATTCTTGCTCGATCTCCCGCTTGACTGCTTCTAGCTTCTTAGCCTCGCGCTTGTCATAGGCTCGCTTTCCCTTGCCTAAACCAAGTTCGATCTTGGCCCACCCACCGCGGAAGTAGATGCGCAGTGGCACCAACGTGAAGCCCCGTTCGACAATGCGGCCCCGCAGTTTGTCTATCTCACGCTTGTTCAGCAGCAGTGGCCGGGGGCGCTCGGGCTTATGCTGGGCGTTCGGTCCAGCCGGTTGGTACGGACCGATATGGCAGTTTAGGAGCACAATCTGGTTGCCAACGATCGAAGCATAAGAGTCTTTGAGGTTGGCACGGCCCTCGCGTAATGCCTTGACTTCGGAGCCCAACAACGAAATTCCGGCTTCATATTTTTCGACAATTTCGTAGTTGTGATGTGCTTTTCGATTTACGGTGACCACTTTTTCAGTATCGCTCATCGGATTCACCAACCGGTCACAGCCCGAATCATCAAGTCGGGTTCCTCAATCCGAGTAGCCACGTGACNACACTTCCACGTAGCCGAGCACTTGGCCGTGTGAAAGCGGTTNAGAGTCTCACGATATGGGCGTCGTCGCGACCCGCTGCAACGTTGCGAGTGTCGATCAGCAAAGATGACGCGTCAATGATCGCTGGCCAGTCGTAGTTGGTGTGATCTGTGCAAACAACGACGCAGTCGTAGTCACCACACACTTCAGGAACACCATTGGTTGATTGCATCGGTGCCTCCAGGTCGTCGGAGACCTCAGGAACATAAGGATCGTTGTAGTCAACTTCGGCACCTTGCGCGACCAGCAGCCTGATGATGTCGAGCGCGGGTGATTCGCGTACGTCATNTATATCACGCTTGTATGCAACACCAATCACCAAAATTTGGCTGCCCTTAACACTCTTGCTGTTCTCGTTAAGTGCGTCCGCTACTAAACGCACGACGTGTTCCGGCATGTTGGNATTAATCTCGCTCGCGAGCTCGACGAGGCGAGCCTGATAATTGAGGGTGCGTAGCTTCCAGGTTAAGTAATATGGATCGACCGGTATGCAGTGGCCCCCAAGGCCCGGCCCTGGATAGAAAGGCATGTACCCGAACGGCTTCGTTGCCGCCGCGTTGATGACGTCCCACGTGTCGATCTCAAGTCGCTCGCACATCATCGCCACTTCGTTGACTAACGCGATGTTGACCGCNCGAAAGGTATTTTCTAGAAGCTTGACCATTTCTGCNGCACGGCACGACGACACCTGATGNACCTCGGCGCAAATCGTCCCGTACAACGCCGTCGCGACTTCGCTGCACTTCTCAGTGTAGCCTCCAACGATTTTCGGAGTGTTCGAAAGTTTGTATTTCTCGTTCCCAGGATCGATACGCTCCGGCGAAAATGCCAGGTAGTAATCTTCCCCGACAACCAAGCCATTAACAGACAGCGTCGGCAACAGTACTTCTTCTGTCGTTCCCGGATAGGTCGTGCTCTCCATGATCACCAACATTCCGGGGCGGATATGACGAGAAACCTCTTCAGCGGCGGCCATAATGTAGGAAACGTCTGGATCGCGNGTTTTGCTGAGTGGAGTGGGAACACAAATCACAACCGCGTCCATCTCGGCAATCTTGCGACCTTCAGTGGTAGCCGTTAGGCGTCCGGCCTCGACTTGCTCAGCTAGTGCCTGCGTTGGCACGTCAGCAATATAGGAATCGCCAGAGTTCAGCCNGTCAACACGTTCGTCNTTGACATCCAAGCCAATCACCTTGAAACCAGCCTCGGCGAACGCCACCGCGAGAGGCAATCCCACGTAGCCAAGACCCAGGACACCAACGGTGATCGATCGCTGCTCGATTTGCTTAAGGAAGTTCTGCAAGGTATCGCCGAGTATACTGGGCAAAGTTCATGCTCCCAAACATGTCGCCACGGGTTCCGGTGCAAGACGAAAGTGTCTACCTAGGGTTGGGTTCCAACGTGGGCAACCGTATTGCCCATCTGCGTGCNGGCTTAGCCNGTTTGCGCAAGCACGGACTCAGACTGCGTACCGTCTCGGCCTTTTATCTCACCGAACCCGACCTACGAACAGGTAGCNGCGAATCAATGGGCGCGGNCGCCAAACAAACTGATCACCCCTGGTATGTTAACTGTGTCGCTATTATCGACAATGCTCCCACCGCTGAGCAACTTGTCGATCTATGTTTAACGATCGAACAGGAGAATGGTCGCTCTCGACACCACACGTCCAAGGACAATGATTCATTCGAACCTCGCACGTTAGATTTGGACGTGCTGATGATCGGTGAGCGTGTCATTGAAAATTCGTCGGTCCACATTCCCCATCCCCGGATGCAGGATCGACGATTTGTCCTAGCACCACTCGCCGAGGTCGCACCGCTGGCACGTCACCCGGTCGTCGGAGTCACAATCGGCGAAATGCTCGACGTGTTGCCGGAACAAGAACGAGTCTGGTTGTTAGCACCAGCGAGGGGCAAAGTAAGTTAATGCGTTGGAATTACGTAGCTTTCGAGGGGCCGATTGGCGTCGGCAAAACCAGCCTCGTAACACTGCTTTCGGAGAGACTCCAGGCTGTGCGACTGCTTGAGGACGTTTCAAATCCCTTTCTGGAGTCTTTTTATGATGAGGTGCCAGGCGCGGCTTTCCAGGCCCAACTGTTTTTCCTGCTATCACGTTACCGGCAACTCACTGAGGCAGCGCAGGGCGAGCTGTTTCAACAACTCACGCTGGCTGATCATACTTTCCAAAAGGACCGCATCTTCGCCCACCTGACACTGAACGACAGCGAACTGATGCTGTATGAGAAGTTATGGGCGCTGTTAGCCCCACAGTTAACCAAACCCGACATGGTCGTCTACCTCCAAGGGTCGACTGACGTCCTGATGCAGCGCGTGCAGCGGCGCAAACGAGCCGAGGAAACCGGGATCTCTCACGCCTACCTCGATGAGGTCAACCAAGCGTACGCTCACTACTTCTATCACTACCAGGAAACACCGTTGCTGGTAATAAACACTTCGGAGATCGATTTCGTCGCCGACGAGAGCGATCTTGATGACCTAATCGCTCAGATCAACTCTATGGAAGGTGGTACACGGGTTTACGTGCCCCGCCACGAGCGTTAGCAGAGATATACAGGTGGCTTCTTGCCACAGCATCTCGTGCTAGCCTCTATGCAACGACGGTGGCTTTGCCGCACCGGGAGAAGACTTCTCTTGCATCCCCCTACTGCCCATACGCCCGTGGTTCGTCTGCATACCATCCTTCTGTCATTTATCCTGTTTTCGGTCATGACTCTTCCGGCCGAGGCTTCGCCGTGGCAAGAGCGTGCCAACACCCAAGGTGAAAAACAGGAGCCGCAGAATGGTGGGCAGCCAGGTATAAGCGGTCGGGACCAACAAACCACCCGCGACACGGCCAGCATAGGACGAATGCTCCAGGCGATGCTCGTAACGAGCAACATCAACCTCGACGGCGTCCTTGACGAAGAAGCATGGAAGCTAGCGGAGAACGGCACAGCTTTTGTGCAGCGCGAGCCCCTTCAAGGGGCGCCCGCCACTGAACAAACTTTTGTCCAAGTCGTCTACACCAATGACACGCTCTACATTGGAATCCGCGCTCTCGACGCTGCCCCCTCTGGCATCATCGCCAAAGACATGGTGCGTGACGGAAGCGGCGATGGGCGCTGGACCGGGAAGCTGGAGTCCGATGATTCAGTCATTATCCTGCTCGATACTTTTCATGACCAACGTAACGCTTTCTATTTCGAGACCAACCCACTGGCCGCCCGAGTCGACGCACTAATCACTGACGAGGGGCGCGACCGCAATTTCGAGTGGGACGGCGTCTGGAACGCCGCAGTGAGACGAAGCGAAGAGGGTTGGTCGGCGGAGCTCGAGATTCCCTTCAACACCTTGCGCTTCAACCCCGACAACGATACCTGGGGCATGAATGTGCGCCGCGTGATCCGACGGAAGAACGAAGAGGTGTATTGGGCACCGATCATGCGCGACGCCGACATGTACCGCGTCTCGCAGTACGGCCAACTCACTAACATGGAGGTCGGTAATCCCGCGCGCAACCTCCGGATCAAACCCTTCGTTATCGCTTCGGGCGACGAGGGAGTCACTACCGACGTGGGCGATGTCGCTGGCAACGCTCAGATCGGCCTCGACCTGCGCTGGGGTGTTACCGATAGCATGGCGTTTGACCTGACCGCAAACACCGATTTCGCTCAAGTCGAAGCCGACGAGCAACGAGTTAACCTGACCCGGTTCTCGCTGTTTTTTCCNGAGAAACGTGAGTTTTTTCTTGAGAACGCCGGCATTTTTGAGTTCGGCGGCGGCGGAGGTGATGACCACGGCGGTGGTATGCGTGGGCCACTTATGCAGGTGTACCACTCTAGGCAGATCGGTATTGCCCGCGGCGATCAGATACCAATCATCGCAGGCGGCAAACTTACCGGCCGCGTCGGCGACTGGAATATCGGTCTGCTCAACGTACAAACGGCAGAGCACAAGTTCGCTGCCAACCCAGACAGCCCCAATACCAAGCCGGACATTGAGCCATCAACAAACTGGACCGTCGCACGGATCACGCGCAACGTGGGCGAGCGCTCGAGCCTCGGTGCAATCTTCACCAACCGACAATCGAGCGGGGACGACTACAACCGGGTTGTGGGCTTTGACGCGGACTTGAACCCTCACCAGAAACTAAGCGTCACTGGTTACTACACGCTCAGTGACAACCCCTGGGCTGATAACGAAAACTGGGCTGGTGGTGGCGGGTTCAACTGGCGTGGACCAATTTGGAGGTTCAGCGCGAGTGTTGACGACATCCGTGAAAACTACGCTCCNGAGGTCGGTTTCGTGNCGCGCCGAGGGATTCGCCGCTTCAACCCGCAGATCACCTATGAGCCGCGACCAAGCAACATCAGTTGGATAAGAAATCTGAGTTTTGAGGTGCGCAACACCATAGTTACGCGCACTGACAACACGGTGGAAACCTGGGACGGCAACATCCGCTTTTTCGCGTTTCTATTGGAAAGCGACGATTGGATAGGTTTCTTTTTCAACCCTACTTACGAACGTTTGTTCGAGCCGTTCGAAATCCAAGACGGGATCGTCATTCCTGCTGGCGAATACACCTTCCACGACTGGTCTATCTACGGAAGGAGCAACCCTGGACGCGACGTCTCCGTTTCATTTCGCGTCAGCAACGGGGGCTTCTTTGACGGAACCCGACTCAATAGCAACTTCACCGTCAACTATCGGCCGAGTCCGTATTTCCGCAGTGAAACTGAGTGGGGCTACAACGACGTTGTCCTGTCAGTTGGAACCTTCAAAACCAACGTGTTGCGCCAGCGTTTCAACACGTCATTTTCCCCAAACCTCTCTATAAATTCGTATATCCAGTACGTCGACACCGAGAACATGATCTCGATGAATACGCGCTTAAACTGGATCTACAAACCCGGCTCCGACCTGTTCATCGTTTACAACCAAAACTGGATTGGCGGGGAAACCGAGAACCGCGCACTCATCTTGAAGTTTACTTATCTCTGGACGCTATAGAACCACCAATTTCCATAGATAGGCCACTTGCTGGGAACAACCCATAGACCAGAAACACGTGTGTCTACGAAAAATTTTCCTCGCGGATCCCATAGCGTTTGATCATCTCATTGAGGGTTGTGGGCTTCAGGTCCAGAAGCTTGGCCGCTTCTTTTTGGACCCAATGCGTTTTACGAAGTGCGTCGACGATGAGTTGTTTCTGGAAATCGGTAACAACAGACTTCATCGGCAGACCCTGCGACGGTATCGTCATCAACGATGATGANGGATCGAACGTCACCGGGTCAATGTACTCCCGGATTAGCTCGGCACTAATTCCTCCGCCTCTAGGCGCCAAGACGACGGCGCGCTCGATGGCGTTTTCCAGCTCCCGAACGTTGCCGNGCCAAGCATGGCCCTTGAGAAGCTCGAGAGCGTCGTCGCTAATTATTAGGTCCTCACGTCCATTCTCTTTGCTATACCTATCGAGGAAGTGTTGGACCAATAACGGAATATCATCGACCTTGTTACGCAACGGGGGTAGTGTGATTGAGATGACGTTGATGCGGTAGTAAAGGTCCTCGCGGAACCTCCCCTCTCCGATCATCTTTTTAAGATCATCGTTGGTCGCGGCGATTAAACGAACGTCGACCTTCAAAGTGTCAACCGAGCCTACGCGCATGAACTCCTTCTCTTGAATCACACGCAGTAACTTGGCCTGTACCTCAAGACCAATATTGCTGATTTCGTCGAAGAAAATCGATCCGCCGTCGGCCACCTCAAAGAGGCCTTTCTTGCTGGCAACGGCACCGGTAAATGCACCCTTAACGTGCCCGAATAGATTGCTCTCAAGAAGATCTGGCGGCATCGAACCTGAGTTAACAACCTGGAAGGGCTTCTCGGACCGCGCACTGTTGGCATGAATCGCCTTGGCTACCAACTCTTTTCCAGTGCCGCTTTCCCCCTGGATTAGAATGGTCGAGCGAGACGGTGCTGCCTGCTCAATCAAACTGTAAACTTCCTGCATGTATCGATTCTTCCCAACGATGTTCTCGAAGCTGTATTTGTCTTTCAGCGCTTTGCGCAGGGTCTTGACTTCTTCCTTCAATTGCGGAACTTCGAGTTCGAGCTGGCGGGTGCGAATGGCTTTCTGAAGAACGACTAAGACTTCGTCGTTCTTGAATGGCTTGGTGATGTACTCAAAGGCACCCCGTTTCATGGCTTCGACAGCAGATTCCACCGAGGCGAAAGCCGTCACCACAATGACCGGCAACGAGGTGTCAATCTCACGCAACTTCTGCATGGTTTCGATTCCATCAATCCCTGGCATCATTAGATCGACGATCGCGCAGTCGTAGGAGCTTTTCTGGGCCAGTTCCACGCCTTCTTCCCCGGAACCAGCGATATCGATTGAATAGCCCTCCTCGCGCAGAAAATCCCCGAGGATCTCTTGCATTATGGGCTCGTCATCTACGACAAGAATGGAGGCCAACTCAGACATTTCGTTGATGCCGCTCGACAGCTGTGGTCAACATTGTACGCACTAGCTCGCGGCGCGCGCCCGGCCAGTATCCGCCACCGGCAACGCGACGCGGAAGATCGTGCCGCCACCCGCTTCGCTGCGCACGGTGATTGTGCCTTGGTGCTCTTGAACTATGCCGTACGTCACTGAGAGACCGAGGCCGGTTCCCTTGCCAGTTCCTTTGGTGGAGAAAAAGGGGTCGTAAATCTTGTGTATCTGCTCTTTCGGAATTCCCGTGCCATTGTCAGCAACCTCGACGACGACTTCACCATTTTGCCTCGCGGTTCGAATCGTGAGGTCGCCTCCGTTAGGCATTGAGTCACGTGCATTCAGGACAAGGTTCATGAGAACTTGCTGTAGCTTGCCGGAATCCCCCCAGACCAAAGGCAACGACCCATTGAGGTCGGTGTCAACCTGCACCCTACGCGTCGATAGCGGTAGCTCGGCAAGCACCAACGTCTCGTTGACAACGCCGTTGATGTCGACAGCCTGCATGTCGGAGGACTGCTGTCGGGAAAAGTTTAAAAGGTTGTTAACTATGCTCGACGCTCGGAAGGTCTGTTTTTCGATCTTCTCGAGGATCGATCGACGAGGATCAGTCTCAGGCATCTTGCGCTGCATCATCTGTACATAGCTAGAAATACCCGCGAGCGGTGTGTTGACCTCGTGGGCAACACCGGCGGCTAACAGCCCGGTCGATGCCAAGCGGTCAGCCTGTCTTAGCTGCGCCTCAAGCTCGGTCCGATCGGTAACATCATCAACAATGACAACGGTCGGTTGGCGGCCTCTATCATCTGCCAGCGGGGCCAAAACTATGTTGACGATCCGGTCGATGTCATCCCCATAGCGCAACCTCACCCGGTAAGCAGAAGCGATGGATTCGGATCCCTCCACGACACGGTGTCGTGCCTGCTGTAAAGCCACCAAGAAACTCGCCGGGAATAGATCGTCGGCGTACTTGCCAATTGCTTTTTCGGCGCTCATCCCGTGAGTTTGCTCCATGGAATGGTTCCATGAGCGCACCCGGCCGTCGGTGTCCAGCACCATAACGCCAACCTTAATGCTCTGCACGATGTTTTCGTTGTAGTCCTTGAGACGCTCGAATTCCTGGGCTCGGGCATGTGCCTGGCGATATAGCACCGCATTGTCGAGGGCCAACGCCGCGTGCGAGGTCAGCATCTCTAAAATCCTGAGGTCATCGGATGACAAATAGTCGCCGGACATTGTGCGTCCGAGGGCGAGCAAACCAAGCACTTCACCTTTCACGACCAGCGGCAGGAAATACGCCAAATCTTCTTCAGCGATTAAGTCGCGGTCTTCGGGAAACTCCTTGAGCAGGTTCATTATCTCGTCGATATAGAGGAAGTCTCGGTTGGCAAGCTCCGCCGTGAGAAACTTCGAGAAGTCGTTCGACAGCTGCGGGCTGTCCTTCATGGAATCATCCGATGCTGCAAGCCGCAGTCGAGAGCTCTCTTCCTCCTGAAGCAACACGGCTATGCGGCCCACCGATACCATCTTGCGAACGCGTTGAACTAGCAGAGCCACAACTTGACCGAGGTCTAGCTCGGTGTTGAGTTCGCGGGCAAAATCAAGGATGTGTCGCCGCGACCGGTATTGCTCACGGTAGTACAAGCGGTCGAGCCCATCTTGGATTAGATCGTGTAGCGGAGCAAATACCATTGCAACTAGCAACGTCACAAGGAAGGCTCCAGCAACTTCAATTTCCGGGTCTATCCGCACACGAATCAAACGATCGGCACCAATATATACACCGAACACAGTAAGAGCGGTCGCCGTGTATGCGAGCAATTTTTTCACGATGATCTCGACGTCCCAAAGCCGGAAACCTACCGCTGCATACCCAAAGCAAATCGGAATCAGCACGAAAGGCAGGACCGTAAGCTTAAGGAGCGGATGGGTTACCCCGAAGACGTAAAAAGGCACGTATACGCTGATGAACGGGAACATCCCGATCGCCAAGCCGCCAATTACCCAGGTGAGACGCCGCCGTTCGGTCGGGACCTGCGTGTTCCTGTACTTGTACACAATCAACAAGAGCCCGGCCACAAGAGTGGTTGCAAGATATATGAGATCAAGGTTGTTGAGGAAATCGAACGTTTGGTAGAAGGAANTCCGCGTCATCTGCCAAGGACTGGCAACCTGCGTGAGCGCGACGTAGGAGAGAAACAGCAACACGCCGGGACCGAAAATGCCGACAGTCCAGGCACTTCGTTGTTTAAAGAACTTTAGCTTTGAGCGCGGGAACGTCAGCGTGAAGTAGAGAAAGAGTCCGGGTAGCAAGTTGCGCGCCAGCTGATCTCCCCAATAAATCGTTTGGTTGAATGGATCGCCTTCTCTCGTCGGGTAAAGAACCGTGACCCCATAAAATGCTATTGATAGCCAAAAGAAAGGCACCGCTACACCTACATCCGAAAAATCGTCCGTGCCAATCTCCACGTCGCGTCGACGCATCAGCACGAATACACCTGCAACAAGTGATGCCGCTCCCACAAGGCACAGATATAGAAAGATGGCATTGTCAAGCGGACGGCCGCCTATGATCACCGAGAAATCAACCATCGAGCCGTCACGCTCAACTAGGTAGGTCGCTTGGTCTCCCGGGATCAGCGGCCAAAGAACGCTATCGACATAGTCGGGCGGTTCGGCGGGAATCTTGAGCCCGCTAATCGCCAACAGCCGATCACCCGGCAATATTCCTGCCCGGTCCGCCGGGCCGTCCGGTTCGATCTCAGAGGCCAGCATCGCCTCGTCACCAACATCCCAAACAACCCCATCAATCGGCTCTTCGAAATGAAGTCGGTTAACAACGCTTACAACACCCAGAAACACAAGAGCGCCGGTAAGTGAAACCAGGCCAATCAACCTGAGTATGTCGATACGTTGTTGTTGGATTGTCATCTGGTTTATTTGTATGTCAGTGATTAAAGGGTCACGCGGCAGTCCCTGTGCTCACAAGAGCAACATATCTAAAGCTAGCAAATCACGTACCACATTCGGACACATGAATGCATCTAGATTGTCCCTTGCTCATCGTATTTAAACCACCGGAGGTACCTACCTCCACTCTTGATCCAAATATTTGGTTCGTAGTCTAAATATATGGATCGACGATGCCCAGGACGCACCACCCCAAATACACTCAAAGGAGCTAGAAATCATGATGGCGCGGTGAATGCCCGCGGCTTAAAAACGAACCGCGAGACCGCCGCTTACCAAACGAGTAAGAACCGGCGTATTATCGAGGCGGAAGTCGAACACGCCTTCGTATGCCCGACCGAGCACATTCTGAACCTGCAATAACGCTGACCAGTCGCTTGAGAAGGCCCGAAACGGAAGTGGCTGACGAACGTTCATGTCGAGGCGCTCATAAACGCTCCCGAGGGTGCCACCCCGAACTACGGGGACGCCTGCTTTCCAGTGATAAATAGCGTTCAGCCGAGTGTCATAGCCTCCCAGAACGGTCTCAACGCCCGCAGCAACTTCATGGATGACGCCGACTATCGCCGCTTTAGTTTTGTCCGTGTCTGGCAGGAGGCCGCGATCGACAATCACACCGGTCGGTACAGCCCCTCCCTCACGGCGCCCATATGTGTACTTGGCTATTGCAGAGACACTCCCCATAAAAGACTGGCGAATGTCGACTTCNAAACCTCGTGTTACCGAATCTCCGACATTGGAAACGAAGTAATCACTAGAGCCGTTGGCGTTAGCAAAGTACACACCAACGAGTTCGTCGCGAGCTTNATCATGGTAGGCACGGGCCCGCCATGTCGTGTTCGCGAAACCAGTCTGAATGCCAATTTCGTAGTGCATGGTGCGCTCCGGGACAATGTTGTCGATTGACAGCACGTCCATGTACGAAACGGCGAGTCGATCGACCTGGAAGCGCAACTCAGCAAGCCCTGGAGCCTCGGCATCGTACGAAACCTCGCTTATCAAAGTCACTGACTCCACCGGCGCGTAGGCGACTTGCAATCGCGGTGACATCAAAGCGGTATCTTCGAGGTAGTCATAGTGCTCAAGGCGCAGGCCATAGCCAACCTGTACTGCTTCACCGATACGCCACAAATCCTTAGCAGCGATACTGCCGGCCCACATGCTACGGGGTCCACGTTCGGAATCTACCTCTACCCCGAGGTCCTTCCCCGCAAAACCCANTCCGACACTCAATGCATGGGCGTCACTCAGTAGTCGGGTCATTTCGCCTTGTGCTCGCACGGCACCACCGTCCGCGAGCTGACCGCGGAAGACCCACTCCTGACGCCCCGTTCCGACACTACCCATAGCGAAATCTGTCGCCGTTCGGCTATCTTCGAACGTCCCGTCCAGCGGCGCGACTGTCCACAAGCTGAATTCGCCACCGACGTTTGCCCACATCGACTGCTCGCCAGACGAAGTCGACCAGGGAACGTTGTGAGTTGAATCTACGTTAGCAACTGCCGGCTCAGTCTGGCGGAGGATGTCGCGAACTTGAGGCCTCAACGCGTAACCGATATCAAACGGCGTCTCGTTCGAAAGCATCGAGGCGGCCACCTGTCGCTGCGAACGCAATTGCACTCGAAGTGGCTGGGCGCGCGGCACACTGATCTCTGGAACAACCACGCTGATGTGACCGAAGCTCTGTGCCATCAACGTGTAGATACCGGGGTTCAGACTGATCGAGAAATGCCCACTCGTGTTTGAAACCGTCAACCCGTCAAGCTTTTCACTACCCGGCAAGGAGACAGCGATTAAGGCACCTATGAGAGGCAGGCCGCTGTTGTCGTACACAGCACCGGTCAGCCAGACCGTCCCCTCCTCGGCTTCGGATGCCAGTACCGGCTGGGCGACGAGCAGCATCAGGCTAGCTACAAACACGGGGCTAAGGAACCGCCCTTTTGTGCGAAGCATATTTGGACGCGTGGTCATTGCTCCCAGATACTGCCTGTTTGGAAGCCGTTGCACCACCCCCAATNCAGAAACCTGTCAGCGGGACAACCCCCGCATGTGTCGCCCACTTCCAGATGCTCTCAGGCTTGCCGGTGGCTTGACGCAGAAAGCTACGCCTGACAGCGTGCGCGGGTGAACAAACCTTGCAAGTCGCGTCTCTACCTCATCGACGCCAGCGGTCATATCTTCCGCGCTTTCTACGCGATTCCGGAGCTTTTAACGTCGAAAGGGCTGAAGACCAATGCCACGCTGGGCTTCACGAACATGATCCGCAAGCTGCTGCGCGAGCAGACGCCGGATTTCGTCGTTGCCGCGTTCGATCCGCCGGGGCTAACAGTGCGCCACAAAGCCTTCCCAGGTTACAAGGCTTCCCGAGACGAAACTCCCCAAGACCTACTTGAACAAATTCCCTATGTCCGCCGCGTCTGCGCCGCGTTACGAATTCCGATACTTGAGGTCCCTGGATACGAAGCCGACGACGTCATCGGCACACTGGCCCGCAAAGCCCAGGCTAAGGGCATCGAAGTTGTCATCGTCTCAGAAGACAAGGACCTTCTGCAGCTTGTCGACAAGGACATAACAATGTTTGCCGAGCGGCAGGGCCGCGTCACTTACGACCGCGCCCGGGTCGAGGACAAATACGGCGTCCCGCCCGAGAGCATCCCCGACTTGCTAGCACTAATGGGAGACAGTGTCGACGATATCCCCGGCGTCAAGGGCATTGGGGCGAAAGGCGCCAAAATGATCCTCCGAGAGTACGGCACCATCGAGAAGGCGATAGAGCACGCCAGCGAGATAACCAAGATGAAGTATGGCGAGAAGCTCAATGCCGACGCCAAGATGGCCCGCCTGTCCAAGGAGCTAGCCACGGTGTACACGGATCTGCCGCTCGAACTAGACCTCGACGCGTTTCGCGCTCAGGATCCCGACCGCCACCTGGCTCGAGAGCTGTTTGCCGAACTCGAATTTCGCTCGATTCTAGAAGAGTTCACCGAAAGCGGTATCAAAGACGTAGACTACGAAACGCTTAGGAGCGCCGACGATTTCGCCGCAGCTCTCGATGCAGCACGGGCAGCAGGCCAGCTCTCAGTGGACCTGGAAACGACCCACGAGCAGCCAGTTCGAGCCGAGATCGTTGGAATAGCGTTGAGTTGGCAGGCTGGCCACGGCGCTTACCTTCCTATCGCCCACACTACTCTGGGCACCGGAAACAGTATGCCGCTGAGGGATGCCCTTGACGAGCTTGCCCCGGTTCTAGCAGATGCCTCGGTCAAGGTGATCGGCCAAAATCTTAAGTACGACCTCATCGTATTAAAGCGCCACGGAATCTCGGGCATCGCCCCCTGGTTCGACACCATGATCGCCTCGTACCTGTTGCATCCGACACGTACCGGGCACGGCCTCGATGGGCTGGCGATCGATTATCTGGGTGTCAAGATGACGCCATTTAAGGAAATCATCCCGGCTAAAAATGCCACTTTCGATGAGGTGCCTGTCGAGGTTGCAACAACCTATGCCGCCGAAGACACCGATACCACCTTGCGCCTCAGCAAGATCTTCGAGCCTGAACTCGAGGCCACCAAGCTCTCAGCACTATACCGCGAGGTCGAATTGCCACTCATGCAGGTACTTGCCGATATGGAACTTGCTGGTGTGCGCATCGATTCCGGTTATCTCGCCAAAATGGGTGTCGAACTGCAGCAGCAACTCGATGACATCAGTGCAGCGATTTATGAAGCTGCTGGTAGCAAGTTCAACATAAACTCGCCTAAGCAACTCGCCGAGGTGCTCTTCGATCAGCTTGGGCTACCTTCCGGTGGACGGACCGCCAAGACCGGGTCGCGCTCAACCAAAGCGCAGGTGCTCGAGAAACTTGCTGCCGACCACCCAATCGCTAGCCAGGTGATTGAGTACCGGGAGCTAGCTAAGCTAAAGGGAACGTATGTCGACTCCCTCCCGACATTAGTAAACCCTAAGACTGGGCGCCTGCACGCTTCTTTCAACCAAACGGTTGCCGCAACAGGACGGCTGAGCAGCAGCAATCCGAACTTGCAAAACATTCCTATTCGATCGGAGGTCGGACGGCAGATTCGCAGGGCGTTTATCCCAGCCGACGGATGTGTACTTTTAACCGCTGACTACTCGCAAATTGAGCTCCGCATTATGGCCCATCTCTCAGGCGACCAACACCTTAAGGCGGCATTCCAAAAAGGAGGAGACATACACCGGGCGACAGCGTCCGAGATTTTTAGAGTTCCCCCCGAGGAGGTCAACGGGAAGCAACGTGATCGCGCCAAGGTAATCAACTTCGGCATCATTTACGGGATGGGTCCACAGCGTCTAGGCCGCGAGTTCGGTATTTCAACCAAGGAGGCAAGCGCCTTCATAGACAACTATTTCGATGTTTATGCTGAGGTGCGTAGCTTCCTCAAGAAAACTATCGAGCAGGCAAAGGTCGACGGCTATGTTACAACCCTGCTCGGGCGAATCCGTTATTTACCGGAGTTGCAGAGTCATCAGCGTTCGGTGCAATCCTTCGGAGAGCGCATCGCGGTCAACACTCCGGTGCAAGGTACAGCGGCTGACATGATCAAACGCGCCATGGTGAACCTGCACCGGCGATTATCTGATGAGGGTTCGGGGGCCGAAATGATTATCCAGGTCCACGATGAGCTTGTCCTTGAAATCCCAGAAGATGAAGTCGAGATGGCTGTCACCATGGTGCGCGAGGAGATGGAAAATGCTATCGAGCTNGATGTTCCTCTTGTCGTCGAAGTTGGCTGGGGGGCCAACTGGATGGAAGCAAAACCTTGAATAGGCTCTTGCCATGGTCTAGTAATTACCGTTGCCTGGACACTACGCTGTGGGCCTTGTGCCCGATGTCGAGTTATAATGGGCTTTCGGCCACTCGCAGAATTCTTTCGATTCCAACGGCATTCTTCTAAGACCTTAAATAATGCCCATCTACGAGTACCAGTGTCGACGTTGTGAACACCGCTTCGAACTCATCCAAAAGTTCTCTGACAAACCGCGCAAACGGTGCCCGGAGTGTTCTGGAACCGTCNANCGGCTAATCAGCCCCCCCGCAATTCGCTTCAAGGGTACCGGTTGGTACGTTACCGACTACGCTAATAAGAAGAGCAACGAGGAAGACNANTAAGAAGAGCAACGAGGAAGACAAGAAGAGCAACAAGGAAGATAAGAGGGAAACAGCCTCCAAGAACAAAGAAACTGAAAGCAAAAAGGCCAAAGAAAAGAAGGAAAAGAAGGCTTCCTGACACCTGCGGACCCGGTGAGTTCGATGCACGACCTTCCCAAGCTTCGAAAAGATCCTGATAGAACTCGTGCTGGGCTTTCTACCCGCAACGTTACTTTCGACCTCGATGATCTTCTCGATCGGGATGAGATTCGCCGCACGCTGATCCAGCAAGTCGATACCCTCAAGGCGAGACGAAACGAAGCAGGTAAAAAGATCGGCGAGATGAAGAAGTCCGGCGACAATGCCAACGACATCATCGCCGATATGGGTGAGCTTGGCCTCGAGATCGAGGGTATCGATGCTGAACTCAAAGACCTCCATGCGGGGATACAGGCCGATCTCCTCGGGCTACCCAACTTGCCACACAAGAGCGTTCCGGTTGGCCGTGACGAAACCGAGAACATAGTTGAGCGAACCTGGGGCGAGCCGCGCAATTTTGATTTTAAGGTACTCGACCACGTCGATCTGGGCGAGACACTTCGTATTATGGATCCGGGGCGTGCCGCCAAGGTCTCAGGGGCGCGTTTCCCTGCCCAGTTCGGAGCCGGTGCGATTCTCGAACGGGCACTTGCAGCCTTCATGCTCGATCTAGCGCGAGACGAAGGCGGCTACCTTGAGGTGCTCACACCGTTTCTTGTGCTGCCAGAGTCGATGGAGGGTTCCGGCCAATTACCCAAGTTCGCCGAAGAGGCATTCTTTATCGAAAAGGACTCTTTATATCTGATTCCGACCTCCGAAGTCCCGTTGGTCAACCTTCACCGCGGTGAGATCCTTGGCGAGGAGGACCTACCAATTCGGTACTGCGCCTACACACCATGTTTTCGCCGTGAAGCGGGTTCTTACGGCAAGGATACACGCGGCATAATCCGCGTCCATCAGTTCACTAAGTGCGAGCTCGTCTGGTACACAACCCCTGAGACTTCATACCAAGCGCTCGAAACTCTGGTGGCCGACGCCGAGCGTATCTTGCAGCGACTTGAGCTGCCGTATCAAGTGGTGAGCCTGTGCACCGGAGACCTNGGATTCGCGGCTGCCAAAACATACGATGTCGAAGTCTGGCTTCCTTCTCAGCAGGGCTATCGTGAAATTTCGTCGTGCAGCAACTGCGAGGATTTTCAAGCACGGCGAGCCAAGATCCGCTACAGGCCACGCGAAGGCAAGAAGCCGCGATTTGTCCACACGCTCAATGGGTCAGGACTGGCCATCGGGCGCACCATTGTCGCATTGCTTGAGAACTACCAAGAGGCGAACGGAACCGTGACCATCCCGGACGCTTTACGCCCGTATATGAACGGTCTTGAGCAAATCCGGCCACTAAAGCGCCCTGGAACCCAATAGGACGTCACAGTTTCAGCACAGGTAGCCGTTTACGCTGCTTGTTATTCGATCGCTCTGGGATTTGTTGCGCTAACCATCTTCAAACGGTTGAAACATGGCAGTTCTCGTCCAATAATGTATTCCATCTACAAGTCGGCTCCGACGTTTACTGGGAGGTTTAAATTATGAAGCGAGCCTATTATTTGCCGATCGCATTGGTCGTTTTAGCGGTCGCCGTATCGATGCCATCCTTGGCTACACAGCAGGTCACGGTNCGTGGTGAAGTCATTGATTCCGTATGCTTTATCAAGTCGGGTGCTCGCGGTGGCGACCATCGAGGTTGTGCCCAGACATGTGCTGACAATGGCATTCCGCTGGCGCTACTCGAAGAGGGCACGGATCAACTCATTTGGCTCGCCTCAAGCGCCTCGATGCAGTCACCTAACGCCGATCTGAAAGCCCACGCAAGTCACACGGTCGAGATCACCGGTGAATACGCCGAACGCGGCGGTGCAAAAATCCTCGTCATAAGCGAGATCAAACACATCAGCGCGAACTAAGCGCCACACGGCTAAAAGCGCTCGTGCCCTTGCTGTTGCCGAGGAGCACGAGCGCCTTTTTNTTTTTTAACGTAATTTGAGCAGCTAGCACCGAGCCTATTCATAGTGCCGCTGCGCTCATCAGCGCAACCCTTCTCGCGCCTTCCAAGTGTCATATCGAATGCGCAGTGTCTTCACTGGGTTCGCATTTTCATCTGAAGCAATGTCCTCGTCGGTAACGCTAATGTACAGCGTGTAGTCACCATCGTTGAATGACTCACCGGATGAATCAGTAGCGTCGGCACNAAGGATNTAGGCAACGTGCGCCGTCTTNCCGTCACANGGAGCATCCGGCAACGGATTCGACTCGCAAGTACAGCGTTTATCACCACCGTTAGCATCGGCGGCTTCCATCGCTGCCATGACGCGGTCAGTGAGACTACCTTCGGTCGTCCTTAAAGCATGGACGGCGTCGTAGACGACGCGATTGCTAGCCAGGATGTTGCCTTGAACAGCGTAATAGATTGGCTCAGTGGCAATCCGCCCGGTGGCGTGGAGAGAAGCCGNACTATTACTAGCTCCCGAGTGCCCCGCAGTCCGTCCGCTCATGTCGACAATGCCAAATTGTCGAGAGTCGATATTCGGGTCCTGTTCCAACATCACTATTATCTCAGCGGGATCGGTTCCCTTAGTAATCTCATCGAAGATCAGTTGCTGGTTTGCTCGAGTGCTATCGACGCCCGCTTGCGCCGCAGCGGCGCCCTTCCCCGGTACTATAATCGCCTGGATGTCCATCAGGTCTCGGGAAGGAAAACCACTAAAGCGTGACTGCGCAACACATGTCGCTGAGGCAACTACAACCTCACCGGTCGCAGCGTTGACGGCAACAACCGACCAGGTAGCAAAAGCCATGGGGCTAGCCACAAGAACAAAAACCATCGCCAGAACAAGTCGCTTCATTTTTTTGGGCTCCAGTGTGACGGCAGAGAAATTCGACTCCGTGCAGCTCTTCGTTAGCGACTCACGGAGGCCAAAGGCTTCAACACGAGACGATGTACCGTGACTTCCTCAACTGCAGTGCGGGCGTAAGCAAGCGGAAAGTAATCACCCGCCGCCCAGCTCTCAATCAAATCACCGTAGTGGGGACTACCCGGCTGGCCAGACTGGCCTGGTGATGTCGTTGATATTCCTTTTTCCCAATCAGCCATGTCGAGAATTTCGCGAAAGGTTGCACCGTTAGAATAAACGGTGCCGGCACCCCCGCTCTTCTCAACCGAGATCTGATCGTAAACCGTTAAGAGCGGATGCCCGAAAGTGGCAATGTTGAGCCGCCCCCAACGCCACTGTGAACGATCGCTTTCAAGTTCTGACATAGCGGCAAGCGTTCGTCGCAGGCCATCTTCGACCACAGTGCCTTCCATCCGAGCCGTCACCGCCACATTGCGACGCCATGTGAGATAAAGGGCGGCACCAGTGCTCGATCGATCGAAGATTCCATCCCACCCGGCAATCTGTTGCCGTGCCCATTCGATATCAGGATCTTCGGAGATCCACCCTTCAAAAAATGACACAGCATCGGCACCTGCAGCCGAAAAGGCATCAAGCTGCAAGCGTTGAAAGTCCTCGATTGTGAATCTTCCGTCAGAGCTCCCACCCGTTGATAGCACTTCGGCTATGCGCTCATAACGTGCCGAAGGTTGCGCCGTTTTGAACATGATTGGCGGGTGAAACCCAGGTGGTTGAATGTTGTGGTTGGCGGTCGCGATCCAACCGCGCCCNGGATTGAGCTCCTCAGGGAGGTCGTCGCGAAAACCATCCCATCCATACTCGCCGGTGCCTGGAACCGGCAANCGTCCATACCATGGTGTCGGCCCNGTGCGGTTAGGCGTCANNGCTGCCGCACGCCATGAGATATTGCCNTCAACATCTCCACAGATCATATTCTCAGACGGATGCTTCCACGCAGACATGGCATCAAGAAACTCGATGCAATCACTAACCTGGTCAGCACGAAGGGACCCAAGGTAGGGTGCAGTGCCGGGCTCTTGCGCGAACGACCGGACCGCGTATGCAACCCCTNGATCNATATCCTTGTAGACAATTGGACCGTTACGNCTAAACTCGAAANNGACCTCGCGNGNCGCCTCGCCCTTGACAGCTATTGTTTCGCGCTCAACNCGAAGGGGNTCGAANTNNCCCCNATAAAGAACGCGTGACGGGTCATCGGGGTCTAGNTGTTCGACGAACACGTCGGTTTGGTCNGTGCCAACGATTGTNAAGCCCCANGCAACGTGCTNGTTGTGCCCAATCGCTATCCCAGGGAGNGCCGGCTCTCCNNCTCCGATNACACTCCACCCNGGAGCCTCTAGGTGGGCAAGGTAACGAAGCGATGGGTTAGTTACCTGACGGTGAGGGTCNTTTGCCAACATCGGCAATCCAGAGGCACTCANACTCCCGGCTACTACCCAGTTATTACTACCAATTTCATCACGATNNTCGGGNGGCATTGGTGGNGACCATTGCANCCCCGCCANCANTGTGTTCACAANCGGGNTGCCGTTCGCAATTGTCTCCNGCTGTCGNTATTCGGGNAGNAGCTCGACAGTAAACCCGCGNCCGGCNCGGGTTGAAAAGGCTCTCANAACNTCNNCAGTAATGATCGNTGGATCAAACCCGTNNGGAACCACGAGTTCGTAGAAAGGATCAGGGTTTGCCCTTCGNTTGGCTTCTTCGGGGCCCATTGAAGCGACGCGCTGTGCGAGCCTTAAATCAGAAGCGATGTTTCCGCCGACACCGCTGAGGGTCGATCGNAAGGTTGGNGTCNCAAGCGTCCAGCGTTCNGGNCGAAGACCAGTGAGCTTGAACTCCACCGGGAGATTGTCAGCGCTATCTTCGATAAAAGCGTTGATCCCCCCAACAAATGCTTCNAGAATACGTTCCGTTTCCGGATGGTAGCTGCCCAACTCTTCTTCACTCAGGCCACCACGCCAAGACAGCAGTCGCATCATGCGGTCGGCCTCGAAGCGCTCNGGACCGGAAATCTCAGCCGTCCGCCCCTCCAACCAACGACGCCACATGTCAAGCTGCCACAGCCTGTCCTGCGCTGCGATATACCCCTGGGCAAAAAATAGGTCGTCGGTGTTGTGGGCGTAGATGTGCGGGACGCCCCAGCGATCACGAAGCACTTCGACCTCGTCACGCAGTCCAGCAAGTTCCGTCTCGCCCTCGATCTGGGCAAGCGAGGTAACCGCCATTGCCCGGAAAGCTTCTTCCGTATTGGAAGCTGGTGCTGNGCATCCCGTCGCTACCAGGCNCACNACAAGGCAACCGAGGCACCAGCTATATTGGTCAACGCGCATAGNAAAAGTTCCTTTCTCTACCTCTTATCAACGATTCTCCGACCTTCNAGGTACAATTCTAGCGCGGGAGGGATGGCCGAGTCTGGCTTAAGGCGGCGGTCTTGAAAACCGTTGANCGTTTCACGCGGTCCGAAGGTTCGAATCCTTCTCCCTCCGCCTGNGGAGGGGTGCTAGAGTGGACGAATAGGGCGGCCTGCTAAGCCGTTGCATCGGTAACCCCGGTGCCGTGGGTTCGAATCCCACCCCCTCCGCCACATGATCTGGCGTACTCGCTTTGGCAAAGTCACCATGAATCTTCAATCTTGCACCACGTGGCAAGCCCCCGAGGCCTTTTGGAGATGAATGCCGGCCTGGCCAGCGAAACCCGCATTGCTGCACCTGATTGGCACCGTTGCCCAGAGTGCGACGCTGCCGACTCCTGGCAGACAGCCCGGCGCCACCGTTTCAGTCCGTTCGGCGCCGTTTTGCTCGCAGTGCTCGCGTTTTGGAGTGCGCTCGCCGGTTGGCTCTTAGGTTTTGGCTACGTTCTAGCCGCCGTTCTTATTAGCAGCTCCGTCGTGGCCATGATCGCCACGCGAACAGCGGAAATCTGTGAGGTTTGTGGGTTTGTCCGGCCTGGCGGCCAGTAGCAGGCTCCTTGGCACTCTGGCAAGCTGGCGAGGCTTCCAAGCCTAAGCTACCATCCCAAGAGGATCGCCCAACAGGATGGCCTGGGAGGCAAAGCGAGCCCCATATTCCCCTTTCTCGGCCTCCACTCACACTGCAGTTTGCTTCTACGTCTTTATACTTGAAAGAGGTTCGACATGCCTAAGTCCTCCGAAGTGCGCGTCCGCTTCGCGCCGTCTCCCACCGGCGAGCTTCACGTCGGGGGCGCTCGTACCGCGCTGTTCAACTGGCTGTACGCCCGCCAGAACAAAGGTACCTTCATCCTCCGGATCGAAGATACCGACGAGGACCGCTCGTCCGAAGAGTCAACCCAAGGAATTTTTACTGCTCTCAAGTGGCTGGGTCTCGACGCGGATGAGGGCCCAATCTACCAGTCGACGCGTTCCGACCTGTACCGTGACTACGTTTCTTTATTGATGAACTCAGGTAACGCTTACTATTGCTTCCTTAGCGCCGAGGAAATCGAGGCAAAAAGGCAGGAAGCCNTGGAAAAGGGAGAGGGTTGGCGTTACGACGGCACTTGGCGGGACCGGTCCCCGGAGGACGTGCAGGCAATGCTTGATGCCGGAGCGCCCAAGGTGGTCCGTTTCAAAGTGCCACAGAAAGGCACAACCGTGGTCGACGACCAAGTTCACGGTGAAGTCAGCTTCGGCAACGAAAACCTCGAGGACTTCACCCTACTGCGATCCGACGAGAAGCCGACGTATCACCTTTCGAACGTGGTCGACGATATCGAGATGGGTGTAACCCACGTGATCCGCGGTGCCGATCACCTGCCGAATACTCCCAAGCAAATTCTTGTTTACGAGGCGCTCGACGCCAAAGTCCCAGTCTTCGCACACCTACCGTTAATTCTCGGGCCGGACAAGAAGCGGTTGTCGAAACGCCACGGAGCAACTTCGGTGACGTATTTCCGTGACAAAGGCTATCTGCCCGGAGCAGTAATCAACTACCTAGCTCTTCTTGGTTGGTCGCCGGGAGACGATCGCGAAATTTTCACGCTGCATGAGCTCACCAAGGAGTTCAGTCTCGATCGCGTCAACTCGTCTAACGCCGAGTTCGACGTAGAGAAACTTGGCTGGCTCAATGGTAAGTACATATCGGAAGTGCCTGCGGGTGAATTGATGAACTCGGTGCGCGATGCACTGAGTAACCGAGGCTGTTGGCAAGAAGAACTCGACATGGAGCGACGTGACTACATATTCGCTCTCATTGACCTGTGGCAGTCGCGCTCGAGGACTATCAACGAGCTCGCCGACAATATCGCCCCATTCCTCACCGAGGCATTCCCGTATTTGCCTGAGGCTCTAGAAGCAAACATTANGGGTAAGGATCTTCTCGGCCCTGTGGAGGCGCTGCGCGAGGCATTAGCCCAGGTTGATCCGTGGAACCAGGAGGAGCTTGAAGTAACGATCCGCCAACTCGCCGAAGGCTTCGAGCTAGAAGCTAGCGAGCTCATACAGCCTTGCCGCATTGCGGTCATTGGCAAAGCGTCATCGCCGGGAATTTTCGAAGTGCTCGAACTGATGGGCCGAGAGAACACGCGGGTGCGCCTCGATCGTATGATTCGCTATCTCTCGAAGGTCAAAGCGGCGCAAAAAGGAGCAACCCCGGTTGGGAGCTAGCAGGCAACGACTCCGTCCTAGCTATCACCTTAAATAGATGACCATGCCCGTAGGAACTTGATGTTTATTCGTACCTGCTAAAATTTTGTGTTTCGGCTGGGACGTCGTCCAATTGGCAGGACATGCGGCTCTGGTCCGTAGAATCGGGGTTCGAATCCCTGCGTCCCAGCCATTTTGCCTCTAAAAAGAATACCGCCTCGGTCTTGTTCTACGTTTCAGTCGGTAAATCCGCCACAGTCCACGCACCCATCCCCCCAGTCACGTTGTACACCCTTCGGTAACCATTGCGTAGCAATATGCTACAGGCAGTGCTCGATCGGATACCACCAGCACAAAGAACCGCAACATGGTCCTCCGGTCCAATACCAATCTCTTCGAGATTGTCCGCGAGAACCCTGAAGCTCATCGAGCTGGCTCCTTCAATATGCCCCTCCGCCCACTCATCAGGCTCGCGCACATCGAGGGTGCAAAGACCTTCAGCGTTCTGAAGCTGCCCTCGAAGTTCATGGACGCTAATTTGGGGTAACGTAGCATGGGCCATGCCACCCTGGCTCCAACCTGCCATACCCCCGGACAGGATCCCTTTGACGCGGCGGTCAAGTCCTACGAATGCCATCTTATGGTGCGACCTGCGCGACTCACCTTCATCTTCAGACACCAGCAAGATAGGAAGGTTCGCCGGCACTACCCAGCCAACGCGCTGTTCAAACTCGGGGTTGCTGGACTGGATGTTGTACGAACCTGGTATGTGTCCTCTTCCGAAAGCGGCGGATGACCTTGTGTCGACAACCGCATGCCCCTCGCCACCCAGTTCGGCAAACTTCCTCGGTGATAGAAGCGGTGCTGTCGGCTCGTCCATCGTAAGACGTTCACGTCCTTGGTTGATGGCGATGACATGATCTGTGTTCGCTGGGCGAATCGCTTGTCCATCTGTCATGTAGGCGACGAATGAGTCGCAATCATTAAACTGCAAGGCTGGGTTGTAACGCCTCTCGTACCCAACCGTAGTGGCAACCTTGCCACTGGTGACACGTCCTCAAGTAGAACCCGCCACATGGCCAGGATAGACCTCCACAAAGTCGGGCAGGTCGGCGATGGCGGGAAGTGCAACGTTGAAGATCGTCTCAGCACCTTCCTCNCCAGCCTGCGCAAGGTCGGGTCGAGCTATATCGCCAACCAAGAGGAAATCTGCAGTCAGCAGGCACCAGGGGTCGTCGCCCCGACTACGATCGATCACCGCGATGTTAATTTGCTCCGGGCGGTGGCCGGGCACGTGCACGACACGTAGCGTGACATCGTCCATTTCGAGCTCGTCGCCACCCTTTACCCGGCTGGCCTCGTAGGTGACCTCAGCCAGATCGGGCAGGATCAACTCTCCNCTTGTCGCCGCTGTCAACCGACGCGCCCCAGACACGTGGTCGGCGTGACTGTGCGAATCGATCACATAGCGGATCTTAGAGGACCTATGGCGGGCAATTTCAAGGTAGGGTTCTATATCCCAAAGAGGATCAAAGACTACGCAGTCTCCCCCATCAGCCCCAACCAAGTATGTGACACAACCCGTTTCCTTGCGAATAACCGATTCAAACCACACCAAGTAGACTCCCAACGAATATGAAGCCGCCATCCAAAGTGGGTGGCTCAGTGAATGGATAATGTCACCCGTGCAGGCATGCGACAATANTCCAAACGTGTGATTCCTTCTCTACCGAGGTTCCACGATGAGTGTAATCGTTTACAGTAGCCACAACTGAGTACCTTGTGATTTAGCGAAGGAGTTCCTTCGTGCGCACAGCGTCGAATTTGACGATGTCAATGTCCAGGATCTTCCCGACCCTGGAGAAACCATTCGCGCGCAGACTGGAGGGCCGATCGGTACCCCGACGGTGGTTATTCAGGGTGAGGCTCGCGTAGGATTTGATCCGCAGTGGATGAGCGACCGGCTGGAACTCGACGATGGTGAACGGTAAAGGGTAAACACTGGTCACTGCCGAATGGCCCGGTAAAGTCCGAGCCTCTTGCCGACGACGAAACATTTCAATGCGACGTACTTCGATGAGGCTAATTTCGGTTTCAATTGTTCTCCTGATAGCACTTTCTCCAGGACCGTTCCTGGCACGATCCCAAGGTGATGTCGGAGCAACTGCTGCGAGTTCTTCAGGAGAGAATAGCGACACGGCCTTATCAAGCACCGCCACATCACTGAGCATAGTTACAGCCGCGTGCCAATCTACTTCGGCCTGCAATCAGCTAGCGGGTGGGACCGTAACCGGCGAGTCGCCAAAGTCCGAAGTCTCCCTGAAACCAAAGCAGGAACTTTCACGCAGGAGCTGGGCTGAAGTCGGTACCGATCAAGCTCTTTATAACCCTTGGGCCCGCGTGCTCGCCGGTTACGTTGATGAAGAAGGGTTGGTCGATTACACAGGTCTAGGCGGCGAAGGTTATGACGATCTCAAGACCTTTATTACGACTATCGGTAGTACGGATCCCACAGGGTTCAGCGAAACCGAGCAGTTCGCCTTCTGGATCAACGCCTACAACGCTATTACTGTCTATCAAGTTGTTCAGCGATACCCCATAGAGAGTGTTCGTGAAGTTGGCATCCTGCTCGGCCTCGTTGGTGGTTTCTTCAAGCAAGAATATCGAGTCGCCAACCGGGAACGCACCCTCGACAACATCGAGCACGATATCCTACGACCTACTTACAACGATCCCCGCATCCACTGGACTCTCGTTTGTGCCGCTTTCGGATGCCCTAGGTTGTTGCGTCGTCCTTACGTTGCCACCGATCTCGACCCAATGTTGACCGAGCTGTCATTCGAGTTCATGGCTAGCCCACGAGCTCTGTACATCGACGATGACAACGTCATTCTCTGGGTATCAAGTTACTTCGATTGGTACGGTGGTGACTTTGAGGTCAAAGCAGGAAGCATCATTGACTACATCCTCGCACACGCACCTACGGATAAAGCAGCGTGGATCCGCGAACATCGAGGCACCATGCGAGTTCAATTCATCGACTACGACTGGACGCTCAATGACCAGGCGAAGGGCCCCCGAAGCCAACGACCGATCGGCCAGTCTTAGACCTTACCAAGTGCGTTCCTAAACCTAATGGGAAGGCAAAGCGTCTCTCCTCGATCTTTAGACCGTCCCATTAGCGCTTTCGAACTTATCAATCATCTGCCGGGTTTTAGTATCAAGTAGCTGAGTCCGTCTCGACTCGTAGTCGAACATCACCTGCACCGACCGACCTTGCGCGACCGGCTTCCCATCAACGTCACGGACCAGCAAGTACTCTAGGTCGAACGATTTGTTGCCGAGACGAACAGCACGCACGCCCAGCGTGAAGTCCTCCCCGGCCCGGGCTTCTGCAAGGAAATCAATCTCAGTTTGCGCCAAAATAAAGGGAAGGTCTTCAAGTGAAGAATTTCCCGTCAGGGCCATCCAGTATTCAATCCTCCCAGATTCGAAGTAAGTCAAGTAAACGGCGTTGTTAATGTGCCCGAGCATGTCGCTGTCGCGGAAACGCGCCCTGATCGGCAACTTGAACGAGTATTCATCGAGCAACGTCAATACTCCGAAGGAAACAAAAGGCGAATCCAACGCTCCCCGTGGGTCCGAGGGTGCGGGTCGATAAAGACTTTCAAAACCTTGCCGCCAGGCTCGATGTAGAATTCTCGCATCGAGCCACTGCCCTCTAATAACCAGGCATCGACAAAGCGCGGCCCGATCTCAACGCCTTGGACATGTTCTTTGAACTTTAGGTCTGTTTTGCTGTAGTAGCGTGTGTAGTTTCGAAATTGGTCGCGCTCTAACGCTTTTAAACGATTCATGTTCATCAACCCGCCCGGAATTGTCCCAAAGCCCGACGGCATGAAGAATAGAAATTTCTTCTCGTTGACCTGCTCCTCCCACATCACCGGAAGGGCGAGACTCAAAAGTCCCGGGTTCGCGAACGCCGGATCACCATTGGGGCAGCGAGCAGGCCTACCAGGCTCACCGCGAGCACCCAAACAATGCAGTGCGGTGGGCACGTAAGCATATAAACCGGTTGGGCCACCAAGATCTAGGTCGTCGTGGCCGGCAATCGCAATATTAAACGTCCACTCGATCCCGTTGATACGCACCTGTTTGACGAACCGTTCACCATCGAAGGAGAACAATGTCGTCCGGGTACCGCTTCCAGATCTCATCTCTCCATATACGTCATGTTGCTCGCTGATAGTAAGGCGTTCTGGGAAACCAAAGCGGTTTACCGTCANCCGACCGCCGACTTTAACCATCTGCATGCGCCCATTAANACCNCCAAAAATGTCGTGGATNACTTCCGTCCGCTCATGCTCAACNTCNAAGATNATGCGAGTGTCGTCACCCGTACCTTNGATATCTTTGAGCACNATNGACCACCANGCGCTATCCCCAGNCGGNAATGAGCGCTCCGGCTCAAGTACGTATCGTCGTTCTTCGCCGATCTCGTAGCCGAAGGCTTTGCGAAGCTCAGTCCCAGTGGTTAAGACAACAGAAGACTGGTCACCATCCGAAACATGGTCAACNATCNAACCCNCGTCAAGAATCAGCAACGCCCCNAGGAAGACACCAGCCAGNCACATGCGCTCTTGATTATGTATGAACATCCGGCCCTTTAACNTCAAGCCCAACTTNCGAGGAGATTAATACTCCGAAGGGAAGAGTAGACGGATATNCCGATCCTTACGAGTAATCGGGTCGCGGTCGAGATCGATGCGTACCACTCGCCCAAATTCGTCGACGAAAACGTCACGCACCGGACCGGTAACGTCTATCTTTCGAACATTGAGCGTCCGGCCACCCACCTCCAGTTCGGACGATTCCTTAGCCTCAAGCGTACGCTTTATATAGTAGCGACGGATCGCGGCAACTCTGTTTCGTTCACCGGTCACGTATCTGGCACCTGGGTAACGAACCGGATATGTCGGGCGGAAGAAAAGCACCCGCTGCTTCCAGGTGTCAGGCAACACCTCGGGAACGGAAAACCCCAGCAAGGCAGGGTTCATGAAGAAATCGACTCCCGTTGACTNTGGCCGAAAAAGGAACATCCCTGTNGGAACATCAAGNTCAAGATCTTCGTGAGTAGCTATGCCAAACCTAAACTCCCACACCTGGTCAGGGACGCGAACAGTTTTTATGTATTCGTCCCCTTCGAGCGTGTACTCAGCCGACATAAGCACGCCACGCCAAGGAGTTTCGCCGACGTGCTCCTCGTACATTGAAAATCGCACGGCCTCGGGAAAACCAAACTCGTTGATCCGAGCTTCACCGACGTAGTTCCATTCCACCAGAACCCTACGGGGGTTGAGACCCCATCGACTTTCCACATGGGTAAGTCCAAAAACACCTATTGATCTACCTTTGTCCGTTTCAACCCGATTGAGACGTACACTCCAGGTGGCCGATTCGCCGTCGCGCATGGCATCGTCGGGCGCAATTACGTAGCGTCGCTCTTCGCCGATCTCATAGCCAAGAAAAGTGGCGACGACCGCCTGGCCATCCGATGTACGCGCGGCAGCGTTGGTCGACGCCATTCCCACCATGGCCACGCCAAGCAACACAAATAGGGGTATTGCATATTTTATTAGAATACGTCCCACGACAAACGCTTCTACCTAAGTTCAGGCTAATTGAGCGAGACTCCGCCTCTTCGTTGTCACAAAAGGCATAACTACAAACAGCTTGCCAACCGACGCGCTCGACGTCCAGGGCAACTCCGTCGGCAAGCAAAAAACAACACAGGCTAGAATAGCGTGATGCCCTTGAGAAAATGTTGCTCAACAGAGGCAGTAAAGAGTCTGGAGAAACACCACGATATCGCCACCTGCGACGATTGCGGGAGGCTCCTGCTCGCCTATGGCCACGAAACCCCGTACCACCTAACGGTCAGTGAACTCGACACCAAGAACGTCGATTTCGATACCGGCCGTCACGGCTCCCTTTGGGTAGTTGCTAAGAAGCGCTGACACCGTCCGCTAACGAAAGCAAGCCTTCGTCATAGCCCCCGGAGTTTCCTCCTACTCACCAGCGCCGATCTTCTCACGCAGCGCCGCCATGAACCTTGGAACGGTTTCGTTGACGTCCCCAACGATCGGATGAACTACTGGCCCAGCGTTCTGCTCATTGAGCTTCATTAACGGCGCGTCTGGATCAATGTTGAACGATAGGATCACAGTCTTGTCGTCTATCCAATCGACATGCTGAGGGGCCCCGGATACAGCAAGCGCCACAAGCACCTTTGGACACACCCGTACGCCTGTTTGGCCGATCTGCTTATCCATTGGCAGCACTTCGAGATCCTGGGTCACCTTACGCGTGCCTCCAATCATTGACTCCGACAACCCAAGTTCATCTCTAAACAAAGCCAAGAGAGGCTCGCCTAGCAACTCCATGCCCTCATGACCGCCAGCACCGTAACCGAAGTCGATGATGAACTCAGCTTCGCTCAAGGTAAGTTCGCCACCATCTAGTCGATTTACAAGCGAAGTTATGAAGTCATCTGCGGGGTCATAATCAACACTAGGCTCATAGCGGAACACGACGGTTTCGTTACCGTTCTCCACCTTCTTATTTGGAATCTCAATTTCAACCGCCGGTGCAAATGTCGCGATCCGCAGACCATCTTCAGAGGTTGGCACAGCCACCGCTTGCCCTGACCCATCATAAATATCACTGCCGAGCAGGAGCGGCCCCGAACCGTTGCATACGGTCTGGACGTGGAACCAAGGCCAGCAACGATCCACTCCGGTGGAGGCTACCCCTGCAAAGCGTGCGAATAGTGTGTTCATAGCCTCAGGCCCGAGTAGCCACCGGGGTTCAGAACGATACATCCTCCAAAATTCCTGAAACCACTCTAGATGGCCACGCCACCCGAAATCGGCGAGGCCTGGATGCTCGACTACATAGACACGGCGTGGGTTCACCGCACTGATTACCTGGCCCACTGTCCCAGCTGCATACTCGCGGCCCGTCAATGGCAGCACCACGTCGAGAGACATGGCTGCGCCTGCTGTGAACCGAGCCGCAGCTTCAAGTGCTCCTAAGCTCGCGGGTGAAAATTCATCACCGGCGACAGAGTCGCAGATAAACAGACAAGAGGCCGCGGCATCGTCAGGCTGATGAGTCAAACTGAGCGGTGTTCCATGATAGGGAGTTACTTCCGCCGCACTTACGGTGCCTCCCAGATCTGCGATGTCGAGCAGCAAATTCGCTGCGCCCTCCGGTGTTGTCACGATGCAACCAGCCTCCCTCTGCTCCATAGCCGGGCGAGGACGGTGCGAGATGGGCATCGATTCAATATCGTCGACTTCGACACACGAGACGTGAGCCAACGAAGCGGCAATGGACTCTCCAAGACGATGCTCGAGTTCGACATGTTCAGATGCCGGCTCCACTGAGACTACACACGGCAGCGCCACATCAAGCTCATTCCCTTGCCAACCCCTGGCGGTTAACCGGAGGCTCAGATTAGGACCCTCACCCCAATCTGCAGTGAGCGCACTATCGACATGATCACGCCCAAGCATGCCAGCGAGCATCGGCGCAACGATCCCCTGCGCAGTGTCCGACGCGCAAGCTCCGGCGAAGACGATGTCAGCCGGGTTTTCAGTCAGCACCCGTGCAACGAGATGGACAACAGCTGTCGGGTCTTGCAGCACCACATCACCCGGTGTCTGCAGGAGGGTAACTTCGTCAGCCCCAAGTGCAAGTGCCAGCTGCAGAGCTTCTGAGCCGACGCTTTCTCCCGCGAGCGAAATCACCTCAACCCTCACCCTGTCCGGATCACGACTTTTCAGCTTCAGTGCTATCTGTAGAGAACGTCGATCGACGGCGTCGATCGTGTATAGCGACTCCTCGAAGGTGTCGGGACCGAATCGGGGTCGTGGCGCAACCACCGGTACGGGTTTGGCAAGAACAATGATCCGTACATCCCTCGGCAATGCTTCTTGGGGCGCTGTCGGTCGCAGTGAAGCGGGAAGTGCGCCCCAGCTCTCGGCTACGGCACCGGCCGGGTCCAATGAGAGGAAGCCAAGCTGTATGTCAGGGGGAAAACGACCGTCTTGAAGGTATGCGTACGAGGCGGTGAAACGACGTTCAAGTGCCTCAATCCGAACTGTGCAACGCGTGAATGCAAGGACAGACGCTTTCTCCAGACGGGCCCCATATTCCTCCGGCACATCGTGCGATGCCAACCACTCGAGGCGATACAAAACCGCGTCCATAACCTTGATCAGCCCAGCAATCTCGGCCAACCGAAAGAAGCAGGGTTGCAGGTTCACATTTGCCCAAATCGAGTCGCCAAACGCATTGACTGCCTCGTCGAGCTGTGACATCAAACCGCACTTGGCTCTTTTGAGTTGTCTCTTTAGCTCAGGATGGGCATCCCCCAGGTTGTTAGAACTCAACGGGTCCTCACCAGCAGCCCGCCAGGCTGGCAGAACTTTCTGGACCAGGGCTCGCAACAACAGATAACGCTGAACTTCGTTGGTGCCTTCGTAGATATTTAGGACACGCGCGTCACGACGCGTCTTCTCGATCCGGTGCCGGTGCGTTAAACCGTCAAGTCCACGCAACCGCTCCATCCAATCGATGCCCTCATGCTCCGCCTCGCTGCAAAAGTACTTGCCAATCGCCGACTCCATCCGTATGTCTTTCGTGAGTGGATGGTCGGACAATCCAATGAGCTCGCTGGCCACCGCCGCTGTGGTGACGAGTTCTTCCATGAGACGGCCCATCCAGTAAAGCTGCAGTGCTTTCGGTGGGGTTAGCTGGGCCGGGTAGATCCCACCAAGTACTTTGTCGGCTTCTGTGCCGCCACCTAGGTAGTCGACAGCGTCTTCCATCATTTCTTGGATGGTTGCCCGTGTCGTGACAGCCAACCCTGTGCGTCCGGTGTTGAGAGTTTCTAGAGCGTTGACCTGCCCGCGACCGCGGACGCCGATAATGCACTCGCGAGGCACACGAACAGAAGTTAACGCCAGCTCGTTTGTCGGCGAACCACGCTGGCCAAGCTTCTCTTCATCGGAACCAACCACCAAGCCCTCAGCGTGGCGGTCGACCATGAATCCGGTTACCCCTTCAGGCTCGGTGTTCGCGTATAGCACGAAGCAATGCGCGAAACGTGCATTTGTGATCCACATCTTCGAACCGTTGAGTTCCCAGAACTCATACCAGCGCTGTCCATCAGCATCAGTTCGAATCTGAGCAATGTCGGTAAAANCAACTTCAAGGCCATCGTGCTCGTAGGTCCGCCAGCAACCGGAAAGATCCTTCTCGTAGTCGTACGCGGCGTGTCGGATCTCGCTTGGCTCCGCGTCGTCAGACCACCGATACAGCATGCGGAAACCATCGAAGTCGAACTCCACGCGATCGGCATCGAGCAAATTACGGCGTTCGTTTTCCTCGTCCTGGTCAAGAAAAAAATGGAGGACTCCACGATCGTCCTCGTACACGCATCGGCGATTGATCCGAGCGGTGGTCTTGACACCACCCGAGTCGGACCCAGCGGTTGGCTCGGTAAGGGCAAATGCCGATATGTAGCCAGCCGAGATCATTTTCAGAAACAATTCGTGGGCACGAACACGCCGCGGATACTCGACGAGTCGATCCTCCACACCATTGAGAATCATATCGATCAGCCGGCGAGCGTTTCGCAACTCTTTTTCGAAGCCGTCTATATCACGATTCTTCCCGGCATTACCGGCAGCAAAATAGGCTCGAAGGAAGGCTGCACCGATGTACTTCAGAACGCTGGATTTAAGAATCCTTTTCTTGACCACATCGGTAAGTTGCAGGTAATCCCGCTGTAGAAGCTCGAAGTTAGGCCGCTTCAGCCCTTCGATTAGAGCGTCGAGGGCCTCGCTGATCTCTCCCAATAGCGCCGGGGTTTCTTTGACTTTTTCAAGTTCACCACGGGCACGTGGCAAATCCTGCTTCATACCGAGAAGCATCGGTGTTGTCCCGATGCTGGTGTTGGCCATGATCGCGAGCGACAATGCCGCATCACCGTAACGGCCGCTCATCTCACAAACGATGTAGTAAATCGCTTTGAGCGCATCCTCCCCGCCAAACTCCGACGGAATTGGCAATCGCATGAAGCCACGGTCGACGAAATAGCAGAGGTCGTCGTGGGGAACAGTGTGGAGCTTTTCCAAGTGGCGGTTATAGGTCAAGCCATCGAAGTCAGTCCCAACGTAGCGTTGGCGCAGATCAGCTTCCACCTTCTCGCGAAATGCGTGTAACTCCGGATCGTTCCACAAGACCTCGGGCACGTAGCGAAACGTTTCTCCGTCAAACGGTTGACATAGCCAATCCCCGGATTGACTAGCGCGGTCTGTTGACAAAACGAGGTTGTAAGGCTCGGTATCGGGGATCGTAGCCGCGGGTTCAAAGTCGCCGTGGGCGACGGCGTCGATGCCTACTGCGAGAACTTCACTCACCAAGTGTGCCTCGCTAACCAGCATCGGTGTGTCAGCAACGAACCGGTCCGTTAGCAACGCTGTGGCTTCGAGGGTCACTTTGACCGAAAGACCGCACTCCAGCCGCCAGGCACTGCGTAGAATGCACGCCTTGATGCCCAGAGCACGGGCCGTAACGTTGCCAGCATGAAAGCACACGAGGTCGGCACGCTCAGAGTCGCTGTCAATATGGGAAGTAGCGTCCACAGCCCATGCTTCAATTTCAGAGCATGCCCCCTCCCACCGCACAACTATGTCCGAGAACAAACCTTCGTCGCGCAACGCCTCCAGCCAGGCTTCTTCCTGAGGTGAAACGGGAATTAATGAGGCCCCAGCGCTGACGGCTTCGAGTCGGCGACGGCCAATCTCGGTGCGGAGCGCATCATCGTGGGCGATAAGGAACCTGAACGGGCTACTGTCCCGATAATACTTGGCTAGGCAATCGTCTTCGGAGAACGCAGTACCTCCAAAAATCTGACCGGCGTTGTAGCTCAATGACCCCAGTTGCGGCCCGAAAGCATCAGCTGCCAGAATCTTGCGCACCGCCGCACCTGTCCACGCATCATCTTGCGGACCTGGATCGAGCAAGCTAAGTGTTTCGACGAGAATGCGTTGCGCCTCCATTTCGGCAAGCATCTGCTTCACTGCACCAAATTTGGCGATCGTGTCGCGACCAGCTTCATCTTGAAATAAGCCGGGAAACTGGACGCGGCTTGCCGCATGCTCGCGGGCCCGCGCAGTGAGATAGGAACCGGCACCTCTCACGATCGCGAGGTGATCGGGCACCGCAACACTAAGCGTGTCGGTGAATGGGACGCCCACCGCAGGCGAAAGGGAAAGGGACCCCGGTGCGAGCGCCTCGATCTCGAAGATCCGGCTGGGGCAAACATCGCAACCGTCGAAAACCACACGCCGGACGCCAGCGCCAACAAGACCAATACAACCAACCGCTTCTAAGTGAATGCCTGGATCGTCAATGGGCACCAGGTACCCTAGGTTGTCGCGGACAACTAGGAGCCATTCAGCTAGCGCTGCTAGCACCAGTGGCCCCTCGCCGTGCAATTTGGCTCCTTCGATACTTATCTCGGCTTCGGCACCCTCCACAGCATCGGTAGCTGTCAAACGATCTCTAATTGAACCTTGTATAACAACTGCTGCGAATGAGCGGGNAGAAAGAATACTGGCGGTGATGTCCTCATCTGTCTTTGCCCCTTGGAGCAGATCAGTTGCAAGGAGATGCTGTGCCGCTAACGCTGCAAGCGATGGATCNACCGCAGCGAGTTCTTCCAACAGCACGTCACGGTGGCCGTANTTAGTCTTCGCATGGGAGTTTCTTGCATAGCGTCGCNGCTCCTTGACCGCTACAGCCAGCTGGTGCGCAAGCCAATTCTTAAGTTCGATGCTAAGAGGCTCTTCTCTCTCGAGCGANCGCAGCACACTGCTGTCGATGTGATGATCACACCATTCCCGGATGCCCTCTCGCATGGCACCAAATTGCGCCGGCAAATCCTCCGCTCGAATCCAATTATTCGCCCAGGCACAAGCCGCAACGGGGTTTAGTTCCTCCGGTTCATCATCCGCTTCGACCTGCGCTTCAAGCNCTTCAACCCGGGCAAATAGATTGTCCAGCCCGGCGAGGTGGTGGTCCCTTAGTTGCTTGCCTACCATGTCCGACCAGAAAAACCGCTTCGAAGATGCGTGGGCCACCATCTCCTCGACTCGGACTGCCCCATCCGACCACAGCGAAGCAACCGGCTCGCCGATCAACAAGCGTAGGCTAGAAAAAGCGTCAGACTCCCAAATGTCACGGCCTGCCCCAAATCGTCGCGCTACGACCTTCAACAGTTCCTCGAGGTGGAACCGCTCACCTTGCTCAAGAACAAACGGCGAATCACCGAGGGCTCGCGAATAACTTCCAAGTGCTACCTCTACTCGTCCAAGTTCGGCCCTTAACGCCTCGAGAGCTCCCGCATCGGCACCTTGGAACCCCACCACCAGATCGCCCCAGAAAGCGTCCCAATACGAGGGAATTTNGCGNACTNGCGGCACCGGCTGTGGGCGCTCCAAAATATACTTGCGGAGTTCAGCGTGTGCCGGTGTGTAAGTCTCGTAAATGAGGCGCTGTTGGGTAGCGCGGCTCCAGTGCACGTCGGGCGTGGCGCGCCAACAGGTCTCACATTTCACGCAGTTGTCAAAGTTNACAACCACTCCCGGCATGCCCGTTGGATGACGCTGNACCTCATANACTTTNGCGGGNCAAACATTCCACAGCGACGACTTAGCCAGNTCGGTGCGNGCTGTCAGGTCATCAGGCCACATAACTTTGATGTGTGAATGCTCCCCCTCGCGGTAACGGATTGTGCCGAGTTTGTGTTCATACGATGTCTTGATCTCAACAACGTCGTCGTCAAGACAGCCTCGGGAGCGATTCTCTTCGAGCAAACGTCCCACGTATTGATCACGAAACGAGGCCAAGTCCTTCTTCAGCACAGCGTATTGAAACCACTCGCCAGCTGCCTGGATCGCCNTCATCACCAAACNAATTAGCCCCAACCCAATCACTGCCAGAGGATCCCAGATCGAGATCTGCCCAATCACTCGGCCAAGTGCCCGTGGCAACTTGTCGTTGAGGGGCTCATCGTCGTTCGTGTAGACGTCAGCAAAGGCGCAGGCAAGAGCCGGCCCGCATCGTTTCCAGTACCAACGTGCCAGTAAGGGCATCCGACCCGCAGGCTCGGCGCCTGCTAGGACACGATGCATCATGCGGAATCTGCCGCCGCTCTGTGTCGTAGCTTTGGCAATCCCGGTGGCTTCGTCGCCACCGGTAGACGCATCACCAAAGGGAATTAGTGCCGTCACGGTATTGAACAGCCAACGAACAAAGATGCCGGGGCTGATTCCGGCCCAAACAGCAGACCCCAATCCGAGTGCTTTTGAGGCCTCCCGCATGTCGCGGAGCATCGCTCCGGCGCGCTTGCCGCGGATCAGCCGGCGTTTCAATCGAATGGCTTCCCACCAGCGCTTCACCGCCAAAATGTCGGGGCGCGACAGTATGTAGGTGACACCGTTAACGATGTCGATCTGACGCTCAAAAAAGAATTTCGTGCGCTCAATATAGTCCGGCCAATCAGCAAGTCGTTCGACATTCCGGTAGTAGTGCGTCTGTTTAACAGGCTTTAGGTAGGCTGCTTCAAGCGCTTCCGCCGTAAATGGGCTTCTGCCGATCAATCCAGCAGCCGCACCTTTGCCCGGGCCATTATGCTCAGCCGTGATGCTGGACACGGCACGCGCGAACAGGAGGCCCATGGATGTCGCCGGGCCGGTGAAGTTCGGGTAAGGGAAGTCGATGCCGATACCGCTCGCCGCTCCGCCGATCGCTAGGCCATCGTCTACTAACTGTGGGATCTCTCTCAGGCCACCACCGCGAATAATCTTTGCGCCGTACGATGTGACCTCACCACCTTCGATCCAGCGTGCCACCTCGGGCAAGCCCTTGAACCACTCCATTAGAAGGTTGTGATCACCATCAAAATTGTTTGCCAGATTCTCGACCGGCAACACAAAGCCAAGCGAGACACTGTCACGGTTAGTGTAGATAAAACCGCCCATGTTCAGGCGCACTGTTCGCCCTTGTCGTGAGCCGTTCCTCAGCAACATCTCGTAGGCACCACCGCCACCCTCGGGCAAACCAAAGCGCTCCTCAAGAACCTTTGGAGGCAACGACACCACTTCTTTGACCCCCTGCAGGAAATGTGGCCCCGTCTCTGTGTTCGACTCACCACCGGCATCCAATCCGACCCGCTCGTAGCCTTCTTGGGTCACCAGGTGCGAAGCGTCACCTTCAGCAAGAAACACCACGTCCGCGTAGGCTGGTCCACGCTCGGTATGCACGCCGATAACGCACCCGTCGTGCCGAATGAGGCTTTGCACCGTCGTCTCGCACATCAGAACAACACCCTGTTCTCGACTCAATTCAGCGAGATAGCGGTCGAAAACCGGGCGCAGAACGGTGAAACACGAGCGGAATACCGAAGGGTCGCGCAATGTAGCACCGAGCATCGAGTGACCGTTGTAAAGAAAAAATCCGCGCTCGATTAGACGGCGCTCGAAGGGACCTTCCTCGATGGCCTGCTTGCCGAACGCATCGTCAGCTTCCAAATTCTCGGCAAAATAGACTGCCCCAGACCAGTTCTCGGCGCCGGGGTAAACGGCCGCTTCACATACAAGGACCGAAAAACCTTGTTTGGCGAGCGCAGTCGCGGCGG
Organism: Acidobacteriota bacterium; assembly: GCA_002722645.1. Taxonomy (GTDB): domain Bacteria; phylum Acidobacteriota; class UBA890; order UBA890; family UBA890; genus UBA890. The sequence goes on from PBML01000034.1 coordinate 54,639, forward strand.
TAATACCTGCAGGCCCGCCACCTACGACGATAACGTCGAAGCGATTATGGTCCACGGATTG
>PBML01000035.1 GCA_002722645.1 Acidobacteriota bacterium
GTATCTTGGCGCTACCTGGAGTTCGTCCGATCCCCGTCGTTTTGGGACTCTCGATAGTCGTCCTGGCGGTCGTCATCGAAACTTTCTCAGAAGTATTTTCTAGCCCCTCTTCGGGCCTATAATCCGCCAACTTTCTGATGGAACACGAGCTATCTACGATCACGATTTTTCTGAACTCGCTGGTCGAGAGCTTCACCGGGACTGATCCGCACCTTCCGGATCAGGGGGTAATTGCCTGGTTCATCGTTGTCCTCTTGGCGGTTGTTTTCGTCCCAATGTCGAGGCGCTTCTCCATCGACAATCCCGGATGGGGGCAACAAATGTTGGAGATTGGTGTTGAGTCGATAAATGCCATGCTTGACAGTTTCATCGGCCCTGAAGGTCGCAAATATTTCCCCGTCCTGGGAGGTTTTGCTGTTTTTATTTTGATGTCGAACCTGATCACTAACGTGCCAGGATTCCAGCCACCGACCGGTGATCTAAATACNACTGTTGNGCTCGGCGTGATGTCGTTCCTGTTCTACAACTTCCTTGGCATCCGGGCCCAGGGGATTGGGTATGCCAAGCAGTTCATCGGCGACCCAATTTGGATGGCNCCTCTNATGATCCCAATCGANATCCTAAGTCACCTATCNCGNCCNCTGTCTCTATCGATCCGCCTTTTCGGCAACATTTTCGCAGAGCATACTCTCGCCGGAGTGTTCTTCGTCCTGCTGCCGTTCGGTTTGCCACTTGTTTTCGCCCCGCTTGGGGTCTTTGTAGCCTTCATGCAGACCTTTGTCTTTATCATGTTGTCAATGGTTTACATCGCCGGTGCACTTGAGCACGGGCACTGATTCGAAATGTCGCGCACTTGCTAAGCGTGCGCTCCGAAAAGGAGAATTTAATGTCCAGAAAGAATGGGCTCGTCGCCCTCTCCGCTTTATTTCTGATCATGGTGGCTACCCCGGCCATTGCGGCCCCTATGCAGGATGNGGGNGCNGCCACNGGTCCCGAAGATGTNAAAATGGCNATTTCATTGGCTGCTGCTTTCGCCATGGGAATCGCNTCAGGAGCGTGCGGCCTCGGCCAAGGGCGAGCAGTCGCGGCNGCCTGTGATGGAATGGCCCGCAATCCCAGNGCGGGAGGTCAAATCCGCGGNTCTCTANTCATCGGTCTNGTTCTCATCGAGTCNTTGGCGATCTACACGCTGCTCATCGGGCTTGTGCTGATCTTCCTGAAGTGGGGCACCTGAGAAGCCGCAACATCGAATTNAATAATCACCGCCTGCCGAACCCATGGCATGGCGGTGATTTTCTTTGTCCTGCANAACACACTTCGGTCTTTTCGCCTACGAAGAATTGACGTTGGCACCCTTGGCGAGTTCCTGCAAAGACAGAAAAAACGACAAGCTTTCGAGCTCTAAGGTCAGGTCGACACTCTTGCAACGAAAACCCTCTGGCACTCGAGGCCGAACCGGCGCAAAATTAAGGATCGCTCGGATACCTACGGCAACCAAACAGTCGACGACTCCCTGGGCTACTTCGCNGGGCACCGAGACAATGCCCACGTCGACGTTCCCCGCAGCCACCGACTCAAGGTCGTCGAGGTGATAGATGGGAATCCCTCTCCGCGTCACGTTACCGACCTTGTCGGGATCAACATCTAACAACGCAACGANCTTCAAACCTTCAACCCCAAAGCCTGGNTAATCGGCCAGCGCATGCCCAAGGTTCCCGGCCCCAATGATGACAACGTGAAGCGTTCGATCGAGACCAAGGATACGCTCNANTTCGGCACGCAACTGCTTAACCTCGTAGCCGACACCACGAACACCAAATTCGCCGAACAATGCCAGATCGCGACGAACCTGAGCCGATGTGACTCCCAGGCTCTCCGCCATAGCACGGCTCGAGACCGTTGCCGTTTCCCCGTCTTCGAGCTGACTCAAGAAACGCAGGTACAACGACAGGCGACTAGCAGTAAGCTCCGATGCACGTGGTTTACTCATTCAGCCCTCACGATAAGAGATTCCTGGAATAGACGCGACCCTCACCCAGGGGCAACAGGGTGTAGCTTCGTTTCATTGACGATTAAAGATCCGCAGTTCTCAACGATGATCAACTTCTCAGAAACATTTCAATCGTGCCGTGCAGCAGCACAGAATGCCTAGCTTCCTGACATGAACCGGCAACCGATCATAGAGGCCAGGCTGCTAGAATAGGATAATCCCATGACGATCGTATGCGGTCCGGACGAACTCCAACGAGCCAAGGGAATCCAAACTGAGTACTAAAGACTATCGTATTAATTATGACGACCTGGACGTGACCGACTTGGCCAAGCAAGTCCGAAGCCAAGCAAGCAAGGCCACACGCAGGAAAATAACTTCAGCTGGAGTAGAGACACTTTTACCCGAAGGAGCCGAAGAGCAAGCTAGGGCCCGTGTTCGCTTAGCTGTTGACCTCGACGACCAAAGGCCCTACGACCTGCAAAAAACGTTGGGCCTCGAAGGTACGTGGAACGTCACGCCTCAGGACCTCCTCGATTCGAATCGCCGGGGTGTCGGCTCAGTGCTGGCGATCGTTCGTCGTTTTGCACGCCCAGCTGTCAAGCTTTTTGCGAACCTCGAGGTGCCCTTGTACAAGCAATTCAAAATCAACCTGGGTATTGCAGAAGCACTGAACGAAATTCTCTGTAAAAACTCCGATCTCGAGGCCCAGCTTGACGATGTAACGCGCCGCCTCGAAACACTAGAAGCCGATCGCCGTAGGAATAGCGACGAAGACTAACCCTCCCCTCTCTCCACGATTCGGCTTATGCGGCTAGCGATGGTAGTTCATCGATTCGGTCTTGAAATTCGGGGGGGTGCTGAACTCCACTGCCGCCTAATAGCGGAACTTTTGTCCCAAAATCACGAAGTGGAAATCGTCACTACCTGCGCGAAAGACTACCTGACATGGGCAAACGCCTATCCAGCCGGTCTGACCAGTGTCAACGGTCTCCGCGTTTGGCGATTCCCAGTTCGACGTACGCGAGATCTGGATCGCTTTGCAAGACTGCAGCAGCGTGTTTTCTACCGTGACCATTCCGATGCCGACGCTCATGCCTGGCTTAATGCGCAGGGACCATTGTCGCCAGCAATGCGCAACTGGATCAGCCGTTATAAGGACAGCTTTGACTACTGGATATGCTATTCATACCGCTATTGGACGACCTACCACGCCATGCAAGCTGCTGCTGGCAAGGGAATTCTCGTACCAACGGCCGAGGCCGACCCGGCTATAGACGTACCAATGTTCCAATCCCTCTTTCAAGACTCACGGGCCATCGTGTTCAACACGGCCGAGGAACGCGACATGATTCTCGATCGCAGCGATTCACACGATGTCCCCAGCGACATCATCGGTGTGGGAATCCAAGAACCGACGCGAACCCAAGATTACGAGCATTCAAGTGATCCCNGCCGATTCCGAAGGGAGTTTGAGATCGAGGAATCGTTCTTTCTGTACATCGGTCGCATCGATTCCAACAAAGGATGCAATCAACTCTTCAACTACCACACCCAGGCCGTGGAACGCGCTGAGGAAAATGGCGAAGAACCGAGACTACTAGTATTGATCGGTCATCCAGTAATCCCAATTCCGGACCATCCTTATATCCGCCACATCGGAGCGATCGACGAGCAACAAAAATTCGACGCCCTCGCCGCTGCCTCATTTCTCGTCATGCCGTCCTTCTATGAAAGCCTCTCGATGGTCCTTCTGGAGGCCTGGGCATTATCGAAACCCGTCTTGGTCAACGCCCACTGTGAAGTATTGCGGGGCCAGGTCGAACGCAGCAATGGCGGCCTTTACTATGCCAACAACAATATGTTCGTCGAGTCACTGAACCTCTTGATGAACGATCGACGCCTGCGGGAAGCGTGTGGCAAAGCTGGCCGTAAGTACTTCGAAGGCAACTATCAGTGGCCAATCATCGAACAACAATGGGAACGACTCTTGGGAATGCTAGACGGGTAAGCAACTCTGTTGGCAAATTCGCCGTTCACCAGTTTTCGGCTCAGCCAAATGGCAACATCCCGGTAAAGGCCCCACGCCGGGCCACTACTGCAGTCTATCCGTGGTCTCTAACAGCGCCGGTTGTTACTTTGGTGACTCTAGCCTTCAATCAACAACCATAAAAAAAGGGGGCAGCTACGTTCGCGAGAACTATAACTGGCCCNAAATCGTAGACGTTACGAGAGCTTTCTAAAGGAACTCTATTAAATGCCGTGGTCCCTGTTAGAAACGTGGTCTATCCGCTACCGCCTTTTCCTTTTCCTTTAGCCCGGCGGATACGCTCCTCGACACGCTCGATCGCATCCGTCTTGTCGACGTTTTCGCTAATTGCCGCCGAATCCTTGTATGCCCGTAACGCGTCTTCATTGCGAGAAATTGTCTCAAAAGCAACGCCGAGATCATACAGCAACCGCGCTTGCATAGGACTTCCTGCGGCAAACAGGTTCTGGGCCTTCTGGTACTGCTCGATGGCCCTAGGCCAGTCCTTCATCGCCGTATAGGCCTGGGCTAGGTTGTAGATTGTGAGCTGTTTGTTGGGACGATCTTGGAGAACAACCAAGAACTGCTGCTCAGCTTCTTGGAACCGGTCCTCTCCCAAATATGCCGTGCCCAGAATGTCTCGGATGCTGGTGTCTTGAGGGTGCGCCTGGATCGCACGCTCGGCCAGTGCGATTGCTTGTTCAAAGTTGCCATCATCCAGATGAATACGAGCAGCGAAGAACAAACCAATACGGTTGTTGCGGTCGAGTTGGGCGGCCTTTACAAGCTGCGGCAGAGCCTTCTCTTTTTCATTATTCTCGAAGTAAGAGTGCCCGAGTTGTGCAAACAGGTTGGCCTCGTTACCACGAGTCGTGACCGCTATTTCCAGCTCTCTAGCAGCGCTCCCAAAATCCTGCAGGTTGTAGTACGCCTGACCTTTAGTCTTGGCCAATACTCCCTGTTGCTCGGCGTTGGCGAATGCTCTTGCATCGTTTGCAGAGTCGATCGCCCTGGCCCAGTTTCGACTGACTAGGTGAATCTGTGCAATCCCGTTATGTGTCATGTAGCGCTCGCCATCATTGGCTACCAGTTCCTTGGCGATCTCAAGCTGAGCAAGAGCCTCCTGGCGCTTGGAAACGACTCCAGAGGCAGCGAGTGTCGTGCCGAGCATCATGTGGCACCAGCCCCACGGTTGCCCTTGGTCTTCGTAATAAGTACAGACTTCACGAAACTGAGTCTCAGCCTGCGCGTAATCACCCCGCTGGAAAGCGCTGAACGCATTTCTCCATTTATCGTCGTCTTGAGCCGACACCGCCCCCGGCAGCACAAAGCTGATGGCAAGGGCCGCACCGACGATCGCAGCCATGTAGCGATTGGCTTTCATCAGAATCACCTTTTTTGAGTTAATGCTCTACTCGAAGTCTACTTGACCAACTGGAAGACCACAGTAACGGTAAGAATGACATCGACAGGGCGACCATTGTAGAAGGTCGGCGTGTATTTCCACTGCGCAACAGCGTCCTGCGCCGCGGTATCAAGCCCAAGACCCAAACCTCTCAGTACCTCAAGGTCTGACACGTTGCCTTGCTTGTCGATTATCGCCTGCAACACCACGAAGCCCTCCACACGAGCACGACGTGCCAGTTCCGGGTATTCGGGATTCACATGGTGAATCTTCTCCGGTTCCTGAACTTCACCGCCGACACGCATTGGCCCTGTATCAATGACCGGAGGCCCCCCCGTCGGCATGCCGACTACGAAGTCTGCGTCGATCGGGACTTCCGCCTCCTCGATGTACTCGACCTCTTCGGCAACGATCGGTTCGGGCTCATCGGGTGTCGGGTCAGGAATAGGAACACGCGAAGCTGTCTTCTTAACAATCTTTTTCTTGGGCTGCTCTTTGGGTGGCGTAGGCGGTTTATAGCGTTTAATCACCACCGCTTCACGCTCTTCGGCCTGGAATGTGACTCCACCCATTGACGGGAAGACAGTGATGAAAAGCAGGAAGTGGAAAATCAGCGCGCCGATCCAAGCCACTTTCATCGACTGCTTATCGGCGTCTGCATCCGCCATGCTCATGGCAGCGGTTTCCTGCCAGAACTCTTCCTGGCCGTCCGCTTGGCCTTGGGAGGGAACCTGAGTGATCTCGCCGGGTTGATTTTTCTCGGCCATAATCAGTAGTCCTTCCCGCTACATTATGCTACCCCACGCGGCTTTCTCAGCCGTCGTGGGGATCGAGATGTTCTTAACATCACCCTGCTTCAACTCGTCAAACGCATCCACCATACAACGGTACGGAGCGGTTGGAGAAGGGTCAATGATGACGAACTTGTTCGGATTGCGAGCCAACTTCGGTTGCAAGTACATGTTGATATCATCGAGTGGTGTGATCTCACCGTCCACGGTGAAGGTACAGTTGGAGCCAGCCTTCTCTATGAAGATGTGTACCGCTTCTTCGGCGCTTTGCTCCGTTGAGTTCTCTTGCCGCGGAAGCTGGAACTCTAACCCGCGGGTTACTGAAAACACCGACGTCACCATAAAGAAAACGATTAGCAGAAACGCGATATCCGCCATTGAAGAGGTTGGGATCTCGGGATCTTCTTTTTTCTTCTTTAACTTCATGGACCCTTCTCCCTAGCCCACGCCNTCTTGCTGCGTGAGCATGGCGATGTTACGGACGGCAGCCTGACGAAGCTGCTCCATCACTTGGTCAATATAACGGTATTCAGCGGCNCCATCTGCCTTGATCAAGAAGTATTTTAGAGAGTTCTTCGACATGATAAACGCAGCTGATGGCAGGAGATCCTGCGTGCTGATCGCACGACTGTCTTCCTCTCCATTGGAGAAGAAGACTTGGCCAGTCTCGTCAATTGCAATCACCGCGGCGTCTTTCGGTACTTCAACACGCTCAAGGCTTGTTGGCAGCTCGACTGCGGTACGGTCGACCGTGATCGTAGTCGTTACCATGAAAAAAACAATGAGCAGAAATGCAATGTCCGCCATCGAGGCCGTGGGGAGGTATGCCTCAGCTCGTTTTGGTGCTTTCAGATTCATGGCTTANGTTCCTGAATCTCCCGGAGTCTCCATTTCGGCGTAGGTCTCAAGCAACACATTAGCTGCTGTCTCCATTTCAAGCACGTACTTACCGACACGTGTCGTGAAGTAGTTATAGGAGGAAAGAATCGGGATGGCGACACCAAGGCCAGTAGCCGTGGTGATCAGTGCCTCCGAGATACCCTGGGCAACCAGGCCAGGGTTGGAAAGACCAGCACGTGCAAGAGCGTCGAACGAGTTGATCATCCCTGACACTGTGCCGAGAAAGCCGAGGAGGGGCGCGATGTTCGAAATGGTGGCCAACACACCGAGGCCACGCTCGAGGCGAGCCAACTCGTGGGCCGATGCAGTCTCGATCGTGCGCTCGATTTCATCCTGAGGGCGCCCATACTTAAGCAGACCAGCCTTCATGATGTTGGCAATCGGTCCCTCATATTCCTCGCAAGCCGCAATAGCTTCCTTGACGTTGTGACGCTTAGTCAGAGCTGTACGAACGCGGTCGAGGAACTCCTGAGTGTCAATCTTGGACTTATACAGAGCCCAGGCACGTTCGAAGATGAACACTAGGCCGATAAGCGAGCAGATCAGAAGGGCGTGCATGATGGGGCCACCCTTTTGATAGAACTCCATTATGGAACCGCCAGAAAGATCCACAGCCGTTACCTCCTCTTACAATCTTTGGTCCCCACCCGGGGGTTAGTTCAAAAGCTATATGGGTTTTCCCTATCTCTTNTNTTAATGAGCCCGTTTATCACCTTTCTCTAGTCTAGCCCCATGTCCTAGGCGCCGGGAAGTGGCTTCTAGCACGGACCCAGAAAGGCCGTCAACGTGCGAAAGGAATGCCCCATGTCCGTACGAATGGCCATAAGTATAGTCACGGGGCCGGACGTGGGTCAACGCAACCTCGGGACACGCTCGAACAAGCCACAAGGGCAATCCCAGGGACCTTATTGAGCAAAATAACCAGGCCGCGTACGCACCTGCCGTTCGTGGCCGTCAGTGCCCCGAATTCGAATTTCGAGCTCTCGCCACTCGCCGCCCCCCCCAGGAATGATCGGCGCGTAACTAATCCGAAACTGGGACCGAAGGTCTTCCTCGATTGCCTCGTAGATTTCTTTTGGGTCTGTTCGCTGACCAAAAGAAAAGATTCGCCCACCAGTTTGCTCAGCGAGTTCCCGGAGAATCCACCGTTCACGCACAAACCGTGGCGAGAGCTCGACCCCAACCGGATAGAGCGCCACGTCGGCACGTTGAGCAGCCACCACGGCTTCGCGAAATGTATGGTCACTACCCGAATCGGCCCCATCGGTTAACAGGATCGCGGCACGCCGACCATCAATACCATCAAACTTTCGAGAGGCGGCCACTATCGAATCGTACAACGCTGTGTAATCCCCGTCGTCGATCAATGAAATCGAGTCAGCGAGTCGCTCACTGTCGTTGGTGAATTCTTGAAAAACAATCGGAACATCGGCAAAGCCGAGAACAAACACCTTGTCGTTTGGGTGTCTGAGGAGTCCATCAACAAAGGCTGCAGCAGCATCAAGAGCGGTTTCGAGACGATCAAGCATGCTCTCGCTATGGTCGATCAGAAGTCCGACCGCTAGGGGCAGGTCGGCGACCGGCTCTACTGAGACAACGGGTTGTTTGAAGCCGTTCTCATAGACATGAAAATCCGGCATGGCAGGCAAGGCCGGTAGTTGTTCATCCCCTTCTATGCGCACGTGCATCTCGACTCGTTCGACACGGGCGGAATAACCGCCAAGTCTGGAAGCCGGAGTCTCGAAACTCGTTCGAAGTGAATCGCTAACCATCTGTCGGCCCGGTCCATACGCTCGCACTTCGATCAAGTGCTCAGCAAAACTTCCTGGATNCCACAGCAACTCGTAAGGTGCTTCTACGTCGGAAAAAAGCAAACGGCCATCGATGAAGAAATCGACCGCCGAAACCCCCGAAGGTCGTTCAGTGACGACTTCGGCCCGCACGGTCAGCCGGCCAACGATTTCGTCGATTGGCCTTGGTGAAACAATCTTTACTTGAAATCGTTGCAACTCGCCCGTTGATTCAAAGACCGACTTCTGAGACATCCTTCTGGAAGCTTTGGCCAACATCTTCTTAGGGTTTGGCTTCTGCGCAGATTGTTTACTTGGTTGTTGATGCTCAGAAATCACCGGAACGATCTCGGCGGACAACGCACTTCCCCCACACCACAGCAAGAAGGCTATGAACCAAGATGTCACCAAGTCACTTTCCTCCCCTATTGCCCGCTAGATACTCCGTTACATCCCATTCTCTAAACTGGATAAGGATGTCGGCTCTCCTGCGCATTCGCCCCGAATTGACACGGTTGCAGCATGCTTCAACCTCAGCGCTTCCCTGCAAGGATCCGTTGTACGGTTGCTTTCACTTCCTCAGCTTCCTCTAACCGACCCTGTTGGTAGTAAACCTGTGCCAAGAGATTGTGGGCCTCGATGTAATCCCGTTGGAGCCTAACCGCCCTCTTAAAAGACTCTTCTGCAGCGCCAAGATCACCAAGTCGATACTGGACCAAGCCACGATGGTAGTGCAGATAGGGATTATCCCGACGCACCTCAAGGGCCTGAGTGTACAAAGTCAAAGCTTCGCCTAGGTCACCAGCCCTCATTTGCAAGTTCGCTAGGTTGTGGTAAGCCGCGTCGGTTTTTGGATCCATTTCAATCGCGGTGCGATACGCGGCCGCTGCAGAATCCAGGTCGCCGAGCTGNGTGTGCACCACCCCCAGGTTGTTGTACGCCCGAGTAAAATCTGGTCGGACCATGATGGCAAGCTCGAAATTGTGAAGAGCCTCTTCCCTCGGAACAGGCTCTTCAGCCCGCTCGGCGTTGAAGAGCATCTCGAAGCCAAGATTGTTGTAATAGTGCGCCAGCGCCGTAATGTCGTCGATAATTTNGAAGGTTCGATACTCTGAGACGTGGCCATCGTAGTCGACGAAGGTATAACCCTTTTCTGTCATCACGACACCAGCAATGTGGCCAGAATCNACAATGATTTCTTCTTCTCGCCGCAGGTCGTTGATGCGATTGGAGGCGTCGACGTANTAGGCAACCAAACCAACCTCACGCGCTAAGCCAATGAAGATTGAAGTTAGCGCCAGACAGTTACCGTAGCCTCGTTCCATGGTAATCGCGGGAGGAGAAGTGGCCACCGNGTCATAGGTAAGCCCAAATTCGTCCTCATCTGTTAGCGCCTTCATGAGGCGGTTAGCTCTGTCTATATNTGTATGGAGCAGCGGCATCCGCTCAAGGAGGGCCTTGGCACGAACCACCATCTCCGGCGTGACACCGAAGGGGACAACTAGGTCCTCGGCCAACATCTCGGGTGCCTGCGCTCGCGTTGCTTCCACGAACGACTCCGGCGAGTATGCGATTCTCTGCCCCCATTGTGTGCCAGCACAACCAGCTGCCATCAAGAGAGTCAACAGAGTTGTCGTAGTTATGACGCNNCTGNTTCTCCNNCCACTGACGNCCTCAGGATGGAGAAACGACATAACTATCTCCCTGTTGTGCAGGGGANCTGANCCNNTGAGTTNATTTTACCCNGTTNNTAGTGCCGCAAGCACNTCCTTAACGATCGGCAGCTGCGCGTCGTCTTCCGGGGCGAGCTCGACGTACTTCTCGAACGCCAGGACGGCATTGTCGATATCNCCGAGTCTGACGAGAGCGAATCCTATCTGCATATGGGCTGGCAAATAGTTGGGATCAGTCTCGAGTGCACGATTGTAGTAGCTAATCGCACCTTGGCATTCCGGCACAGGTTCGAGACACCCCAACACTTGCTGGCTGAAATATAGCTCGGCGACGTTGTAGTACACGGCTGGATCGTCGGGGTTTTGCTGAAGGACGGCCTCAAAATAAGGCAGCGCCTCTTCCATATCGCCCGCCTCGATGAACATTTCGCCCATGTTGTAGTTCGCCATCACATTGTCCGGCTCGGCAGCTAACAGCTTTTCATAAGCCTCCCGCGCTTTCTCAACATCGCCAGCATCCCGGTAGGCATTGCCGATGTTTCCGTGGACAGCGTCCAGATGCGGGTTCGCAACCATGAATTCTTCATACTTGGCTACCGCCCCGGCATAATCACCAGCGTCGGAAAGAGCTACCGCTTCTTCAAACATCTCCTGATTAACCGCAGCATTGCCTACTCCTTCGACAGCCATACCTTCTGGTATCAGAGCCATCGTCACGTTGAGGGGCGGATTCCGATTGGCGGCACTCACGGTGGTGTTGATATCAAAGGGGATGTAGCCCTCCATAGTGAACTCAAACTTCCAGTCGCCGCGACTGAACCCAACAATGGCCCACCGACCGCCATTGCGAGTGTCTCCGGTACGCGTATTCGGCGTCGCCGAGGGATTCGTTGCTACGATCTGAACACCTTCCAAGCCGTTGCCATCGGCATCCAAAACAATGCCCTGCATGCGCCCGACGCCCCGCTGTGCGGCAGCCGGCTGCACCAACACGGACACCGTCAGAACGGCAACCAAAACAAGAAAAATAGTCTTATGGACGCTTCGAAGCGACGCTGTCGCAGTCATCGTGATTCTCCGTGATTCTCCTCGCCTTCGCTTAGCTCCCGCGAACGCTGAATGGAACTTTATGGAAGAGGACGTTGCCAGTGATCTGGTCCTTAATCTCAATCAAGATCTCGTAATNTGTACCTGCCTGAATCTGCTGTACCTGGGCCAGTGGAATCTCCTGCAGAACGTCACTGGCCGTTTTTTCCTGTAGAGGCAAGCGCGCAATGCTGGTCTCTGTCCCGGCGAGCAGGATCCGATGTGTAAGATCGAAACGATTCTGCTGTGTCCCTGGATCGACGCCCAGCCCGTTAATGAAATATAGCAACAACAAAGACTCGTTACGGTCGAATGCGTGCTCGATGTTGGTCCCCAGTTCGAGTGCTGCGACCCGAGTCCGTGGATACACCTTATTAAGGTCCGTTGCGTCGGTCATCTGTTCCAAACTCGAAGCCATGATGACACTGGGGATGGCAAGCTCGTTGCAAGGTCCAACCTGGGCAACTTCAGCACCAGTTACCACTTCGGGTGGGGCAACGCAGGCTTCGCCAGCGTAGTTTGGCACTGTAAGTTCGTAGTCCGTCGTGCCAATTCCTTCGGAGGTAATGTCCATTACACCCCAGGAGAGAAGGTAATCACCAGGCTCGATCGTCATGCCGAATGAGTGCGTCGATGTCGTCTCCGCGGTGCCATTGCTCGGGTCGACCGTAAACGGAATCTTGAGTTCGTACATAAATTGCAAGCCGTTAGCTGCCGCCGGATCCTTTTTCCGTAGAACACCGAAGGCAAGCAAACTTGCCGGGCCCGGGGAGCCAAGAGATTCGAACGTCAGCCCCGACTTGCCTACATCGAAGTTGAAAATGGAATACGTGTTGCCCGCAGGCGCGGGAATGAACGCCATTTCCTGACGAATAATGAGATCTTGTAGGGTTNCGCCGTTCTGCATGAGCTGCTGCATGGCCAAGACATCGGGNGTCGGAGGCGCCCCACCCGCAGTTGCCACACTGCCGGGAGCNAGGACAGCACCAGCCCCTACTGGGCCNNCTGATGAGGGGTTTGCTCGACGAGCTTCAAAATAGTTTGCCACCGCAACACCAGCCAGGAATGCCTCCTGGCTCAGTTCGATACCACCTGTAATTCGCGAATACGAGCGCTGGTACCGCGCGAACATCACCTCTTTCTTGCCTTCCAAGAAGGGGTTCTGAGTATCGTCGAGCTCCCAGACGGTGTTCGAGCCCGCCCGTGCTTGACTCTCCCCCGAGCTCGACGCTCCGCTAGCCCGCTGGGTACTTTGGGCCGAGAGCACTTCTGGCCCATAAATCAAGTAGAACTTGCCCCGATCAGTTAGCCAACCATCCGTACCCTCACTGTTGTAGCGCTGAGTATAGGCAACCCGCTGCATCCAGACCTCACGAAATTCATTGCTCTCGGTTCCTGGGGTCGGGTCTCGACTCTCCCAGAACATCGTTATGAAGGCCTGCTTATCCTCAGTGGCATCGTCATCGATGTCGCCCCAGGTGTCTTCTTCCTGGTCGGTCCATATGAGATCAACAATCTTGTCGAACTCTTCAAGAAGAGTGGCCTCTTCAAGCGCCGCCGGTGCGCCACCACGGCGGCCGCCACCACGGCCGCGTTGAGCATCAGCAAGCTCAGTGCCCAAAGCGAAAATGAGCAGGAGAATGAAAACCACCGAGGCAAATTGATTTCTACGCATTTTGGAACCCTCCGGAGACAAGTCTAATAACGCGCCACACCGCGTCATGAAGCATCAATATTCTATCCATTGGATTGGCATCTCTTCCAGGAACCGGAAGCGTACTTCCGTAGAGATTCGATCTTGGGGGACTGTAAGCGGCAGTATATTCCCGGCTTTCGTAGGCTGGCAACTGTCAACAAGACGTTGCGGCAAAGGCTCGAATTCACTTTAAACACGCTATGGCGACAAAATTAGCGTGAAGAATTACCACCTTTGCCCAGAGCCTGGTCCAGCAAACGCTGAATTTCCGGCTGGTCGGGGTTAACTGTCAGGCTTTTTTCAAGCATTTCGCGCGCTTTTTCGTTGTTACCATCACCGAAATATGCTGAGGCCAAAGGATTTAGGACCTCAATGCTCTCCTCCGGTCGAGTGGCAAGACGGACACGCTCGTACCATCTAATGGCCTGGCGATTATTCCCCATGCGTGAGTTCACCGCCGCTAAAGCCATCAAGATCTCTTTTTCATTGGGATGCTCGCGCTGCAACGGCATGAGTAGAGCTTCAAGATCTTGATAGCGCTCGGCTTCCATTAGCAGGCCGATCTGCAGCTCCCGGATCTTCTCATCATCCACACGTTCGAGGGCGGGTTGGAGTACTTCAATGGCATCGTCGATCTGAGCCAAGGTGCGAAGCTGTTGCGCACGATCGAAGGCAACCCAAGGGTCCGTCGGCGGCGGTCCCGCATTCATGTGCAAATGCGCGCTTTCGTCGGCGTCGAGAGCAACAGTGACCGTCTGAGTCGTGCCACTGCGATTGTCGCCTTCCAGATCAACAAAGAGCTCGTACTCGCCTTCGGGAACGTCCTCAAGACCAATGCGTGCGATGTGGTTGATTGTGCCGTTGTGGTCGGCATCGACCGGTTTGATGTACTCGGTCCTATCTATTAACGCCCCGCTATCGTCCGATAGCCTGTAAGTCGCTTGAATTCGATCCTCGTGCCCTCGTGGCATGTACACCTGTTGAAAAATCAAAAGTCCCTGGGAGGGTTTGAACACTGGNTCAAGCGATGGGATGAAATTGTACTGGCCGACCTGGAATGGATAGTGCGCAGAATAGGGATCGTACTGTTGATTATCGGCAATAGCCCACAACAATAGCGGGCGCGAGCTGCGTAAGACTTCAGGCCATGGAGCGGGCACATCGATGGAAAAGGAAGCGCGACCGTATTCCCTCGAGACGTTGTTCTCTAGGGCAAGTTCAAAGTCGTAGCTACCTGCAACCACCGGTAGTCGGTCTAGATGCAGCAACGGCCCGCTACGCANGTCACGAGCTTGTTCCTCATCGAGATCTGCNTGAAGGGTCTTTATGGAAGAGCCATCAACACCTTTGACCGAGGTGATAATGCGATTCTGGTCGTCGATCACAGTTCCCGCAACCTGGAACGTGACGTACCAGCTGTCTTCGTAGTTGGACAGATTGAGGCGACTTCCTTCAGTTAGCAGCGCGTAGTGGATGAACGGCAAGCCACTTGGATCCAACAGCGCTACCGCTTGTGCTTTGACCGGTAGGCTCTCAAAACGAACATCGGCCTCAACGATGCCGGTGAGAATCGGATACGCCCAGGCGGCCGTTGGCATGATCTTCTCGGGGATCATCTCGATGCTGCCGATCATCATCTGCGAGCGCATCGAGCCATAGCCCATTTGTGCTCCGTAATCCCCTGGGATCAAGCTCAGTGCAACTTGGGCAAGCTCTACGTCGATATATGTGAGAACGTCAATCGCCGCCCCGATCTCGCCCTCCATCTGCGCCATGTAGCGAGTTTCATTACTCTGAATCTGACGCACATTTTCCTTGCCAGCCGGGTTGAGCAGCGCCATCGGACCGTCAACCANTGGACTATAGAGTCGAAATTTCCCAGNNCCGTGGCGTTTGAAAAAANCCAGGTAAAAAAACGGGGGNATGCCGAGCTTCGGATTGGCGTGGTACCACCAAATTTCTATGGGATACGTCTGCTGCTCGTAGGGCAACGATTTGATGTTCATCGGCTCACCTAGCAGCAGGTACATCCGGCCTCGTTCTGATTTCCTNCCGGGGCCGGGCTCTCCACGGCCAAAGTGAAACTCGACGTACTCGAGCCGCTCTTCGTATTCCTCCTTATATTCGTTCCTGGAGGTCCCGGGGCTCGGATCGCGCACTCGCCAGAATCGTTCCATGAACTCGTCGCGTTGAAAATCCGAGCCTAGGCGCTCAAAGACCTTCTCTTCATCAGGCGTCAGGATGACCTCTACCGAATCGTANAAATCTCGGTACTTCTTATCTAGCGTATCTAGGTCAACCTTCTCAAATGCATCTAAGTCAGCCGTGACCGCTCCTTGCTGGGCCAAAGTCGCTGTTGCAACGGAACCCGCAGTAAGCAGAGAGCACACAAGCCCCGCAATGAAACCTAAACGGACTGTCATGGCCAGCAGGTCGTCGGTTTGAGCCTCGACGCCGCGGGGATTCTTAGGCTGCTTCATTGAGAATTTCCACAGCTAACGGAAAGATGCATTGGGAACTTGATTATTGTACACAGGAGAGTCATTCGTTTCCTGCCCCTCTGTTCATGTTGTGCAGGAAGGGTCACGATATTCTCCAAATGCGTCGCGTAAACGGTCGGCGACTTCCCCAAGCGTCGCTTCTTGCTTAACCGCCTCAAAGATGGCTTCGACTACGTTGGTGTCCGAGGACACAGAAACATGCAAAGCATCCAGAGCCCTCGCAACGGCATCACTATCGCGTTCAGTTCGCCATGCTTCAAGCTCTGCTGCCTTGCGTTGCTCAAGTCCTTCCGGAATCTCATGCACTGCGATTTGCGGGTCGCTTCGCTCTTCCTCTTCGAAGCAGTTGATGCCAACAACTGGGCGTTCTCCAGATTCAATCGCGAGCTGATGATCATAGGCAGCCTTCTCAATCTGCCGCTGCACATAGCCCGCCTCAATGGCTGCGACCATGCCACCCAACTTATCAATTTCGCCGATCAGTACCGCCGCTTCCTCCTCGAGATCAGTGGTCAATTTTTCAATGGTAAAAGAGCCCCCGAGTGGATCGATTACATCGCCAGCACCATGCTCGTAGGCCAACAACTGTTGGGTACGCAACGCGGTCCGCGCTGATCGTTCAGTGGGAAGCGCGAGCGCCTCGTCCATGCCGTTGGTATGCAACGACTGGCAACCACCGAGCGTTGCCGCCAGAGCTTGTACCGCGACACGCACAATGTTGTTAAAGGGTTGGTGCGCAGTGAGCGTGGAGCCAGCCGTCTGGGCATGAAAGCGCATCCGCCAGGCCTTCGGATTTGCCGCCCCAAAGCGCTCCTTCATGATCCGTGCCCATAGTCGACGCGCTGCTCGAAACTTGGCAACTTCCTCAAAGAGATGGTTGTGGGCGTTGAAGAAAAAGGACAGGCGCGGGGCAAAATCATCGACGGCGAGTCCTGCTGATAGCCCCGCTTCGGTGTAGGCAATGGCATTCCCAAGCGTAAAGGCGATTTCCTGAACTGCCGTCGAGCCAGCTTCACGGATGTGATACCCAGAAATGCTGATCGTGTTCCAGCGTGGTACACGCTCGGCGCAAAATCGAAATGTGTCTGTCACCAGACGCAATGAGGCGGCCGGAGGATAGATATAGGTGCCACGGGCAATGTACTCCTTGAGGATATCGTTCTGCACCGTGCCACCAAGCTTCTCCAGAACAACACCACGACGATCTGCCAGCGCGCAATAGAGAGTCAACAGGGTGCCGGCCGTCGCGTTAATTGTCATCGAAGTGGTCACCTTCGCGATATCAATATCGTCGAATAGAACCTCCATGTCGCGAACCGAATCAATCGCCACCCCGACACGTCCAACCTCACCAAGCGCCATGGGGTGATCAGAGTCGTAGCCAATTTGGGTTGGCAAATCGAAGGCTGTAGACAAACCAGTTTGACCGCGATCGAGTAGGTACCTNAACCGTTCGTTGGTAGCTTCGGCTGTGGCAAAACCTGCGTACTGACGCATCGTCCAGAGACGCCCGCGATACATGCTCGGATAGATACCGCGGGTCAGTGGATACTCACCAGGGAAACCAAGTTCGTCATTGAAGGACCAACGATCGATGTCGGTCGGTGTGTGAAGAGCTTGTACTTTNGTCGCACCCGAGGCACGACCCGGCGCAGTCTGCGAAGGCTCAGCTAGGGANGTCTCAGAATCGTATCGCTGCCGCCAGGAATCACTTGACGCACTAATCGCTTCGAGCGCTTCCTCGTCCCATAGNCTGAGCTGTCGTTTCGATATTTTCGTAGGTTTGGACATGCCCCCTGAGTGTATCGGGTTTGGGTCACAAGAAACCTTGGCAAAGGTACCAAGCTAGCGTGCTACGCTCCGGAGATCGTGGCTGAAAAGGACTTCACCCATCTCAATGAAGAGGGTAGCGCGGCGATGGTCAACGTTGGAGATAAGCCCCAGACCCAGCGCACCGCCACCGCTTCTGGAAAGTTGCGTATGAGCCCGGAGACACGGGCCCGGGTTCTCGCGGGCAACGTTCCAAAGGGGAACGTGGTCGAAGTAGCAAGGATCGCCGGTATCCAGGCCGCCAAAAGAACGGCCGAACTCATCCCCTTGTGTCACCCACTACCGTTGAGCCATATCGACGTCCGGGTCGAACCGAATCAAAATGGCCTTTGCGTCACAGCGAGTGCGTCTTGCACTGGGCAAACAGGTGTCGAAATTGAGGCGCTGACCGCAACATCAGTCGCTCTATTGACGCTTTACGACATGTGTAAAGCACTCGAGAAGGGTATGGAGATCACCAATGTGCGCCTCGAGTCTAAATCTGGCGGCCGCTCCGACTGGCAACGATTCGACTAAGGCTGACCGGCGGCAAGAAGACGTTCGACGGCAGCTGGCCAGCTATGCTGCGCGGCCACTTCAGCAGCTGCAGCCCCTAACTTTTCCGCAAGACCTGTTTCCTGTGTGATGCGCGCTAGCGCCCCAGCAACGGCATCGACTTCGGGCTCGGCAACAAAGCCAGTTACACCGTCTTCGACAAGCTCTGCCGGACCACCCGAATCGGTGCAGGTGACAACCGCCTTGGCGCTGGAAAACGCCTCGAGTGTCACCAAACCATAATCTTCAGCACGCGAGCCGAAGTACACCGCGGCACAGTTAGCATATTCGTGAACCAAGCGCTCTTCGTCGAGCTCTCCGAGTAAAACGACACGATGTTCGAGATTGAGTTCCCGGGTAAGTTTGACGAGTGTTGCCCGCTCAGGACCTTCGCCGGCAATGCGAACCCGCCAATCGCCGCCAGCCGCTGCCGCGGCTTGGATTAGGAGATCGACACGTTTGAGTTTCGTCAACCGCCCCACTACAAGGATTGCTCCATTGTAATCGTCGCAACGATAGTCCCGCTGTGGAGCAGGCGGATATAGCACGTCAGAATCTATACCCCCCCAGCGGTACAGCCGGTGCTGGATCGTCTTCGATTGGGCGATCACCGCCCGNCGATGCAACAAACGGCCATCAAGAAAATGGAGNGCACGCCGGCGCACGGCTTCGACCAGTCTCGCCTTTCTGTTGAGACCCGCGCTAAAATCGTCCCAAAGATCGTAGTACTCTCGCATCCTGTGGTTAAGCCAAACAACCTGGTTCGGATGGCGCACAGCGTAGGAAGGGAATCTGAGGCTTACAACCTGATCTACTGGACCACCATCGCCAGCCACCTGGACATCGGTTAACCAGGTGGCCCAGTATGCTGACAGCTGGCGTCCGAAACGATTCTGTGGGGTCGTCACGATTTCGGCAGTGTGTCCGGCCTCGTGCAGAGCACGCACGAGCGCCCGGGCTATGACACGGTGGCCACCCTCTACAAAGGGAACATCGGAGGTCACAACAAGGACGCGCACTAAACGTCTCCTGTTGTAAAAAAGAGACACTCTAGCGATAAATTGATGCCTAAAATCGACGTTACAGGTGTTTTGACCATTTCTTCTTCTACTTATAAAGTACTGGTTTATAAAGATTTAAGTTCAAGTACTTGAATGTTGGCATTTATTTTGCTGTTAATATATTTAGTTATATTAATCTTGCACGTTGGTTAGGTAGCCTTGTTCTTTATTCGGGGGCATCAGGATGAGCCCAACTCTGGAGGGTTAGATTGAATTGGACGCAAAAAACGCTCCGGAAGGATATAGATTGTGCAGGGATTGGCCTGCATAGCGGCGTCCGCGTTGCCATGCGCATGCGCCCTGCCCCACCAAACACCGGCATCATTTTCCGTCGAATCGATCTCGATGGTGTTGAAATTCCGGCGCGGCAGGAATATCTCCAACGCTCTAATCTCGCTACCACACTCGCCAACGGCGATGCCACAATCGGCACTGTTGAGCACGTACTCGCGGCAGCTGCCGGNCTCGGCATTGACAACCTGATCGTCGAGGTTAAGGGCAAAGAAGTTCCCATACTGGATGGCTCCGCGTCACCGTTCATCTATCTAATGCACGAGGCTGGAATTCGTGTACAAAAGGCGCCGCGCGAGTTTATCAAGATCCTTGAGCCGCTTCGTATCGAAGAAGAAGATAAATTTNTAGCAGTGTACCCGTCGGATCGCTTCAAGATCTCCTACACCATCGACTTCGAGCACCCACTAATCGGTGAACAGCAACAAACATTCGTAGTCACACCCCGCTCTTTCACCGAACAGATTGCACCAGCGCGCACTTTCGGATTTCTGAGTGAAGTTGAAGCCCTTCATCGCAATGGCTTTGCGCTCGGTGGGTCGATGGAGAACGCGGTTGTCATCGGCCACAATTCAATCCTCAATAACCAACTGCGTTTCGAAGATGAGTTCGTGCGGCACAAAATTCTTGATGCTATCGGGGACATAATGCTGATTGGTTCTCCCCTGCTAGCACACGTCNTCGCCTACCGCGCTGGGCACGCACTGCACGCCGGTCTGGTTGAAACCATCCAGCAGGCGACCGAAGCCTGGCGCATGGTCACCTGGGAAGACGTGGTCTACGACATCGCTTCCCGNCCACCGTATCTGGTGCCGGCGCGCGTCTGATCCANCGCTCGACAGTACNNNAATCTTTTTAGCGCGAGGATCGTGCAGATTGCTGCGCCCCAGACGAACCGNAGGCCCTTCGGAGTTCGCCCCATNGCCTGCTAGCATNTAATCNTCTAGTGGTTCATCGTGTGTGTTGGAGCGTTCTTCATGAGTAGGAGTCTCCTCGAAAACAATCAGAAGAAGCCGCGCACCCGGGGATTTACGGTCGTCGGTCTGATTATCCTGGTGGCGATCTACATCGCTACGCTGATCGTAGTTCAGCGATCGCGTTTGGCTTTCGGTGCCGTCTCCCTGCAAGCGATTACGGCGCTGAACATCACCTTAATCCTGGTGATGCTTTTCGTTCTGGGCCGCAACATAATCAAGCTCTACCTGGAACGGCGGCGCAAGAAACTTGGGTCGCAATTCAGCATGCGAGTCGTTGTTACCTATATCGGCATGGCTCTGATTCCCACGGTCCTACTCTTTATCGTCGCTTCCGGACTCATCAGAACCGCAGTCGAGTCCTGGTTCTCGACCGACACCGAGCAGATTGTCCGTCGGGCCCGGGAAGTGTCGGAACAGTCTCAAGAAGGACAGGCGCGAGAGCTCCAGCGCGTTGCGGACATGATCTCTGATGAAATTCGGAGGGGCAACATCGGGACAGCCGATTCGGATTCTCGGGAATTTCTTCGCGCGCGGGTTTTGATACCACGTAGTCGTCAAGCCGAACTTGAGGCGATCCTGGTGTACGAAGGCTCCGAACTACTCCTGGATCCGTACTTCGATCCTGACGGAGAATATGCAACGTTCTTTCAGAGGCCGACCATCTCGTCGACACCCTCAGCAGCCTCTGAAGAAACAAACGGGGNACCCACTCGGGCAATTGAACCTCTGCCAGAAACCCACCCGCTGTATGTTCCCCCTGCTCAGATCGCTATGGCGCTGCAGCAGCAGCCATTTCGCCTCATCGACGGCNTGACAGAGGGAGTCCGCTTGCTGCGAGCTGGAGTTCCGATCTACCACCCGAGCAGCCGCAATGAGGTCACCGGTGTGCTTATCGTCGCGCGTGTCGTTGCCGATGAACTCGTGGCCGAAGTTNGTGCGATTGAGGGACTCTACGACAGTTTCATGTCAGGACTCGCTGAAAAGGGGCCGATNCTCAGCAACTANCNGCTTACGTTCCTGTTAATGACGCTGNTAATNATTTTNTCGGCTCTCTGGGTNGGTCTNTATCTGGCGCGCGGNGTNACCGTGCCAATNCAGAAGCTNGCAGAGGGAACACGNGCGGTCGCCTCNGGGGACCTNAGCTACCAAGTAGAGGTCGAGGCTCAAGACGAGCTCGGCACNCTGGTCGAATCATTCAACCAAATGACNTNGGACCTGCGCGCNGGCCANAAAAACCTGCGCCAGTCNCGAGACAGNNTNCAGGCGACNAACACAGAANTNGACGAGCGGCGGCGGTACATGGANGCAATGTTGGCCAACATTNCCACTGGCGTCATTTCGTTGAATGCCGAGGGCGAGATCTCGACGTTNAATCGTGCAGCTGAACGCATTCTGGNAATCNAAGCATCNGCGGCAATCGGNAGNCCATNCGAAAATGTCTTGTCCGGTGATNCNTTTTNTGATCTAAGNANCCTGATGGCGCGCGCCACGGCCCGTCGCNCGCCTCTCGAGCACGAACTCTCACTCGACGTCAAAGGCAACCGCCTTACCGTTGCAGCACACTGCTCAAGCCTTCGAGACAGCGCGGGCGCATACATCGGAACGGTCGTAGTGCTAGACAACCTCACAGAATTAATTACGGCGCAGAAAAGAGCAGCCTGGCGAGAAGTTGCGCGTCGGATTGCACACGAGATTCGCAATCCGCTGACCCCAATCCAGCTATCCGCTCAACGCATAGCGCGTCGCTACCAACGTGCCGCCGGCGCCGAGGGTCAGTTTAATGTTATCGAGGAGGGGACTCAGACCATTCTGCAGGAAGTCGACACACTCAAGGGCCTCGTCAGTGAATTTTCTCGCTACGCACGTATGCCACCGGCCAGTCTAGTGTCCGCTAACCTGCACGAAATCATCGAAAATGGCCTATTAGCATGCGCAAGCATGCACAAGGGCATCACCGTCGACCGTAACTTTGCGGAGCAGATACCCACCATTAACGCTGACCTCGACCAATTAAAACGAGTCTTTACTAACTTGTTTGACAACGCGATCGCAGCGATGGAGGGTGACGGGACGCTGCGGGTTAGTACCTCCTACGACCACGACCTTCAAACAACTCGCATCGAGATAGCGGACACTGGCTCCGGCATAAAACCAGAAGACAAAGATCGATTGTTCCTTCCTTATTTCTCGCGCAAGCGTGGCGGCACCGGCCTCGGTCTGGCGATCGTTCACCAAATCGTAGCTGACCACAGTGGCTACGTCAGGGTGAGCGATAACCATCCGCGAGGAACTGTCATGACAATAGAGCTGCCCTGTTGAGTCGCGCGCACAATATCCTAGTCGTCGACGACGAGCGGAACGTGCGCGCCACCCTGAAGAGCGTCCTCGAAGACGAGGGCTATGGGGTGAGGACAGTCTCCAGCGGTGAAGAAGCAATCAAAGCAACCAAGCGTTTCCACCCTGACCTTGTCCTGCTTGACATCTGGCTGCCTGGCATCGACGGCCTCAAGGTTCTTGAGAAACTGGGGGACGCTGACAACAACCCGGTTGTTGTCATGATCTCCGGTCACGGCAGCGTCGAGTCGGCGGTTCGGTCCACAAAACTTGGAGCATTCGATTTCATCGAGAAACCTCTCTCTCTTGATCGTGTCCTGCTAGTGGTTGCAAACGGCCTCAAGCAAAAGGTCCTGCAAGACGAAAACCTCCGCTTGCGTGCCGAGGTTAGCGAGCGTTGGACCATGATTGGTGAATCCGATGCCATTGTCGCTCTCCGCAAGCAAATAAACCGTGCTGCCCCAACCAACGGCCGTGTCTTGATCTTCGGTGAGAATGGCACTGGCAAGGAGCTTGTCGCACACTGTATTCACGCTCTCTCTCAACGATCATCGAAGTCCTTCGTCGAAATCAATTGCGCTGCCATTCCAGGCGAACTCATCGAGAGCGAGTTGTTCGGACACGTTAAGGGCGCCTTCACAGGGGCCGTTTCCGACAAGCAAGGCAAGCTTGACCTGGCTGACGGCGGCACGTTATTTCTGGACGAGATCGGTGACATGAGCTTGCGTACCCAATCGAAGGTACTACGTGCGCTGCAAGAGCAGACCTTTCAACCAGTTGGCTCGACTGACGATCACAGTGTCGACGTCCGAATCATCGCTGCAACCAATAAAGATCTGCAGGAGGAAATTAAATCTGGCCGCTTCCGTGAGGACCTCTACTACAGGATCAATGTGATCCCGTTTCACGTCCCATCCTTGAGGGAACGTCGCGACGACGTGCCACTGCTCGCCGAGCACTTCATGAAAGGCGCCGCGGCCGAGTATGGCACCGGCCTTAAGAGACTTTCCGAGCCCGCTGTCGCCCGCCTTACTGCCTATCGCTGGCCAGGAAACGTCCGCCAGCTCAAGAATGTCTGCGAACGGCTGATGGTCATGGTCGCCGACGAGACGATCCAAGAAACGGACCTTGAGCCAGCGATCGATGCCTTCGGTCCAAGCGACGAGCGCGATTCGAGCGGCGATCTTGAGCTGCGTGAGGCACGCAACCTTTTCGAGCGACGCTTCATACTGACCAAGCTTCGGGAGCATGCCGGTAACGTTAAACAAACTGCCATGGCCTTAAATATCGAACGCAGCCACCTGTACCGCAAGATGAAGTCGTATGGCATCGAGCCCGGTGACGGCGCTGGGGAGTAAATAGGGTCAGGACGAAAACTTCGCTAGCGGCAGTGTACTCGACAAGACTCATGGGGTATTGCTAGCATCTCGATGCCCACCTTGCATAGGGACAGCTGTCGTGTATAGCAACGACTCATCGCCAGACGATAACGTACGAGGTGGAGCTATAGCCGCAGACGCGGAGATTGATACCGATGCCTCCGCCGCCGAGCCTCAAGCCATCAACGACGATGTCGCTGGTTTTACCGATTGGCGCGAAGAATTACGCGAACGGCTAAAGCGGATTAGAGCCCGGCGTGAGGAAGAGAAGCTAACGAAAGGCCGGAAAGACAACGAACTCGAAGTCATTGAAGATTCCGAGGAGTCAGACGCTGAAGAGATAGAAATTAAAGGATATACCGCGGCCATTGAACTAAATTCAGACACCGTGACAGACGAGGATGAGCCGGGGGAAGAGACAGACTCTGCTGCGCCAGATGACATCAACTCAACCAAAGAAGAAGGGGCCGTGGGGATCGATGCGCCAGTTGGGACGGCGGCCGATTTTATCGCTCAGCTCGTTGACGACAACCCCGAACCGATCAGTGACGTGCACGCTGGGAACGTGGAAGCTGTCACCACCCAGTCAGCCAAACTGGACGAGAGGCCTCCTGCGGACAATGCTACAAAAGAAAAAGACCTGTTTTCTGAAATAGAGCCCGTCGAAGCAGTTGCGGATCCGGGACCAGCCGAGGAAATGATAGAGGCCGCGGACAAGTCTGAAGATGATCATTCCAGCTCGGACTGGGTGGAAGTTGAACCCGGCGATGATGATGCCTCAGAGGTCTCTACTAACGAAGTACTCGGAAATGATGTCGACCTGGATTCGGCTATAAAGCCAAACTTGTCAGATCTAGACGAACTCACCAGCACCGAGGGAAATTCGATGCCCGAGTTCGCGCTCGATGAAGTTACACCGACGCCGCAGGGCACGGCTCCCCAGCTCGACTTGTCGGTAACCAATCCTGAGAACAATCACGAACTTGAGTGGGATGAAGAGATCGTCGAGCTGGCCGCAAAAACTTCGTCTGCTGGTCCCTTGGGTGAGCGTGCCGCAGCAGCCCTCTGCGATCTGCTCATACTGACAGCGATTGGCGTGGCCCTGGTGGGTACGGCAAGTTCCGGAACAGGGCTTTCCTTCCGACAGATCCTTGTCGAGGAGATGCTTGGCATCGGGCTTGCGTGGGCGATTTTCATAATCGGCTATTCAGTATTTTTTGTGGGCAGCTGCGGCCAAACGATAGGCCGCATGGTCATGCACCTCCGGGTCGTTGGCAACGATCAGTTCTCCGTCGGGTTTAATCGCGCCTCGATTCGACTTTCTCTCTGGGTTTTATCGGCCCTGCCACTTTTAGCTGGAATGCTTCCGGCCCTTCGGGACCCGGAGCGGCGCGGCCTGCACGACAGGCTCAGCCGCACCCGAGTCGTCAAGGCGTAGGTTCCCCTGGGGGCTTAGCCACATCAGAAGTGCAGGAGCTTTTAATTACCCTGCTAGTGCAAAAAATGGCGTGTCTTGGTGAGAACCATCGCAATCCCGAGCCGATCGGCGACCTCTATAACTTCTTCGTCTCGCATTGAGCCACCCGGCTGAACGATCGCCGTCACCCCGGCCTCCGCGAGCGATTCTGGTCCGTCAGGAAAAGGAAAGAACGCGTCCGAGGCAGCCACCGCGCCTGCCACCTGGTGGCCGAAGTCCTTTGCCTTCCAGGTAGCGATGCGACACGAATCGACACGGCTCATCTGGCCAGCACCAATACCGATGAGCTGCTGACCGCGGGCTAATAGAATTGCGTTGGACTTCACGTACGGAATCACCGACCAGGCGAAGCGAAGACCGGCTTCTTCTTCATCTGACGGCTGCCGGTCAGTTACGCAGACCCATTCCTCTTGGGGAATACCCGCTCCAGGGTCACGATCCTGTACTAGTAAGCCTCCGTCAACCCAGCGTATGTCGTGGCGGTGAAAACCAGCAGCAGCGTAACTTGCCGCGAGTTCACCGTCAGTCGGAACGTTTAGCAAACGAAGGTTCTCCTTTTCACGAAGGATTTCAAGAGCGTCGCTGGTAAAGCCGGGCGCGGCAATCGCCTCGACGAACGTTGTCACAATTTCTCCTGCAGTGTCGACATCAACTGGCTCGTTGAACCCGAGGACGCTGCCGAATGCTGAAACCGGGTCAGTGGCGCGTGCCTTAACATAAGCATCGACTAGTGATTCACCGCACGCAGCACCGCAAGGGTTGTTGTGCTTCATCACCACAGCNCCAGCCACTGACAAAGCGCGAACCAATCGCCATGCCGCGTCGAGGTCGAGGATGTTGTTAAATGAGAGTTCTTTACCTTGCAATTGCTCGGCAGCCCCGAGACNACGCGGCACGGTCGCCTCATCCGCGAAAAACGCCGCTTTCTGGTGCGGGTTTTCTCCGTAGCGTAACCCCTGGACTCGATCAAACGTCATCGCCACGGTATCGGGAACATCCTGTAGCTCCGGCGTTGCATCAAGGGCCGCGTTTTCAGGTAGGCCGCTGAGGTAGTTGCAAATCGATGCCTCGTACGAAGCGGTGTGAGCAATTGCTCGAGCTGCCCAAACGAGCCGTCGAGACAATGGGAGATCGTTACTGCAGACAGCATCAAGCACTTCATCGTAGTTTGCCGGGTCCACAACGACCACGACTCCGGGCGAATTCTTAGCCGCAGCCCGCAACAGCGTAACCCCACCGATATCGATCTGCTCAAGCGCCTCCTGTACTGTGTGCTGCGGTCGGGCCACCGTGGCCGCGAATGGGTATAGATTGACCGCCACCAAATCGATGGGTAACACTTTATGCACGCCAAGCTCGGCCATCTGAGAATCGTCATCGCGGCGCGCCAATATGCCACCAAACACCTTCGGGTGAAGTGTCTTTACCCTCCCGTCCAACATCTCCGGCGATGCCGTGTGCTCAGAGATCTGTCGCACTGGCAAACCAGCATCGACTAGTGTCGCGGCGGTGCCACCAGTCGAAAGCAGTTGCACCCCGAGTTCGTGTAATCCTTTGGCAAAGTCCACCACACCGGTCTTATCGTAGACCGACAACAATGCAGTCTTGATTGTTCGCATGCGCCTGTTTGTCGCCATAGATCTGCCGGATTCCGTCAAGCAGNAGCTCGAAGAAATTGTCACCGAGCTGAGCACCTGCCGTGCCGACGTTCGTTGGGTTCATTCTGATTCAATGCATCTGACCCTGAAATTCCTCGGGAACGTCGCGCCTCAAGAACTAGTGGAGATCGACAGAGTCCTGAGCAGAATCGTTGCCACCACGCAACCGACCCAAGGCCGCCTGCGCAACGTCGGCAGTTTCCCACATCTTCNCCGACCCCGTGTTCTATGGATCNGTGTTGAAACGGATAACGGAATGCTTTCTTCTCTGCAGACCGACCTGGACGCTGCACTCGCTAAGATTNGGTTCTCGAAGGAANATCGGCGCTTCCGTCCGCACATTACCCTCGGCCGGATACGTGGCAATCGTCGTCTGTCTGCTTTACGGGAAGCGGTTGAGAAACAATCCGGCCACAAGGCTGGAAGTTTCAAGATCGAACACTTGACGTTGTTCGAAAGCAGGCAGCGGCGTGGCAGCACACGCTACACAGCCCTGACCACACACAGCTTCGAGGTACGCTAACCNTGGGAGNCCGTCGGAACATCCGATCAGGCCTGAACTTCATCATCCAAGACCCATACGATCCTTCGCACCCACGGCTTACCCAAGGCCGTGTTGACTTTCCTGATNAAGTCGGCACTCATCGCTTCGAGCTGAGGTTTCCATGCCAAATCGGTGACCTCTACCATCAGCACACTGTCTTCCAAAACCAGCGGTCGACAGTGTCGACTCACCGCCTCACCAACCGCTTCCTCCCAGATGCGACCAAGTACAAGGCCCCGCGCCTGGGGCTTCTCCATCCACTCGCTTAGTAACCCCTGTAGCTCGAGCCCAACATGCTTGAAACTCATGTAATTAGCATTGCGTCGCCATATGAATAAAAACGAAACCGNTGTCGTACCGCAAATTCGTAAGCCTGCAACAAACGCTCCCGCCCAGCGAACGCCGCTGCCATCAATATTGGTGTGGACCGAGGCAGGTGGAAGTTTGTCAGCATGGCATCCACCACATGGAATCTAAATCCCGGGTAAATAAAAATGTCAGCTTTACCTGCACCAGCGGCATTCTCGATCCCATCGCTGGCTCTCGCTGCATGTTCTAGGGTGCGNACAACTGTTGTACCGACGCCGATCACCCTTCCCTGCTTCGCCTTCGCAGCTACGATTGCAGACACACATTGGTCCGGCAGAACATANGACTCCGACTCCATCCTGTGCTCGGCAACTTGGCCAGCTCGAACCGGCTGAAACGTTCCCGTTCCTACCTTAAGCGTCAACGTTGCGATCTTGACACCATCGCGTTCGATTTTTTCGAGCAATGCTTGGGTAAAGTGCAACCCTGCCGTCGGCGCGGCAACGGCGCCAGGCTCACGGGCGTAAACAGTTTGGTAGCGTTCGCGATCAATTGCGCCGTGCTCGTCACCTCGGTAACGCCGAATATAAGGGGGCAGCGGCATCTGGCCCCAGCGGTCAAGTACTTCCTCGACCCGGTAATTTGCAGGTAACTCGACGAGATGACGCCCCTTTTTTGTCTCACCATGGATAACCAAATGGGTGGCACAGTCGTCGAGATATAAAATCTCGCCGGGGCGCAAGCGCTTGCCACCTCTAATCATTGCCTCCCACACCGACCCTTGCGAACCAACCGACGCTCCCACATCATCCAACAAGAGAATTTCTACAGCACCGCCGGTGGTGCGCTGCGCATACAACCGCTGAGGAGCAACCATCGCGTCGTTGACTATCAGCACATCTCCTTCCCGTAGCAATTCTGGCACCTCTGCAAAGCGATACTCGGAAGGTTTGTCGGTAACCCCACGGATAAGCGACAGCAACCGCGATTCATCGCGGCGCTCAGGCGGCGATTGGGCTATTAAGTCTGCAGGGAGGTGATAATCAAAGAGCTCGATGCGCACGCTCTCCGTCCGTCCGTAGTCGTTCTACCAGAGCTCAGTTTGAGGCCCACTGGAGAACTTATTGCCAGCCTTCTGAATACCGAAATGCTCATAGGCAATCTCGGTCGCCACCCGGCCACGCGAGGTACGTGCCAGAAAACCGAGCTGGATCAAGTAGGGCTCGTAGATATCCTCGATTGCAGCCTTATCCTCGCCGATCGCCGCCGCAATGGTATTTAGACCCACCGGACCACCTGAGAAGTTCTGCATGATGGTCAGCATAAGTTGGCGGTCGATTTCGTCGAACCCCATCTTGTCTACTTCGAGCTTTTGCAATGCACTGCGCGCCACATCAGCGTTTATCATTCCGTCCCCGTCCACCTCCGCAAAGTCACGCACTCGACGCAGAAGCCGATTCGCGATCCTGGGAGTGCCGCGCGAGCGGCTCGCGATCTCAAGGGCTCCGTCAGCATCAGTTGGCACCCCCAACTTTTTTGCTGAGTTAAAAACGATTTTCGTGAGATCCTCGGTTGTGTAGAAATTAAGCCGGAAGACGATGCCAAAGCGACTCCGCAGCGGTGAGGTCAACAATGCCGCGCGGGTAGTCGAACCAACCAACGTGAAACGTGGGATCGGCAACTTTACCGACCGCGCGCTGGGCCCTTCGCCTATAACGATGTCAATTTGGTAATCCTCCATCGCTGGGTACAGAAGCTCTTCGATAGACGCCGGCAAGCGGTGGATCTCATCAATAAAAAGGACACCATTTTCTTCAACACTGGTAAGAATAGCTGCAAGATCACCGACTTTTTCGATCACTGGTCCGGAGGTGGCACGGAGATCACCATCCATCTCGTGGGCAATAATGTACGCCAACGTGGTTTTCCCGAGACCTGGCGGGCCGAATAGTAGAACGTGGTCGAGGGGCTCGTTGCGCTTACTAGCGGCCTCGATGAACACCCTCAGATTGTCGACCACCTTGCGCTGACCAACGTACTCCTCAAGGGTGCGGGGTCGCAGCGTTACCTCGAAGCGTGATTCTTCAGATACCGGACTCGGGCTAACTAACCGCTCATTCATTGTCGATTACTCGGCACCGAATCCCCCCGTTAATTGGCAAGCACGCGCAGTGTTTGTTTGAGCAGGGCCTCGAATTGATCGGCAGGGTCTTCCACCTTTTCAAGCGCTCGCTCCGCGTCACGAGGACGATACCCGAGGTTCTCAAGTGCTGAAAGCACATCCTGACGAATGCCACGCGGGCCAGAGTCCGAGGAAACCAGTCCTAGGTCGTCAACCTTTTCCTTGAGTTCTAGAGCCATTCGCTCCGCCGTCTTCTTCCCAACACCCGGTATGGTTGAAAGGCGTACAATGTCCGAGTCAACAATGGCACCAATTAAAAGGTCAGTATCCATCCCCGAAAGGATTGTTACTGCGAGCTTAGGCCCGATGCCTGCGACTGAGATGAGGCGTTCGAAAAGGCGCTGCTGCGGTAAATCCTTAAATCCGTAAAGTTTAAAAGTGTCATCACGAACATGTGTATGGATCCGCAGCAAGACCTCGTCACCTATTTCGCCGATTTCATAGAACGACGGCAACGGCAAATAAACCTGATAGCCAACGCCACCGACGTCGACGATAACGTACTCGGGGGTTTTCTCATGCAACAACCCTCGCAACGCAGCGATCACTGCACAACCCCAAGCCGTATCGCAATCATCGTGCCCCTTCCAGGCGCGCCGCGAAGCGGCGCGAGTACATATGACAGAGCACCAAGGCAAGTGCCTCCGCCGCATCCTGAGGCGGTGCCTCGGGAAGATGTAGAAGGGTCTTAACCATTTGCACCACTTGCCCCTTGTCGGCCTGTCCGTAGCCCACAACTGCTTTCTTTACGGCGCGGGCACTGTACTCAAACACCGGGCACGACGCACCCGCCGCCACAATCGCGACGCCCCGAACCTGCCCCAAAACCAACGCTGATCGTGCATTAACCGCCACGAACGCCTCCTCAACCACCACCTCGCCGGGACAATGCTCCTCTCCCAACTGACGTAGCAGCATGTCAAGCTGTTTTAGACGCTCACTGACCGGCTTCTTCTGGGGCAACTTCAAAACTCCGTAGGCTACAACATTCACGTCTGCCCCAAACACGTCAATCACCGCGTAACCTGTGAAACGAGAACCGGGATCAATCCCCAGAATGCGAACCGACTCCGGCATTCGAACGCCCCTCTACCGGGCTACCCGGCTGCTGCGTGTTTGAACTCTTTGGGGTCAATATCAGCGTTGGTATAGACACCCTGGACGTCGTCGTGATCTTCAAGTTTTTCCATCAGTTTGAGACATTGTTTGGCTTCGCTGCCTTGCAGTTTGATATAAGAGGCCGGCAGCATGGCAAGTTCTGCGTGCTCGCACTTGATCCCGTTATTGTCGAATGCCTCACGGACACCAGCGAACTTGGTCGTGGTGGTGGTCACCTCGTACATACCATCATCAGCGCCAACGTCGGCGGCTCCAGCATCGAGTGCAACGAGTAACAAGTCGTCCTCGCCGATGCTGTGGGCGTCAATTAAAAAATGGCCCGCTTGCTTGAACATCCAGGCAACCGAGTTGAGCTCACTAAGATGACCACCAGCTCGTTCGAAAATCTTTCGAATCTCTGCAACGGTTCGGTTACGATTGTCCGTGGCTGCCTGCACAAGCAGCGCAACGCCACCGGGGCCATAGCCCTCGTAGTTGACCTCTTCATAAATGACCCCGGGAAGCTCGCCCGTTCCCCTCTGGATGGCACGCTTGATGTTGTCAGCCGGCATGTTCTCGGCTTTTGCAGTTGCGACCGCAGTGCGCAACCGTGGATTCGATTCGCTGTCCGCACCTCCCTGTTTGGCAGCGACTGTGATCTCCTTAACCAGTCTAGAGAACACCTTGCCACGGGCAGCGTCGGCAGCACCCTTCTTCCGCTTGATCGTGCTCCACTTAGAATGACCGGACATCAAAACCTCCTGGATAATGAAAATCCTATCATCGTCCTGGAGGATCCGCCGGAATGAGCCAGGCGGCGGCAGTCAACAAAGCTCTCTCCCATCGCTGAGTACAACGAACAGGCTGATGATCTCTAGG
Source organism: Acidobacteriota bacterium (assembly GCA_002722645.1). GTDB lineage: Bacteria > Acidobacteriota > UBA890 > UBA890 > UBA890 > UBA890. Next base: position 32,415 of record PBML01000035.1, read on the forward strand.
TCTACTCGCCAGATCATTAAGTAACTCGGCACGCACAAAGGCTGCCCGGCTCCACGGAACCGAACAGCCTTCTCAAAAATAACCCGGCGACGACCTACTCTCCCACCCAGTTGCCCAGGCAGTACCATCGGCGCTGGGGAGCTTAACTTCCGTGTTCGAAATGGGAACGGGTGTATCCTCCCCGCTACAGTCACCGGGAAACTCTAACTGAATAGTCCAGTTTCGGATCGGTTTGCAGGATCGCTTTCGCGACTCCACGATTGATCCATTTTTTGCTGAGCATGACGCCGACCGTGCTTAGCTTTTTGCTAAGCAGATCAACGACTTGAGCCTTTTTTCGAAAGGTCCGGCTCGGGTGCAGCGAAAACGAGAAGGCAGCTTTCCAACCACCATCACGCTCGTCTGCCCCTGGCGAATTTAGAGGCCAAGCCTCACGGGCGATTAGTACCGCTCGGCTGAACACATTACTGTGCTTACACCTACGGCCTATCGACCTGCTCGTCTCGCAGGGCCCTTCAGGGGGCCGAAGCCCCAGGGAAACCTCGTCTTGGAGCCGGCTTCCCGCTTAGATGCATTCAGCGGTTATCCGATCCCGAGATCGCTACCCAGCGATGCCCCTGGCGGAACAACTGGTACACGAGAGCTCGAGCCATCCCGGTCCTCTCGTACTAGGGACAGCGCTCCTCAAGTTTCCTACGCCCACAGCGGATAAGGACCGAACTGTCTCACGACGTTCTAAACCCAGCTCACGTACCGCTTTAATCGGCGAACAGCCGAACCCTTGGAACCTGCTACAGCTCCAGGATGCGATGAGCCGACATCGAGGTGCCAAACCTTGGCGTCGATATGAACTCTTGGCCAAGAT
>PBML01000036.1 GCA_002722645.1 Acidobacteriota bacterium
AGTTGCAGCCCGATGCCGCTGGTGGACCGGTGGGGCATTATGGACCCCAATACAACCACCAAGTCGCAGGTGCCCAGCCATTCTTGCACCGGGTTCTCACCCCAGATGCGCCGGCCCATGATCTGCCCCAGGGACTGGGCATGGTCTTCAGGGAACGCCCCCTTGGCCCCGTCGCTAGTGACTATCGCCGCACCCAGTTTCTCCGCCAGTTCTACGATCTGCTGGGTGCCGCCCAACTGTTGGACCTCTTCGCCCACCAAGATGGCGGGACGCTTGGCCTTGAGTAGCATCTGCAGCGCCTTATCGACCTGGTTTGGGTCGCCCTGGGGGATGTTGGGCTGCCGGGCGGTCAGCATCTCCACATCGGCTTCAGTCCCCAATAGGTCGGTAGGTATCTCCAATTCGATAGGCCTGGGCCGACGGGTCTGGAAGCGGTCGAAAGCCTGCGTGATGTTGTCGGGTATGGATTCCACCTCGGGGATGCTGGTGTTCCAATCAGTCACGGCCTCAAACATTCGAAGCTGGTCCTTGGTCTCGTGGGTTGCCAGCTTGCCGCTGCCGAGGAACTCTTGCTCAACGTTGGTGGTGATCTCCAGGATGGGCGAGCCCGAAAAGTAGGCCTCGCCGATGGCACCCACCGAGTCGGCTGCGCCGGGGCCGGTGCTGGTGAACAAAACGCCTGGCTTGCCGGTGGCCCTGGCGTAACCGTCGGCCATGAACCCACAGCCCAACTCGAGCCGGCCTCCGACAAACTGAATGCTGTCCTGACTCCCAAACAGGGAATCGAACAGGTCCAGATTGTGGATGGATATGATGCCGAACACAGTATCCACGCCCTGGGTTTTGAGGGATTCGACAACGGCCTGACCGCCGGTTAGTTTAGGCAAAATGCCCTCCTTTGTTCTGTTCAAGCGGTCAGCCATCAGCTTTCAGCGGTCAGCTTGGAGTCGTCGGGCCTTTGGCCCATCAAATAGCTGAATGCTGACCGTTGAATGCTGATAGCTCTAGATTACTAAGCTGATCGGGTTTTCCAGGAGTTTCTTGATCTCCACTATGAACTGGGCAGCCTCCGCTCCATCGGCCACTCGGTGGTCCGTGGAGAGGGTGGCTTTCATGATTTGGGCTATGGCCAACTCACCGTCACGCACCGCCGGCTGTTCCTTGACCGTCCCCACCGCCAATATGGCCGCGTGGGGCGGGAAGATGATGGCGGTGAAGCTCTCGATGTCGAACATGCCCATGTTGCTGACGCTAAAGGTGGTGCCGCTGTACTCGTCGTTCCGCAGTGAGCCGCTGTTGGCCCTGGCAGCCAGGTCGCGACTGGCGGCGGCAATCTCAACCAAACTGATATTCTCGCAGCCGTTGATACCCGGCACGATCAGCCCCGATTCCAGGGCGATGGCGATGCCCACGTTGATGGACGCGTTCATCTGTAGGTGGTCGTCCCGGAAGAACGAGTTGAACTTCGGGTGACGGCCAATGGCGATGGCCGACGCTTTGACGATCAGGTCGTTGACGCTGACCCGTTTCTCGGCGTCCAGCTCGTTGTTCACGTCCCGCCGGAACGCCATGGCCTTGGTCATATCGATATCGACCGAGACATAGAAGTGGGGCGCGGCTCCCCAACTGTCCGCGGTCACCTTGGCGATGGCCTGACGCATCCGCGTAAGTTCAACGTTCTCAGAGGTAGATGTCGCCTGCGCGGCGGTATCCCATGAATCTGAAGGGGCTGCGGCCGCTGCGGGAGCAGCATGTTCCGGGACGTCTTCCTCGATTATCCGCCCGCCGGGGCCGGTGCCTGAGAGCGTGCCCAGGTCGATGCCTCGCTCTCTAGCCAACCGTTTGGCCAGGGGAGACGCCTTGATATAGCCATTCACTGATGCGGCCGCAGATGCCGGGGCGGACGCACCCCGTTCCGGAATGTCGGCTTCAGTGACGCGGCCGCCCGGGCCGGTGCCGGTGATGGTGGAAAGGTCTACGCCGCGCTCTTTGGCCAAGCGGCGGGCCAGGGGAGATGCCCTTACTTCACCGTCGCTGGTTGCGGGAGCCGCTGCTGCAGGTGGCGTTTGGGCCGAAACTTCTGGGGCAGCCGCAGGAGAACGAGCCTCCGCAGGCGCGGCCAGAGCAGCATTCGTCAGAATGTCTTCGGAAATCGCTTCGCCGGGGTTCGTTATCACCGCGATGAGCCCGCCTACCGGGATGGTGGCTCCTTCCTCGGCAACGATCTTTGCCATCACGCCGCCGGTGTAAGCTTCATATTCAACAGTGGCTTTGTCTGTCTCAATCTCGGCGATGACCTCACCCCGGATCACTTCCTCGCCTTCCTTCTTGAGCCAGCGGACCACCTTGCCCTCGTGCATGTCGTAGCCCATCTGGGGCATAACCATTGATGTGGCCAAGTGTGCCTCCTGGGCGAGCCAAGGTCAGTCCGCCTCGGCCTACGCTGGATAGATATTAATGCACGGCAAGAAGCGGGGCAACCGCCAAAAAACGGAAGCGGACAATGTCCGCTCCCGTGATGGTTCCAAACTGGAGTTTGGTGTGCCGAGACTAGGCCAATTGAAGGGAGGCCATCTAACTATTTCCAACAAGGCCGATGAGCCTTATGTATCAATATCAATACTCATCGGTCTTAGGTCTGCTATTACGGAGGGGAGCGTCGCAGCAGTTTGGACTTCCCCGCCACCTGATCTGCGGACGGACTCGTTCTTGTAAAGACATCTTGGCCCACATGGGTAGCGGATCAATGTTGGCTAGGAAAGATCCAACTGTGAGTAGCCAAAACGGATTGATCTGATCTGCGCCGTTAATATTTTGCGCTTGACCAGATTATGTGGTAACCGAATAGCAAGGTGCATGGGTATTGTCCCAATTGACAACAAACGCGATTCTGTCTCAAATACTATCCGTTTCAATAAGTTCTACCAAGTCATAGCTCCCTTGAGCGCAACCGTCACTGGAAACGGCTGTCGTATAACTGTCCACAAGCTGTCCATCAGAAACTGTGGTTATTTCCATCGTTGATCCTAGTTTGTTGTACCAAAGCCCTCGAACGTTCTTCGGTTTTCTCCTTCTAAATACCTAACACTTCAATTCTAGCCGATCGAGGAAGAGACCGGCATGTGACGCGCTTGATTAGGAAGGAGCAAGTCACTGCGCTTTCGGGTATTATTTTTTATCAATTCGGTAATATCATCGTGTTTTAACAAACCTCCGCAACACTCCATGCCGTAATCGGAATATTCCACGTGAAATCAGGGCAGCGAGGGCCAGGATCAGCCGCCCATCAACTCAGTTATGGTCGAGGCCAGCCGCCGGGCATGGCCAGAATCTTTGGATCAGCTCTCAACAAATAAAAAGGGAGCCCCCCTTTTTCATCGGGGCGCTCCCTTGGCTGGTTTCCTTTGTGATTCCGGAACACCGAGTGGCCCCAGAAGGCGCCAGCCTTTTTCTCCGGCGAGGACTACATCATCCGGTCGATGATATTCTGGGCCTCTTTTTTGCCCAGCCCAAGAGGCCGCATGGAGAGAGGTCCGCCTTCTTTCAAAACGGGCTCCACATCCTCCAGCGCTGAACGATCACTCTCGTAGAATACCCCGGTGTAGATTGTGTCGCCGAACACCATCGCCTTCTCGCAGGCCAACTTCCAGTCGGTGGTGTTGTGTTCCTCATCCTCCAGTTTTTTGACCCGCTCCTTGAAGAAGTCGTGGGTATTGTTGAGGTTGAAGGTCACGCAGGGGCTGAACACGTCGATGATGGAGAACCCCTTGTGATTGATGCCTTGTTGGATGATGCCAGACAGNTGCCTGACATCCCCNCTATAGGCGCGGGCCACGAAGGTCGCGCCNTTCATTATTGCCGAGGTTAGAGGGTTNACCGGCTGCTCCACGTTNCCAAANGGCGTGCTCTTGGTGGTCATGCCCAGGCTGCTGGTGGGGGAAATCTGGCCGGTGGTCAGCCCGTATATCTGGTTATTCATCACCACGTACGTCAGGTCGGTGTTGCGGCGTGCGGTGTGGGTGAAGTGGTTTCCGCCGATGCCGTAGCCGTCGCCGTCGCCGCCAGTGACGATCACGTTCATCTCGTGGTTGGCCATCTTGACCCCGGTGGCCATGGCCAGAGACCGGCCGTGGAGGGTGTGCATGCCATAGGTGTTGATGTACCCCGGCAGGTTGGAAGAACAACCGATGCCGCTGACCGTCATGATCTCATGGGGACGGAACCCCAATTCAGCAACAGCCCTCTGTATGGCGTTCAGAACGCCAAAGTCGCCGCAACCGGGGCACCAGTCGGGGTCCGACTTGCCTTTGAAGTCTCTTGGCGTAAGGTTAATCTCTGTGGTTGCCATGGTCTCACCTCGCTCAACACCGGCTAATCAACGTTGCCGGTTAACCGTTATATCTCTAGACGGTTATCTCTTGATAGGGGATGTATTTGTCGGTCTCCCCATTCACCTGGGCCTTCACGCCGTCGACTATGTGATGTGGCATGAACGGTTCGCCNTCGTACTTGCGGATGTGCCCGTCGGCCGCAAACCCGGTCTCGCTGCGCAGATAGCGGGCGAACTGGCCCGAGAAGTTGTTCTCTACGATTATGGTTTTCTTAGCCTTGGAGAGGATGGCCAAAATCTTATCAGCATGGAACGGCACCATCCACTTTACCTGGACGTGGTTGGCCTTGACCCCGTCAGCGTTCAACGCGTCCACCGCTTCGGCGATCATCCCTTCCGTGGAACCCCACCCGATCAGCGTAACATCGGCGTNGGGTGGACCCTCCAGNACGGGAGCAGCTATATCACCCAGNANGTTATCGAACTTCCTGGCCCTCTTCTCCACCATCTGACGCCGTTTGTGGGGGTTGGTGAACTCGTCGCTGAGCAGCGTCGAGTCCTCGTCATGCTCGTCGGTGGCGGCCAGATGGACGTAGCCCTCGAGCCCCGGCAGCGCCCTGGGCGAAATGCCGCTCTCGGTGTGTTTATAACGTAGATANCCATCGGTATCGGAAGGCTCGGTGATCAGCTCCCCACGGTCGATGTCGGGNTGCATGTTTATCAGGTCCGGGTCAACGCTGAAACGACCCTCNGAAATATACAGGTCGGAGAGGATGATTGCAGGACATTGGTATTTGTCGGTTAGGTTGAACACCTCGGGCATGGTGTTGAAGGCGTCCAAACAATCGGTGGGTGTGACTACGATGCGCTCAAAGTCTCCCTGACTGGCGCCCAAGGCCTGCCACAGGTCGCCCTGCTCGGTCTTGGTTGGGACGCCGGTTGACGGGCCGGCCCGCATTACATTGATGAAGACCACCGGGACCTCCATCATGGACGCCGCGCCGATGGCCTCGGTCATGAGGGCAAACCCTCCGCCTGAGGTGGCGCACAGAGACCGGGTTCCAGCTTGCCCAGCGCCCACTACCATGTTGGCGACGCCGATCTCATCTTCAACTTGCCGGACCATGATGCCCAAGTTGCGGGCGTTGGCGGCCATCCAATGCAGNACTCCGGAAGCCGGGCTCATGGGGTAGGCAGCGTAAAACTTGACGCCTGCCGCAGCCCCGCCCATGGCCAGGGCGTCGTTGCCCGACCAAACGGCCAGAGGCTTTACGCCTGTGGGAGGCGANTGGTCGAAGGGNTTGAAATGCTCTTGGGAATAATCGTATCCGGCCCTGGCGACTTTGACGTTCTCGTCGACCATCTCCTGGCCGCGCCGCTGGAAACGAAGCGTCAAGCTCTCTTCCAGAACAGCGAAATCGATGCCCATCAGTGACGAGATCGCGCCCATCCCAACCGTGTTCTGGATCAGCCGATTCCTGCTGCCTTCGGTCAATTCTCCCACCGGCAGGCCGCATAGGTCCGCGCCCTTGTCTTCAGTGCCGGGCTCGATAGTATCGCTATTGTAGACGATCCGGCTGCCCGGACCCATCAGGCGCTGGTGCCGGTTCATGGTGTCTTGATTCAGGCACATGAGAAGGTCCAGCTTGTCACCGTGGTTGTTGACCTCGACATCGCTGATGCGCATAGTCAAGAAGATGTGCCCGCCCCGGACGATCGACTGGTACGAGTTATACGTGCTCAGGTGCAATCCACGGCGGACGATTATCCGAGCCAGAATATCTCCGGGTGTAGCGATCCCTTGTCCCGCTTCTCCGCCTATCGCTAGTGCGAAATCATACGTTCCCAACCCCATTTGGTCCGCTCCTTGCCTTCTTGTTATACCAGGCGTGGGTAGCGCCTTCGATCAGTCTAGATTCAGAGTCATCCGCAGGCGCCGTCCGTGTCATGGGAACAAGGCCCTGCGGATATTGTAATCGTTATGTCTGTTAACCGTTACAGGAGAGAGCTACATGTGGATCGTCCGCCCTTGGGCGCCCAACGCAGCCTCTTTAAGCATCTCCGATATAGAAGGGTGGGCATGCACCGCCCAGCCCAGTTCAAGCACCGTGCCCTCCAGTATTCGGGTCATGGACAATTCGCCCAGCAACTCGGTAACCTCGGGGCCGATCATATGACCGCCCAGCAGTTCGCCGTACTTGGCGTCAACCACCAGTTTAACCAGGCCGAAATTCTCTCCCATGGCCAGGGCTTTGCCGTTGGCTTGGACGTTGAACGTCCCCACGTTGATTTCTTTGCCCTGCTCCCTGGCCTGGGCTTCGGTCAAGCCGAAACTGGCGATCTGGGGCATGCAATAGGTGGCCCTGGGCATATAGGTATAGTCCAACGGCAGGGTCTCGAGTCCCGCGATGGTTTCAACAGCCACCATCGCTTGGGCGGACGCAACGTGAGCCAAAGGCATCTTGCCGTTGACGTCGCCAATGGCATAGATGCCGGTCACGTTGGTGGACATTTTGTCGTCCACTATGATGCCGGTCCGGTCGGTTGCGATGCCAACGGTCTCCAACCCCAGGTCTTCAATGTTGGGTTGGATTCCTATAGCGACGAGGACTTTGTCGCATTCAAGGGTCTGAGCTGCGCCGTCTACGTCGACAGTGACCTTGACTCCAGGACCCGACGTGTCTACTCCGGTGACCCCGGCGCCAGTCATAAAGTCGATGCGGGCGCGCTTGAAGGCACGCTCCAGTTGGGCGCCGATGTCTTCATCTTCATTGGGGACCAACCGGGGCAGCATCTCGACAATGGTGACCTGGACGCCGTACGTCTTATATATGTAGGCAAACTCCACCCCTATGGCCCCGCCGCCTACGATCACGATTGATTCCGGCAGGTCGCTCATCACTATGGACTCGCGGCTGGTGATGACCTTGTCGCCGTCTATGGGCAGGGGTGGAATGCTCCGAGGCCGGGCCCCAGTGGCAACGATGATGTTCTTGGCTTCGACAATGTTCGATTCAACACCGGGCGCGTTCGCGGCTGGCGCAACTGCCACTTTTCCAGCGCCGACTATTTTGCCCGTGCCCTGGATGTGGTCGACCTTATTCTTGTCCAGCAGGAAGGCCACACCTTTGGTGTTGCGGTCGACGACCTTTCGGCTGCGTTCTATCGCTACTGAGAAATCGACGCTGAAATTGTCCATCTTCAGACCAAATTCGTCGGCCCGTTTGAAGTAGGAAACAACCTCAGCGTTCTTGAGCAGGGACTTGCTGGGGATGCAGCCCCAGTTCAAGCACACGCCACCCAGTTCCTCTTTCTCGATGATGGCCGTCTTCATGCCAAGTTGGCCGGCCCGTATAGCGGCCACGTAGCCGCCCGGTCCTGAGCCGATCACCACCAAGTCGTAGTTAGATTCCATTTTCACTCGCAGGTTATGTTATGCACGGGCTGCGCCAAGCGTGTTTCACCAAGGTGGATTTACACGTAAGTGAGAATTATAGCGTTGGTACCTGCTCTGTACAATATATATCACTGCCATAGTCTGCGCCTATCACCGAGCTTGACCGCGGCTCGCCTTTCAGCAGACCCTACGAGCGCCGTATCTGTCCAGGCGTGCTGAAATAGGCGTGATTCATTGTCGTGGCAAGCCGTATCTGCTAATATCTAATCGTTTAGATGCACCGGCCCGCCATAAGGGCCACTCCGCCGTAATTAACGGGAGGAAGAGACATGAGAGTTGGACCTTTGGGAATCCCTGAACTGGCAATCATCGTGGTCGTGATACTCTTGATCTTCGGTGCCCGCCGCCTGCCCGAGATTGGCACGTCCATGGGCAAGGGAATACGCACGTTCAAAACCGCCCTCATGGGTGAAGAAGAGAAAGAAGAAGCTGTAAAGACCGCGGCCGGCAGCAAAGACGACAATACCAGTTAGGCTTCAGGGTTGAAAACCAAAAGGGCCGTCCTTCAGCGGAAGCACGGCCCTTTTTTGTTGCCTTGGATATATCAGCCTTTAGGCTGAAGTTATAGCACCGGACTTTCTCCGGCTGCGTCCAGCGACGCGGGCCATCAGAATACCAAATTCATAGAGCACCAGCAATGGTCCCGCCACCAACGCCTGGTTGAATGGGTCCACCGTAGGCGTGATTATGGCCGCCAACGCGAATGCGACCACCACCCAGTACCGCCGGAACCGGGACAGCGACCCTGCCGTGACGATGCCCAATTGGGCCAGCAAGTACATCACCAGCGGTGTCTCGAAGGACAGCCCCATCCAGAACAGCAGCCGGACCATCAGGTTGACGATGTTGCTGATCCGGATCAGCGGTGTGGCAACGTCGCCGCCGAAGGTAAGCAGGAAATGGAGCGCCGGGGGAGTGAGGATGTAGTAGGCGAAGGCCACCCCACCAGCAAATGCCAATACTACCGCAGGCATGAAACCAAAGAGATAGCGTTTCTCCCGCCCAGTGAGTCCGGGGGCAACGAACATCACCCCTTGATAGACCAGTACCGGCGAGGCCAGTATTAGCCCGGACACAAACGACACCTTGATGGCAGTGGTCAGTAGCTCGGTGACTTCCGTGTAGATCAGCTCGCCGCCAGTGCCAAGATTCAAGTCACGGGCGGGCTCGACCAGGATGTCGATGATCTGCTCGAAGAACGCGAACGAAACGGCGCTGCCCACCAGCACGGCCACCACGCAGATAGAGACCCGGCGGCGCAGTTCACCCAGGTGCTGCAGCAGTGTTTGTTCACGGGACCTCATCCCTTTCCCTCAGACTCCGGCTCTGAATCAGGTCCAGGTTCAGGGTCCGGATTGTCTTCCGCCTGTTCGTCCGCCGGAGGAATCCCTGCCCGCATGGGCAAGCCCGGCGCCGACTCTGCCGGAGCGCTTGATTCCTGGTTCTGCGTTGGGAGTTGCTCCAGCGATTCCATGGTCATGGCGTTGGTCACGTCGCCGAATGAACGCCGCAGGTCGCCCAAGATCTTTCCGGCGCTGCGGGCCATGTCGATGGCCCGGCCTGGGCCCAACACCAAGAAAGCCACCAAAAGGATCACACCAAGCTCGGGGATGCCCATTCCCATGAAGTTCATGGGGTGTTCTCTCCCTGGCTAGCGGCGATGGTCGGACAATCCTCTCCACAGGCAATCTCGTCGGAAATCTTCCATCCCATAGGCAGTTGGTAGCCCAATTCCTGCAACATTTCCAGTAGCCGGCAGACGGGCAGGCCGACGATGTTGTTATAACAGCCTTCCCAGTCGGACGCGGGCCTGAGTTCGGTGTCCTGGACCGCATAGGCCCCGGCCTTGTCTCTGGGCACTCCCGACGCAATAGATGCCTCGATCTCCTGTTCCGATAGTTCGCGCAGGGTGATCTGGCTGGTCATGGCGTCGCTTAGGGTCTTGCCCGACGCCGCATCCACCACGGTGATGCCGGTGCTAACGTGGTGGGTGGTGCCGCTCAACTGCTGCAGCATCCGCCGGGCGTCGTCATCGTCCAAGGGTTTGCCCACGGCCTGGCCCTCAAAGACCACCGTGCTGTCGGCCCCAATCACCAGTCCCGATTCCATGTCGGCGGCCACGGCTAGGGCTTTTTCCGCAGACAGCCGCCGCACCATATCGACGGGCGATTCTCCGGGGATGGGCTCCTCGGCCAGGTCGGCCGGGATGATCGCGAACTGTAAGCCCAGGATGTCCATCAGTTCCTGCCGCCTGGGCGATGCCGATGCCAGTGTGAGGCGAGGCGATGCAGGTTTATCGGAGGGCTCACTCAGGGACAGCAGCGCCACGCACTCTACGTGGTGGGTCTGCGGGAACATGTCCAGCGGAGCCACCTCGTCCAGCCGGTAGCCGCCCGCGCACAGAATTTTGAGGTCTCGCCCCAAGGTCTCGGCGTCGCAGGAAACATACGCCACCCGGGACGGGGCCATCGCAATAAGACTCTCTAGAGCCCGTGGCTGACAACCGGAGCGGGGCGGGTCCAACACCACCACATCGGGCGTGACCGGCAGTTTTCTGAGTACATCTTCGGTGCGGCCCAACACGAAATCGACGTTCTGAAGCTCTCCGGCGTTCTGTTTGGCGTCGGCCACGGCGGCCGAAGACTCTTCCACGGCGATGACCTGCTTCACATGTGGGGCCAGCAGTATCGCGAAGGTGCCTACACCCGTATAGGCGTCTAGAAGCACATCTTCAGGGCCCAGTTTCAGGTGGTCATTCACCACTTCAGCGGCGGCAGCGGCCTGGTCGACGTTCACCTGGAAGAATGACGGGGACGACACGAGAAAATCGACGCCGTCAATCGACTCGGTGTATTTTTTCTGTCCCGTGGTGACACCGATGTCGGGGTGGACCAAATAAGGTTGGATCAGGAAGTCCCCGGAGTATTTGCCGGCCCGGATGGAAAGCTGGGTGGTCTCGCCACAGTGGTCTTGCAGCTCTTCTAATAGGTTGTTGACGCCATCGTGCATCAGCATGCATTTGTCGATGCGCACGAACTGGCGGGTCTCACGGTTGACGAAGCCCAACGCGCCTTCGCGACTGATGGTGAACCGGGCGTGGTTGCGGTAGCCGTACTGGTTGGGAGAGGGCCTCACTTCGGATACCGGAGGGTTTACCAGGTCGCCGACGCGCTGTAAGGCGTCGGTCACTTTCTCGCGTTTGGTCTTCAGTTGAGCGTCGTAGGAGAGGTGCTGCCATTGGCACCCGCTGCAATCCCCGTAGTAGGGACAGGGCGGCTCCACTCGATCTGCCGACGCCTCAAGCACTTCCACCACTTTGGCGGAGACATACTTGCGGTGGACTTTGACCGCCTCAGCCACCACTTTTTCGCCGGGGATCCCGCCGGCCACGAACACGTTATGTCCGTCAAAATCGGCCATGGCCTCACCCAGCCGTCCCCATGACGTCAGGGAAAGGGTGACCCTATCACCTTGTTGCGTCATGCGCTCAGTTATTTCCACTGAGGTATTTCCATCAGCAGTTGACCACGATGATTCCATTGTTGGATGATGCGTTCGGCTATCTGAATAGGCTCGTAAATACTATAATTCAAGGTGGGATAGAATCCAAGGAGGCGGTAGCAGGCTCTCAGGCTCAGACCAAGCCTGGGTTGGTCAGACCTCAGATAGCTGACCGGATAATCACACCGGCAAGTCTTGGACCCGCAAAAAATGGACCCGTGCTGGTTGACCTTGGTGTATGTGCCCTTTAAACTGAGTCGCAAGTGACCCGGCCTCGTTTCTGGCGGCCGTAGTCCCTGCGAGCCCTGAAGCGACGAAACGCATCAAAGTTACTGTGCGAGAAAATCGCGAAAGAGATTCCGGAGGATGGAAATGGCAGAACCATTTGAGGTAAATGACACTACTTGGCAAGAATTGGTATTGGACTCGGACACACCGGTCATGGTGGACTTCTGGGCCGAATGGTGTGGTCCGTGCAAGATGATTGCCCCCGCCGTTCACGACATGGCTGAAGACTATGACGGTCAACTGAAAGTGGCCAAATTGGACGTGGATGCAAGCCCCAACACCGCTATGCAGTACGGCATCCGCAGCATCCCGGCCTTGCTCTTCTTCAAGGGCGGCCAGCCGGTCGACCAGATCATCGGCGCCGTGCCCAAGGGCGCACTCAAGAAGAAAGTAGACTCCGTACTCGAGAGCTAAACCCTTCTTCGATAGGTAAAATAAAAGGCGCCGCCTTCCGGCGGCGCCTTTTATTTGCTAAATCAAGGCGACCTCAAACCAGGCACTTATGGGGGTGGATGGGGCCCGGTGGCTCTTGCGGACTTCAAATCCGTTATGCCTCGTGACGAGCGGGGTAGGTGGGTTCGACTCTACTCAAAGCCCGCAGCAACTAAATTATTTTGAGGCTAAATTGGTGGAAACGAGGGTGTCGCTTGGTTGATGGCCGCTTGACACCGCTGAAACTGGACGAGACCTCTCTCCATCGCTAAGATTTCCTCATAATGGCTAGTGAGCGGATTCAGCGGCAAATTGACCTTCTCCTGGATGACATAGAGACAAAGTGCGGCCGGTGCCCGCCTCTCGCATGTACACCGGCTAGAATGACGGTACAGCGTTGATAGCTCGGCTCGCCGCGAAGGCTGGCTGGGCAGCTTCTCTACAGTTTCGCGACTTTCGCTTCCTATGGGCCTCCACTGTCTTTTACTCCCTAAGCACAGGTATGGAGCGAGTTGCGGTCGGGTGGCTGGTCTTCGATTTGACCGGATCACCGTTCATGCTGGGCGTAGCCGCCGCCGCCAGGATGGCTCCCTTCTTTTTCCTTGGAATTCTCTCCGGTTCGATAGCCGACTGGCTAGAACGCAGAACCTTACTATGGTTCAGCACCTTGGGCGGCATCTTAGTATCGTCGGTCATGGCTGCCATGCTGCTATCAGGAGCAACCCATGTCTGGGCTGTCATAGGTCTGGTAGCCGCCTCGGGCTGTGTATTCGCATTTGTCTTAACCACTAGAGAAGCCTACACGGTTGATATTGTAGGGCCGCAACACTCGCTAAACGGGCTCTCCCTGGATTCTATGGCAATGCAAGTTGGCGGTGTTGTTGGCGCAATACTGTCGGGCGCCCTCATACATGCTGTGGGCCCCGGTTGGCAGTATGTCGCCATTGGAATCGCCTACGCGGTGTCGGCTGCGGTGCTTTTGGGTATTGGCAAGGTCGGCCAGGCGGACTCACCCCGTCGGGAACCCGTGCTGACAAATTTAGCGGGCCACCTCCAACTAATAGGTAGTAATCGAATTCTACTGACATTAATGGTGTTGGCATCAATCACCGAAGTATTCGGTTTCACTCACCTGACCTTATTGCCTGTATTTGCAAAAGAGGTGCTGGGCGTTGGACCCGTTGGCCTGGGTTTCATGACGGCAGTTCGGCAGGGAGGAGCTCTAATCGGGCTTTTCTTCCTAGCTAACCTGAGGGACTTCCAGAGCAAAGGGCTATTGATGCTTGGCCTCGCTTTCGGGTTTGGTGCTGGAATGATGCTGTTCTCTTGGGCCACCAATCTTCTCGTATTCCTGTTAGTCTTGGCTGTTGTCAACGCCTGCGCAATGGCAGTAGACACTCTTTACAAGACTCTGATGCAAGAAAATGTGACGGATGAGCAACGTGGCCGAGCTATGGGTTCATGGGTATTGAGCGTCGGCGCTGCCCCAGTGGGGCATGTGGGAATTGGAGGATTGGCCGGTGTCTTAGGGGCACCCGGAGCCTTGTTGGTGAATGGTGCAGTCTTGTCTATTGTCAGCTTGACAGTTGTGGCAGGACTCCCGAGAATTCGTCGATTGCCTTAATGACGAGCGGGGTAGGTGGGTTCGACTCCCTCGCACTCCCGTCAATCGATGGCTAGATCCTATGAAAGAAGCCACCTCTAAGAAAGTCCGGTAATAGCGTGCCACCAGTCCACCACGACATCAGTGGCCCGGTAGTTGTCCAGCCACTTACCCCAGTGCAAAACATACTCCTGGAACTCCTTCAAGGCCAACAAAACGACAATCCAAAAAGCCGCACGTCGACGAGTCATGTAGTAGTTCGGCTTAAAATGCATCAGCCCGGCCACTAACACAAACCAGAAGTCAAACAGGTTCGGGAAGAATAACAAGACACCACGCCAAGCCACCAACTCAAACACCCCGACTCCGACAATCCGGTAAGTAAAAAGGACAAGGGCGACGTTGCGCGGCGTACCGGACCAGCGGAGCGCCACTGAAAGGAAGGTCACCATATAGGCGATGTCAGCCAGTTTGTCAAAGGCCTGGTAATCTCGGAGTCCACCCAAGTTGAGCAGATTCATCATGAACAGGTCTGAGAAATCAACCAGGATGGCGATTATTGCGCCGGCAAACGCCCATCGGACAACGGGGAGTGAGCCGGCAATGCGGGCAAAAAATATGACCAGTTCTTCAATGGTCACCGTTGGTGCTCCTGAAGTTGAGACTTATGGCCGGAAGAAGCGTTGATGAGACCAAGCACCGCAACCGGTGGATCCCAATGAACAGTCGAAATCAATTGCGTCAGTAAAACACCTGATTGGTCATTGATGATGTCACGGAACATTGGCATTCTCGCAACTGTAATCGCTGTCTTGTTATCGATTGCTGCCTGCGCGGACGGCCCTACAGGCCAGTCCGAGGATCGGTATCCAACGCCAACAATAACAAAGGGCCACCGTTTGCATTGTCCGGTGGCCCTTTTTTATTGCGCCGAATCCAACTAAAGAGGATTCCACCCTTTCAGTTGATTAGTATGCCCAATTGTCTGGCCAGGTCTGGGAAATCATTGGCTACGATGTCGTGTTGAGGATTGGGTTCTGGATCCGGTGGGCCTGCAGTTCCCCACTCGTTTGGACGCCTCACGAATGCGGTCTTGAACCCGGACCTCTTGGCCGCATCCAGGTCAAAGTTGTGGCAAGCCACCATGCAGCACTCCTGCGGTTCCAGTCGAAGGAACTTGGTTACTGTTTGATATGACTCAGGCAAGGTTTTGTACTTGCCGATCCCCTCGCACGACAGCACTGCGTCCCAGTAGAGACCATTCTTCTTGGCGGTGTCGATGATCATTCTGTAACTTAGTATGGTAAATGAAGCGCAGATATAGTTCTCTCTTAGTTCTTGAAGGACTTCAGGAAAGTCCGTCCATACTTCTAGAGAATGCGGAGCGTCCCACCAGATGGAACGCCGATCGTGAGTAGTGAATGCTTCCAGTCC
>PBML01000037.1 GCA_002722645.1 Acidobacteriota bacterium
CCGGACGAACACGTCGCACATGTGGACGTTCAACCGGGGGAAGGCGTCGCGCTCGATGGTCAGCGGCGGCGAGTAGGCCCGGGCCCGTTCCACGCCACGCGAGTTCAGCGCCAATGCCGTGTAGGTGACACCGGGCTTGGGCGTAAACTTGGTTACGATTTCATCGATACGCTCCATCTGAGGAGTCCACTTGGGGCTCACGAAGGAACCGACCACGATCTGCTGCAGGCCAGTCTCGGACAGCATGTCCAGCAGTTCGACCTTGTCTTCAACGGATATCTGGGCGTCCTCGATCTGCATGCCTTCACGCATGCCCTCTTCCTTGTATTTAACCTTCGGCCAATCTGCCATTGGGGCCTCCTTAATTCGAACGTGTCTGAATCGGGGATGTTCTCGGGGTTATTCTACGTTTATTGCAACAGAGTGCGGCCGTAACCGGCGCATGTGTTTCGAAGCACCCTTCATGAGTGTATCCAGTTGGCCGGATTGTATGGCGGCCACAGATTCATGTCAAGAAATCGGAATTGGCGAATGGAGAGAGGAACACAAAAACCAGAATCATAAATATTGCTGTTTGGGAGTATGAGGACGACTCTCTTAGGCGCCAATTCTTGTGGGATTTGCAGGCCCAGCTAAGAGAGCAAAAATTATCTCGGGAAACAAAGATTATGTTGTTGAAGCCTACGAAGGTCGAACAGGCGAACTGAAACCAGGGTTTCATTCTCGGTAATCATCTAGACCGAAACATGAGAAAGACTAGGCGGGCAGAAACCCACCATCAAAGAGCGCCAAAAGATCGAAATCATGAAGAGCACGTCGCACTAAATTCGGGCCTAACTCATTTCGCAATATGCTCATATTGACACTCATTCAGCAGCCCTTCTATAATTCCTCTGTGCCCGCGAAATGGGCGCCGCGATTAACAATCGAATCATCTAGGCACGTAGGGGAGCTCGGTTTAGCCGGGCTGAGAGGGCGGCCTTCAATGCCACCGACCCTTGCGAACCTGATCTGGGTAATGCCAGCGGAGGGAAACGGACTAGAGCGTAAAATATCATGTTAGGCCGTCAATACTCACCATTGGCGGTTATTTTTTTGCCCAGNCNANTCTGTTTCGAAGTACTTTGGGAGGCAGTCACGCATGATNAAATCAACAANAATCTCAGCAATAATTACCCTGTTGGCACTGTTGGTCTTGACGGCTTGTGGAGGAGATGGAGATACACCATCTACCTCTCCAACCGCCGCACCTAAGCCGGCAGCTACAGCTAAGCCAGCTGCGAAGCCCNCAGCTNAGCCAACTGCNAAACCTACAGCTAAAGCGACATCCGTGCCAGCCAAACCGGGCGAATTGGTGGTCTTGACCAACGACAGCTTCGACATCGGCGAAGAGATCATCGCCCAATTCGAGGAGGCCAACAACGCCAAAGTGACCATCCAAAAAGCCGGGTCCTCGGGTGCGGTTCTGAACCGGGCCATACTTGAGAAGGGGAACCCCTCCGGCGACCTCCTCTACGGCGTCGATAATACGTTTTTAAGCCGGGCATTGCGGGAGGACNTCTTCATCCAGTACGAATCCGATCTCATCGACAACGTGCCGGCGCAGTTCATCTTAGACGACACTTTCCACGTCACTCCCGTTGACTACGGTTACGTCAACCTCAATTACGACATCGCTTATCTGGAAGAAAACGGGCTCACNNCACCTACTTCCCTCGAGGTCCTGACCCAGCCTGAATGGGACGGACGCCTGGTGGTCGAGAACCCAGCCACGTCNACACCGGGACTGGCCTTCCTNATNGCCACNGTNTCNTANTTCGGNGAGGANGACGACTANGACTACCTNGACTACTGGGCCGACCTAAGAGCCAATAATCTGGCCGTGAAAGACGGGTGGTCGGAAGCGTATTACACTGACTTCAGCAAATACGGCGGAGACAGGCCCNTGGTGCTGAGCTATGCCACCAGCCCCGCAGCCGAGTTCTTCTTCTCGGAGGTCGCACTCGAGGAACCACCGACCGGCAACGTGCTGNTGGACAAAGCAACCTTCCTGCANATAGAAGGCATCGGAATCCTTAAAGGGACGGATAACGAGGACCTGGCCAAGAAGTTNATCGACTTCGTCCTGGACCGGCCGTTCCAAGAAGACATCCCGGGCCGGATGTTCGTCTACCCGGTAAATAGCGAAGCCGAACTGCCGGACTACTTCAGGTTCGCCGAAGTGCCCTCCGCGCCGGCGGACATCGGACCGGACACCATCGACGCCAAGCGTGACGAGTGGATCGACGAGTGGACATCGGTCGTCCTCCGCTGAACCCAGTGACCTCCCCATCGGCCGTTGATACCNCCGCGGCGGCCAGCCAACCGGTNGAAGCGGTAGTCAAATCTGAAAAGGAAACTTAGCTTTGACTGCCGGCCGGCTGCTATTCCTATTGCCCCTGGTATACTTGGCGATATTTTTCGTCTACCCCCTGGGCTCGATCTTGGAGCGGAGCTTGGGGGGCGAGAGCGGGTTCGGCTTCGACCCTTTCAAGGTGCTGCTGAACGACTCCTATTACCTGGGGCGCATCTGGTTCACCGTCTGGCAGGCGGTCNTCTCAACGCTGCTGACCCTGGCTGTGGGTCTGCCGGCGGCCTTTCTCTTCGCTAGATACGAGTTTCCCGGCAAGACGCTGCTCAAAGCAATCTCCACGCTGCCCTTCGTGATGCCCACCATCGTGGTGGCCATGGGCTTCACCGCTCTGTTCGGCTCCCAGGGCATCGTAAACTCNGCTCTGGAGTCGATGTTCGGACTGGACGAGCCACCGGTCAGNATCAGCAATTCCCTGACCATCATCTTCATGGCCCACGCGTTCTATAACTACGCCATCATCGTCCGGATCGTCTCGGCGCTGTGGTCCAACCTGGACCCGAACCTGGAGCATTCGGCCAAGGTGCTGGGCGCCGGTCCGTTCCGCACCTTCTACCATGTGACGCTGCCGATGCTCCTGCCGGCCATCGCCTCGGCTTCGTTGCTGGCCTTCGCCTTCTCCTTCACCAGCTTCGGCGTGGTTCTGGTGCTGGGAGGCCCCGAGTTCGCAACCTTAGAGGTGGCGATCTACGAGTTGACGGCCAAGTTGTTCCGGCTGCCCTTGGCGGGCGCGCTGTCCATTATCCAACTTGGATTCACCTACTTTTTCCTGCTGCTCTATTCCAGGTTCCAGGAACAATCGGTGGTGCGCATGGACCTCAAGCCGCGGGAGGCCACGTCCCGCAAGCCGGTACGGCTCTGGGACAAAGTTTTAGTCATTGCGATGGTGTTGGTGCTGCTGGCGATGCTGTCGCCCCTNATCGCTCTCGTGGTNCGNTGGATCACCTTCGACGGCGGATTCGGCACGGCCCAAATGGCCAATCTATTCTCCGACGAGCGCCGTTCTTACTTCCACCTGTCGCCNGTGAAGATAATCTGGAACTCCTTGAGATTCGCCTTGACCACGGTNGCCATATCNCTGGTGGTAGGGACGATCATCTCCTACTTCATAACCAACGCCAGACGCAGATGGCGAAACATGGCNGACGCCTTGGTCATGCTGCCCCTGGGTGTTTCGGCTGTGACACTGGGGTTCGGTTACATCATCGCGCTGGGAAGNCCGCCTTTGGACCTTCGCGGCTCTTGGTTGATTCTGGTGATCGCCCACAGCCTNGTGGCCTACCCATTCGTCATNCGNAGCCTGCTGCCGGTGCTTAAGGGGATGAACCCCAACCTTAGGGAGGCGGCGGCCGTGCTTGGCGCCAGTCCATCGAAGGTATTTTTACTGGTTGAACTCCCCATGATCGCTCCGGCGCTGTTGGTCGGCGCCACTTTCGCNTTCGCGGTGTCCATGGGCGAATTCGGGGCGTCGCTGATCCTGGTNCGGGCCGAGTTCACCACCATGCCAGTGGCGATCTTCCGGTTCCTAGGCCTACCCGGCGCATCCAACCTGGGCATGGCCTTGGGCATGAGCGTGCTGTTGATGGCCGTGGTGGCCGTNGGCTTCATCGCCATCGAACGCTTCCGGTATAAGGGCGTGGGTGGNTTCTGATGGCTCTTCTATCGGTCTCGGGTCTCTACAAATCATTCAGCGGAGTATCCGCCGTTGANGGTGTTTCGTTNTCCGCCGAGNCTGGTGAGNTGCTGTGCCTGCTGGGCCCCAGCGGTTGCGGCAAGACCACGATGCTGCGGATGTTGGCCGGACTGGAAGACCCAGACNCCGGGACAATCGAATTCGACGACCGGACCATGAATNGTCTGGCNCCCCAGCAGCGGGGTTTCGGGCTGATGTTNCAAGACCTGGCCCTCTTTCCCCATATGGATGTCTTCGGCAACGTGGCNTTTGGACTTCGCATGCAAAAACTCCCCTCAGCCCAGGTTCAGGCCAGGGTCCAGGAGTTGCTGGACCTGGTGGAATTGGGCGGCCTGGCCAGCCGGAAGGTGCATGAACTTTCAGGCGGTGAGNGGCAGCGGGTGGCNCTGGCCNGGTCCCTGGCGCCGGCGCCGAGGCTGTTGATGCTTGACGAGCCGCTGGGCTCGCTGGACCGGGCGCTCCGGGAGTCGTTGCAGAATCAGGTCCGCCGGATTCTGAAAGAGGTGGGGGTAACCTCTATCTACGTCACCCACGACCGGGACGAAGCTTTCACGATGGCCGACAGACTTATCTTTATGAACCACGGCCGTATCATACAGACCGGCACTCCCGAAGAGGCGGTAGCCAATCCCGCTGACGGATTCGTCGCCCGTACACTTGGGTTCAAGAATGTCCTTCCCGGCGTGGTCATCGACGACGGAGAGACCCTCAAGATTGAATGTTCGGTTGGTTTGATAACGGTGCCGAAACCGCCGGGTTCGGGAACCGAAAAGGGGTCTGAGATAACCCTTCTAGTCGATGAGAGCGGGATCTCAATGTCGGGCATCCCTGCGGATAAGACGCCGGATGGAAACTTATTGCAGGGAGTGGTAATCGAGCGGGTGTTTCGAGGCGACCGGTACGAGGTGAGGGTCCAGGTCGGGAAAGGCGAACTCTATTGCCACACCGTGGCAGGTGCAGCCTCCGGTCCAGCACAGTCGGGTCAGTCTGTAACACTCGCCTTCAGCCTGGGATCAGTACGGGTCTTCCAGGGCGGAAACTGACTCCGATGCGCACTCAGCCCGGTGATATACTTTCATGGAACTCGTCAGCCTGGATCCCAGACGTGTTTGATGGGGGTTAAATCTATATGTCGCTCTACTTTCTTTTGGGATCTCTGACCCACGACGGCCAGCGAATGCTGCACAGCGACCCGAACCTAATCGTAGCCCGAACCAGGGACTTGATACTTCCAGGCGCGGAGATCCTGGGCCAATACGCCGTCCTGGGCCGTTACGACTTCGTCATGATGGTCGAAGCCGACGACAATGACGCCGTGGCCAGGTTGTCGCTGGAACTGGGGATGCGCACCGGACTCCATCTGGAGACGTTACCGGCGATACCCATCGGGTTCATGGGTGATATGACCACCCCAGACCCGTCCGACCAGGCAGAGTCAGTTGGCCTCACCCCGGACTTCACTCCGGAAGAAGGGCCGGGCGACGAGTAGCTTTCCACACCTAATATCCCCGGTGGCCCCCAGTTGATTGGGACGCCACCGGTATCAAGGAAGCAAGTGCTTTGGGTTTAAGCGACGAACTTCGCGCCGGTGTTGGACCCATCTGGGAGAAGGTGGTCACCCACCCCTTCGTCACCGAGATGGCCGACGGTTCACTCGACCGGTCGAGATTCGATATCTATTTCGACCAGGACTACCTATTCCTCAAGGACTGGTCGATCCTGCTCAGCCTGGCCACCGCCAAGGCCCCTGACTTCGATGCCGCACGTGAGCTTGTCTCGTTTCTGCACCTGGGGCTGGGCGGCGAAGAGGGCTTGTTCCAAGAGGCGTTCCGGAGCGGGGCATCTCCCGTGAATTGGTGAAAGCCTTGGAGTACCTGCCCACCACCCATAACTATAGCGGCTACCTGCGTACCCAGGCCTACGAGGGTACATTCACTGAGGTCGTGGCCAGGTTGCTGGCTGTGAAGTGGCCCTACCTGGATTGGGCTGAGCGGGCCGATGATGCGGGCCGGAAACCGGACAACCACTACTACCAGACCTGGATCAACATCCACACCAGCCCCGGCATGTCCGGATTCGTGTCCTGGCTCCGAAGCGTGGTCGACGGCTCCGCTCCTACACCGGAGCTACGGGCCAAGCTCCAAGAGATATTTCGGAGCGTTCTCAGGTACGAGTACCAGTTCTTCGACATGGCCTATCGTGGAGAGAAATGGTCGGCGTGAGGCAGGTAGCCTCGGCCATGACCGTCGCCGGGTCAGATTCGGGCGGCGGTGCGGGAGTCCAGGCTGACCTCAAGACCTTCGCTGCGTTGGGCGTCTACGGCACGTCCGTTTTGACCGCCATCACCGCCCAGAATACTCGGACCGTAACTGCGGTGCATGAGATTCCCATCGATATCATCTCGGCCCAGATCGACGCTGTGGTGTCGGACATCGGCGCCGACTCCGTGAAGACGGGCATGCTCTCCAGCAGAGAGATTATCGAGTGCGTCACCGCGTCACTTAAAGATGCTGAGAAGAAATACCCCGACATGCCGGGTCTACGGCGGCTGGTGGTTGACCCAGTGATGGTCGCCAAGAGCGGAGACTCTCTACTTAGGGAAGAGGCGGTCGGATCTCTACGGGATCTTCTGCTGCCCATGGCTGCAGTAGTCACGCCGAACATCCCGGAGACCGAAACACTGACCGGCCTAACCATTGTCACCGACGAGGATGTCCGCAAAGCCGCCCAGGCCATCGTGGCCATGGGCGCGGCGTCGGTGGTGGTCAAGGGCGGGCACCGCGAAGGGCCGGCCACCGACGTGTACTTCGACGGCCGTGACTTCCGAGAGTTCACAGCCCCCGGTTCGAGACTGTGAACACCCACGGCACCGGCTGCACTTTCGGCCTCGGCGGTGGCCGCGGGACTAGCCAAAGGACTGGAAGCCGAGGATGCTGTAGGGCAGGCCAAGGAGTTCGTTACCGAGGCAATCCGCCGCTCCTTCCCCATCGGGCAGGGGCACGGGCCTCTGAACCACTTCTACAAACTCTGGCAATAAATGGAGGGTCAAGCAAATGACAACGCCCACCAACACATTCCATTGCCCCATCGAGATCGGCCCCAGAGACGGCTCCCGGTTCCAGCGGGTTATCGCCGTGGCCGGGTCGGAGAACATCTATTCGGTGCTATCGTCCACTCTGCTGGAGATGCTTGGTGTTGGCACCGAATGGGAGTCCCGGTTCAACCTGCCTGGCGGCGGTTGGGAGATGCTGCCCATGGCCGAGGTTCGTATGCGCATCAACGGCCAAGAGCGCACCACCATCTGCGTCTACGGCAAGGCTGACGGAGAGCCCACTCTGGGCCGCCACACCCTAGCTGCCTTTGGCCTGGCCGCTGACCACGGTGAGCAGAAACTGGTCCAGGCCGACATGTTCTTGACCTAGAATTCATCTGAGTAGACCCACATGCCGGAAACCGTGGACACGATCATCCTTGGAGCAGGACAAGCTGGCCTGAGCGTCAGTTGTCAGCTTTCCCAGGCCGGCCACGACCGCCTGGTGTTGGAGCGCGGCGCCATCGCGGAGACCTGGCGCTCCCAGCGTTGGGATTCCTTCACCGTGAACTCGCGCAACAGCATGAACCAATTGCCCGGCGACAAACGTTCTCTGTCGAATCCAGATGGCTTTTGGCATCGTGATGAATTACTCGAGCCCTTCGGGTCTCACGCTCACAACATGCAGCTCCCGGTGCGCACGGGAGTCACCGTAACCGGTGTCAGTCCCAGTGGAACAGGTGCACACCGCCGACTACCGCAACCCGGACCGAATTAAGCCCGACGGAGTGCTGATCATCGGCAGCGCCCAATCTGGAGTCCAGATCGTCGAAGAACTGATCGAAGTCGGCCGGTCTACCTCTGGACCAGCAAGGTTGACCGGTTCCCTAGAAATTACCGGGCAAAGACATCCTCTACTGGGGCATACAGTCCGGTTTGCTCAACCACACCGTCGCCAACCTTGAAGACCCCAACATGCAGTTCATGACTCAGCCGCAGGTATCGGGCACCAGGGGAGAGCATACGGTTACCCTCCAACAACTGGCGCGCCAGGGCGTCAACTTATTAGGCGGACTTAAAGGCGCATCGGGAGACCGGTTGCTGTTCCGGAAGGGCCTCAAGGACAACTGGGATTTGGGCGATGCCAGTTCCCAGCGAATCAAGGACATGATTGACGGCTACATCGCTAAAGCGGAAATAGACGCCCCTCCCGCAGAAGCCGACCCGGTTGAGGCCCTCAACCCAGGCATGCTGGCTGGGCTTGCGGACTCGCTCGACCTGAAGCAGGCGGGCATCAACACCATCATCTGATGCACGGGGTTCACCGCCGATTTTAGTTGGATACAGGGCTTGGAGTTGGCCAACCGAGGCACCCTGGTCCACGCCAACGGCATCTTCTCTATACCGTGTCTCTATTTCAACGGTTTCCCCTGGCTTCGAACCGGGCCTCGGGCCTGATCTACGGCGCGGTGCGGGACAGCGAGCACATTGCAGCGGCGATCACAGGTGGTCCTCAGTAGAACTCCCTCACCCCCACCTACGCTATAATGTTGGATTAATAAAACAACCGGCGGATAGTCGCCGGTCTTGAGGACCGCCTTACCCGATGTTTAAACCCGTATCCAACCGCGTCAGCTTCCCGGACTTGGACGCCAACGTCCTGCAGCAATGGAAGGAGAAGGACGTTTTCCGGCGCACCGAGTCCGAACGCCCCGACGCGCCGCTTTTCATGATGTACGAGGGCCCACCCACGGCCAACGGCAGCCCCGGCATCCACCACGTTCTCGCCCGCGTCTTCAAGGACGTCATCTGCCGCTACCGCACCATGAAGGGCTACCGCGTCCCCCGCAAGGGCGGCTGGGACACCCATGGCTTGCCCGTGGAGCTAGAAGTAGAGAAAGAGCTCGGCCTGAAGAGCAAGCGCGACATCGAAGAATATGGCATCGAGGAGTTCAACAAGAAGTGCCGGGAGAGCGTCTTCCGCTACGTTAAAGAGTGGGAGACCATGACCGACCGCATCGGCTACTGGGTCGACATGGAAGACCCCTACGTCACTCTGCACAACAACTACATCGAGACCGGTTGGTGGATGCTGAAGACCCTTTGGGACAAGGACCTGCTCTACCAGACCATGCGGGGCACCCCCCACTGCCCTCGGTGCGTGACCAGTCTCAGTTCCCACGAAGTAGCCCTGGGCTACCGGGAGAACACGCCTGATCCCTCGGTCTTCATCAAGTTCAAGGTGGACCCGGCCGCGTCTACTGACAAATCCGATGTCCTTGAAAAACTGGGTGCGGGCAACACCGACGTGTTCCTCCTGGCCTGGACCACCACTCCCTGGACCCTGCCTGGCAACACCGGCCTAGCGGTAGACGAGAACGCGGACTACAGCATCGTCGAACTGGAAGGCGAGGGCGGCAGCCACCGCTTGGTGCTGGCGCAGGCGCTGGTCTCAGTGAACGTCACTCAAGAACACAAGATAGTTGGTACGGTCAAGGGCTCAGACCTGGTGGGATTGGGCTACACGCCCCTCTACCACCCGCAGGAATTCGGCTCGCAGGTGCGTCGTTTCGTGCGCCGGCCTGGCCCCGGTGGAATGGTCACTGAGCTCGAAGACACCACCGAATTCGCGCCAACAACCATATCCGCGGACTTTGTGTCTTTGGACGACGGCACCGGCATCGTCCACATCGCTCCGGCCTTCGGTGACGAGGACTTGGGTGTGGGCCGCGAGAAGGAATTGGCCTTCGTACAGCCCGTGGATTTACAGGGAATCATCACCGGCAACTACCGCTTCGCCGGCAAGTTCGTGAAGTCGGCCGACAAAGAGATCATGGAAGACCTGACGGAACGCAGCTTGTTGTTCCACCATGACATCTACCGGCACACTTACCCCTTCTGCTGGCGCTGCGACACCCCGCTGCTTTACTACGCCAAGAGTTCCTGGTACATCCGGACTTCGGCGCTGAAAGACGACCTGGTCGGCGGCAACGACATCATCAACTGGTACCCCGACTACATCAAAGACGGGCGCTTCGGCGAGTGGCTGCGGAACAACGTGGACTGGGCCATCTCCCGGGAGCGCTACTGGGGTACACCCATCCCCATCTGGCGGTGTGAGGAGTGCAACCACATGATATGTGTAGGAGGAGTCGACGAACTTAGAGGCATGGCCGGAACTAATGGCAGCCTGAACGCCGACGGCCTGGACCTGCACCGGCCCTATGTCGATAACATCATCCTGGACTGCAAAGCAGAGGGCTGCACTGGCAAGATGCACCGCATCCCAGAGGTCATGGACGCCTGGTTCGACTCGGGCGCCATGCCCTTCGCCCAATTTCACTATCCCTTTGAGAACGACAGCATCGATCAAGACGGCCGCTTCCCCGCAGACTACATCTGTGAGGCGGTCGACCAGACCCGTGGCTGGTTCTACAGCCTGCACGCCCTGTCCACTCTTCTCAAGGGTCAACCAGCTTACAAGAACGTCATCTGCCTGGGCCTGATCTTGGACGAGAAGGGCCGGAAGATGAGCAAACGGGTCGGCAACGTGGTCGAGCCCCTCTCGGTGCTGGACGAGCATGGCGCCGACGCCCTGCGCTGGTATCTATTCACGGCGTCCCATCCTGGCGAGCCCAGGCGGTTCTCCGGCAAGTTGGTCAGCGAGACCCTCCGCAAGGTGATGCTCACCCTGTGGAACGTCTACTCGTTCTTCATCGGCTACGCTGAGATCGACAAGTTCGACCCCTCGCAGACGCCCGCCGACTGGAAGCCCGAGAACGAACTTGACCGCTGGGTACTATCCGAGCTGAACACTCTAATCGCCCAGGTTGACGGCTACATGGACGGTTACGAGCCCACCAACGCGGGCCGCCGCATCCAGGAGTTCATCGACCAGTTGTCCAACTGGTACGTGCGCCGCAGCCGCCGCCGTTTCTGGCGGAACGAGGGCGATGCCGACAAACTTTCCGGCTACATCACCCTGCACACCTGCCTGGTGACCGTCGCCAAGCTGATGGCCCCACTGGCCCCCTTCGTCGCCGAGGAGATGTACTTGAACCTGGTCTGCTCGGTGGACCCATCGGCCCCAGACAGCATCCACCTGTCCGATTACCCGGTGGCGGACGAGTCCTTGGTTGACCAGCCGTTGATGGCAGCCACCCAACTCGCGATGAAAGTGGCAAGCATGGGCCGGGCCGCACGCTCCAAGGCAGGACTGAAGGTGCGCCAACCACTGGCCAACGTACTGGTGAAGATTCGCGTTTCTGAGGAGCGGGAGTACATCGACCAGGTGCGCCCCCAGGTTTTGGAAGAGCTGAACATCAAAGACATCCAGGTTATCGAAGACGACGCCCCGCTGGTGCGGCAGGTTTTGGACGAAGCCGGCGACCAGACCGAGACCATACTCTCAGTGGAGAACTACTCCGTCTCGATGGAGGGCGGCTACATGGTGGCCGTGGACGGTGATCTCAGCGACGCATTGAAAGAAGAGGGCCTGGCGCGAGAGGTTGTCCACCGCATCCAAGGCATGCGCCGGTCGGCCAACTTCGATGTCACCGACCGCATCGTGACCTACTACCAGGGCCCGTCGGAATTCGCCGGCATCATGCAGGGCGCCTTCTCGGATTACATCCGAAACGAGACCCTAAGCAACGATCTGGTGGACGGCGCGCCGTCCATCGAATCCGCCACCGAGTCCACCAAGATCGAGGGCATGGAAATCACGCTGGCTGTTCATCAGGCGTAGGACCACCCGTTATCCGTTCGTCCTAAGTCCGTCGAAGGGTGCGCATAAGTCATACTGATCCTGGAAAACTAACTAGCCCAAAACGGTGGTTCGCCAGGTCTGATTTCATCGAGACTCTCGACTCTTAGTCGGAGTTCACCGTGAGCGGGTTGTGCCGAGCTATTTCCCAAACATAAACACCTTACGCCTACAGGGGGAAACCAATGTCCACCAACGTTAACCCCATACACGAGGGCTTCACTCGGTCACACCCTACCTGTGCATCAAAGGCGCATGGGATGCCATAAATTTCTATAAAAAGGCTTTCGACGCAGAAGAATTGATACGGATTCCCAGTCCAGACGGAACGATCGGCCACGCCGAGATACAGATCGGCGATTCCCGCATCATGCTCTCCGACGAGAGCGCGGAGATGGATTTCCAGAGCCCAACTGCGATCGGGGGCACTCCTGTGCACATCTACCTCTACGT
The DNA here is from genome assembly GCA_002722645.1 of Acidobacteriota bacterium. Classification (GTDB taxonomy): domain Bacteria; phylum Acidobacteriota; class UBA890; order UBA890; family UBA890; genus UBA890. The sequence goes on from PBML01000037.1 coordinate 12,353, forward strand.
GGAAGACGTCGATCGTATCTACGCCCAGGCACTCGCTGCCGGGGCAAAAAGCTTGATGGCCCTGGAAGACCAGTTTTGGGGCGACCGGACCGGCACCCTGGTCGACCCCTTGGGGCATCGCTGGTACGTCAGCACCCACAAGGAAGACCTGGCTGAAGAGGAACTGAACGCGCACGTGGCCAAGTTTTCTGAGGGTCCCTAGCGGGCGACTTGCTGGGCCACCGATTCCTCCACATGGAAATTACGCTGGCCGTGCATCAAGTGTGGTTCCAAAGCCACTACAACCGCTCATCCTGAGATCTGACCAAGGGTCGAGAGTCTCGATGTAATCGGACTTGTCGAAGGACCTTTCTGCTACAGGCTTGATCTCCCCGAAGCAACGGCCCTCACTCTAACCCTCGTCGTCCTTCCGCGGAAGGACGACGAGGGAGGGGACATCTGAGCAAAGATTTTTCCGTGCTCGTGTTATTATCCAAGCTCGAAACCCACCAGCGGAGGTACCCGTATGCCATTCGGTTTTAATGATTGGCTGGCTCTGACCGAGGAACCCACCTTGGAGCCGGAGCTCCCCATATGCGACCCACACCATCATTTCTGGGACCTCCGCCCGGGCAGCACCCCCTACCAGCGGTATCTCCTCCATGAGTTGAACGCCGACATCTACAGCGGCCACAATGTCCGGTCCACCGTTTTCCTTGAGGCCCGGTCCATGTACAACGCAGACGGCCCGGAAGAACTGCGTCCAGTGGGCGAGGTTGAATTCGTCCAGGGTCTGGCAGCGGCCAGCGCCAGCGGGGTTTACGGCCCGAGCCGGGCGGCGGCGGGCATCATCGGCCACGCCGACCTCAAGCTGGGCGACGAGGTGGCGGCGGTCTTGGAAGCGCTACAAGCGGCCAGCCCCAACCGGTTCCGGGGCATACGCCACAACGTAACATGGAACAGCGACCCCGCATGGGACAACCGGGAGACCGAAGGCATCCTGGCCAACGCTGATTTCTTAACCGGCGCAAGGGAGTTGAGTCAAAGAGGTCTGGTACTAGACCTCATGCAGTCCTTCCCTCAATTACCTGAGATCGCCGAATTCGCCAAGGCCGTGCCGGACCTGTCAATCATCGTGAACCACATCGGCGGCGTGAGCCGGGTCGGTATCTACGCCGGCAAGGACGACGAGATAGTCCCCAATTGGCGAGAGGGCATCTCCGCGGTGGCGGCCTGCCCCAACGTCACCATAAAGTTGGGCGGAATGGGTATGCCCCGCTTCGGCTACGGCTGGCACGCCAGAGAAGTGCCCATAGGCTCGGAAGAACTGGCCGAAACCATGGCGCCTTGGATGAACCACTGTATCGAACAATTCGGCCCGGACCGCTGCATGTTTGAAAGCAACTTCCCGCCGGACAAGGTGTCCTTCTCCTATAACGTCATGTACAACGCCTTCAAGAGGCTGTCCAAAGACTACTCAGCGACCGAACGGGCGTCATTATTCCACGACACCGCGGTCAGGGTTTATGGCATAGACGTCTAATTTGGTATCCGAGGACCCAGGCATGGAAATGGTGTGCGGCGGGAAAGACTACACAGTGTCACAAGGCGATGCCATCCTAGTCCCGCCCAACGAACACCACCAGTGAATGAACGAGTCTCAGACGCCGGTGATTCAGGTCACCTACAACCCGGTGGCCTCGGAGGCTGCGGAGCACTGATTAAATGATTGCCCATTGCTCTTTACAGACTATCACCTCATCCCAGGTGTAGCCCAACTCCAGAAGGGTCGTCTCAGTGTCTTGGCCAAGCTCCGGAGAAGGTAAATCGCGCGCGGATTCAGCTCCGATAGGTCCTCGTAACCCAGCTTGTAACGCTCTTATCGATTCGGCGTCAGATTGGTGATCACTACATCTGATTCGGCAGCCAGTTTCTGAATGATTTCTTGCCCCCAGGGTTCTCAAGGTTTACGGCAACGCTGTACTTGCCTCACTTCCAATAGTTCGAACAACTTGTTGATACCGCCGGCATACTGGACGACTCCGAATTCGGATACCTCCACGTTTCGGGCGGGGTCGCCGGTCTCCGGGTACTCGATCTTGACGACATCAGCTCCCATATCTGCCATGATCGCAGCGGCCGCAGGCCCGGCCACCCAGTTTGCGGCTTCTAGCACCTTCAACCCCTCTAGTGGCCCCGGCATACGACGTTACCTCTCCGTATTTTCAGTGTCTCAGATGGCATTCTCTGGCGTCGGCTAATCCATGTACGGAATGATCCGGTCTCCGATCAGGTCGATAGTCTTCATGATCTGGGCGTGGGACGGGCCTCCTGAGTGGGCATGCCGCAAACGCAACAGGCAGGACTCGGCGCCCGTGGCATCGCTCCACCTTTGGAACTCGCTCAGGCATTCCTCGGGGTCGCCCATGATCAGGCGGTCTTTGGCCACGCGTTCCAAGGTAAGTTCGGGCTCGTTCTTGATGGACAGGAACTCGGGCAGTCCGTTCTGCCAGTAATACTTGTACGCCTGCATCACCTCGGGTCCGTAGACCTCTTCAGCTTCTTTACGCGAGCCGGCCACCCAAGCGTCGCGCATGATCACGGGCGCGGGCGTCTTGCCGGCGGCCACGGCGGCCTGCTTGTAGTGGTCGATCAACTTGACCGTGTTGTCCAACGTGGTGCTGGGCGTGGTAACTATCGCGTCCGCGATGTTGGCGGCCCGCCTGGCGCTCACCGGCGCGCTAGCGCCGATCCACAGCGGAGGGCTTGGCTTCTGTATGGGGGCGGGGCTCACTGTCAGGTTCTCGATCTTGTGATGCTTGCCATCGTAAGAGAACTCTTCGGCCGACCAACACTTGTGCAGGATGTCCACCTTCTCTTCGAACAACTCCACGCGGTCGGACATATTAACGCCGAAGGCGCCGAAATCAGCTTGTTGGTAGCCCAGACCGACGCCCACAGTCACCCGGCCTTTTGAGATGATGTCCAGGGTGACCACATCTTCGGCCAGCCGCACCGGGTGGTGCAACGGCAATAGAATCACCGATGTCCCCACCCTCAGCTTGGTGGTTGACGCCGCCACGGCAGTGCAGACGATCAGAGGCGACGGCAGGAACCCGTCCTTGTCCTGGTGGTGCTCGCCGAAGAAGCACGAGTCGAACTCAGCCTGCTCGGCCAATTGAGCCTCTTCAATGACCTCGTCTACGCACCTGGGCAGGTCCTCGCCCCGGGGCGGATTGGCGATGGAACTGTAGATTCCGAATTTCATGGCTTGATGTCCCTCTTCGTTGGTTGATTCCCACCCGTCGTGAAGCATACCACCGTATAGAATATACTTGTCATGGCGGTGGGATGCCGATGACCTACCCCGGTCCGTTTGTCCTGAGCTCCGTCGAAGGGCGCGCACTAGGCATCTTCCTGGTGCAGCTACAGTTGTCCCCTGTCCGTGGTTCGACAAGCTCGCCATGAGCGGAAAGAGGGAAGAATGGCAACAACAACCGCTCATCCTGAGCCTGTCGAAGGAGTCCAAGATGCCCGAACTGCCTGAGGTAGAGAACACGCGCCGGAACTTGGTGCGTGCGGGACTGCCGGGCTCCACCATCACCGGAGCCAACATCACCTGGGCCAACACGGTCAAAAAGCCTTCGGCGGCCGAACTGGCGGAGGGTCTGAAAGGCCGTACCATCCAGGACATCGAGCGGCAGGGCAAATACCTCATTCTCCCTCTATCCGGCAGCGGTCCGACAAATTTCATAATCCATCTGGGCATGACCGGCAGGCTTCAAGTCCAGCCAC
>PBML01000038.1 GCA_002722645.1 Acidobacteriota bacterium
CGGATTCACCTCGCGGGTGCGCATGTAGATCTCCTGGAACCAGGCGTTGTAGAGGTGCGGCTGCGGCTTGGGGGCCACGGCGATTCCGACATGATAGACATCCGGCCGCCGAAACATCGCGTTCAGGGTGTTCGAACCACCACCGCTCCACCCCCAGATGCCGACTCGGGACAGGTCAGCGTAGGGGCGGATACGGCCGAGCTCGAGCACGCCGGCTGCCTGTTCCTCGGTGGACAGCGGACCAAGGCTGCCAAACACGGCCCGCCTCCACGCGGCTCCCTTTGGCGCCGGCGTGCCACGCCCGTCCATGCACACTACGAGATAGCCGAGACTGGCGATCACACGATGGTAGTTTGCGTTACCTCGGCCCCAAGCGTCCAGAACCTGCTGTGCGTGGGGCTCGCCGTACACAAAAACGAGAATCGGATACTTCCGGGACGGATCGAAGTCGGGGGGCTTGATCATCCATGCATCCATGATCACGCCGCCGCCGATGTCCAGCTCCAGAAACTCGGTTGGCCGGGAGATCAGCGGCGCGACGGTTTTGCGCAGTTCGCTGTTGTCCTCGAGCACGCGCACAACACGATGCTCCGACAATTCCACGAGCTCGGTAACCGGGGGAGCATCGAACGTCGAGTAAGTATGGAACGCCCACCGGGCGCCGGGGGAGAAGTCGTAGTCGTGCCAGCCGAGCTGGTCCACGGGCGTGATCCGCTCGGGCTCTCCGGCGCCGTCCAGCCGCACCCGGTAGAGATACTTCTGAGTAGCGTTGTCGGGAGAGGCGGAGTAGTAGAACCACTCTTCCGCTTCAGTCACCACGCCGCGCTCAATAATGTCGAACGAGCCGGGCGTCAGAAGGGTCTGTTGATCGCCGCCGCGCGAGTAGACGTAAGCATGCCGCCAGCCGTCGGCTTCGCTGAGCACGAGGAATGCGCGGCCGTCGCGGATCCACTCAAGCCCGGCGTTGGTCCGGTAGCTAGCGATGACCCAGGAAGGATCGGATTCGTGGAAGATGCGGGTGATCGCACCGATACGAACGTTGGCGACGAGGAATTCGCGCTCGTCGCGGAAGCGGCTCAGCTTCTCGATCAGCAGCTCGTTGGAGTTTCCGGCCCAGCCGACCTCTCCGAGATAGAAGCCCTCTGCCGGCGTGGCGATGGAAAGCCAGCGCGTCTCGCCGCCCTGGGCGTCGACGACGCCGACACGCAGCGCGGGAATGGTCTCGCCAACCCTGGCGAAGCGGACTTCTCTGGCCTCTGGATACGACGGATCGCTCGGGACGAGCATCGACCTGAGTCGAACATCGGACCTGTCAGTCTCTACGAAGGCGATCCACTTTCCATCGGGACTCCAGGTCGCATTACCGTTCGAAACCGCGCCAGCGACGCCGGTCTTCGTGACGGCAATCGTCCGATCACTGCGCAGATCGTAGACGTGCAGATTCCCCTGCTCAGCGTAAAGGATGCGCTGGCCGTCGGGAGAAATGCGGTTCGACCCGCCAGCGACCACCCTGCGAAGAGTCCCCGACGCCCGTTCCAACTTCCAGTACTCGTCGACGCGGCCTTCGGGATCGTTCCTACTCGTCTGCAACAGCAACCAGCTCTCGTCCGGTGAGAACGTGTAGCTTTCGATCGCAAGGGGCTCGGTACCGCCGGGAGGAATGAGCTGTGCCAGGGAGACCAGCACGGTACGCTGGCCGCTAGCTGCATCGTAGGTTACGAGCTCACGTTGGTTCGCCCCGGCCGGCGCTTCCAGCGCCGTGTAGCCAGAGCCATCCGGGAGCCAGGGCTCCCGAAAGGATCGGGCATCGAGCTCGCCTCGTTCGTAAATGCCCCGCAGCCTCGCTTCGGCCTCCGCAGGAACCTGTGCCGACACGTGGGCGGAATGGAGCATGAAGAGGACTGCGAACCCGGCTACACGGAGGCACGGCACGATCATCTTTTTCGACATGTTTCCATGCTCCTATCGAGTCATGTGACCGCCTGTCGACGTCACCTGATCTGAGTACCTACTTGGATTCCGGAACTCTACGCCGATGGTGGCGGAGTTTCGCGGCCGGGGACTGTGTAGCTGGTGCTGCTATGTTGGAAGACCTCCAACACAGACGGTGTTTCACCACCAATATATAAAACGTTCGACGATGTCGGCCCACATGGCCTTGATCTTACCTGGCCCCTAGTCTGTTTGCCCGGGATGGGGGTATAGCCGTCGGGCAGGAACCCCTAACGCTGGTTAGCGCTCAGGCGTCCTCCAAACCAAGTTCTCGTTCTCGTCCATGTACCAAATGCCGTCGGCGTCCACCGCGGCGCGAATGTCGCCGTTCTCGTCCTGGTAGCCGATGCCGACGTCGTTCATCGCGACGCGTCCGGTGCCGTTCTCGTCGAGGTAGCGGATGCCGAGGTCGCTCACCCTGACGCGGTCCACCCCGTTTTCGTCGATCACGTGAAACGCTCGCGCCTGGATCATCTCCGGTATCTGCTCAGGCATCACGCCACCGATCAGAGGCACCGCTGCCAGCACTAACAGCAACGCGCCGACAGTCAGCTTCAACCTCCGGTTGTCTTGCTCTAGCTTGTCTACCCTGGACTCAAGCAACGTCGCTTCACTCATCATCGGCACCCTTGGTTTAGAGATCACTTTGGATGCCGAAACTCTACGCCGGTAACGGCGGAGTTTCGCGGGTAGCCGTCGTAGTCGGACCGCAACCGCTACGAGTAGTGACGGCTAAGTGGGGGTAGGCCCTAAAAAAAGGGGACGATCCAAGTCCTCCACACCATCCACAAGCCATCCTTCAAAATATAGATAACTATGAGGGCAGTGGAGAAACCGAAAGTCCAAGTTTTCATCTTCATCTGGCTTTAATGCAGCCTTTCTAAATGGTCCCGAAAGCGCCGGAGACCTCGGAGATGTCGGAGACGTTTCAGGGGATATCAAGCGATATCGCGCCCAATGGCTACAAGGGTTTCGGCGCAAACCGGCGCCAGTAAAGGGTTCAGTGAAAAGGCGGGAAGAGGCTTAGGAATCCCGTGCTCTATCCACCTGAGCTACAGGGGTAAGAACTTCCGAAAGCCTTACCTACTAAGAGTTTACAGCGACATCCGGCGACCGATCAAACTGCGAAATGCGGCCTTATTTTGGCAGATTGTCCCGAAAATGTCCCAACGGAGCCATTCTCGTGGTCGGGCCGCAACCGCTACGCGCAGTGACAGCTCACTGGGGATAGCCGCGACTGTTATTCTAAGTCCGGCCTACAATGCTGCCGAGGGACGACTAATTCTCTACCAGGATAAGGAACCAGATATGGTTTTAAATGATTTAATAAAATTGGAAGATGAGCTTTTATCGGCTGAAGGGAAAGTTACCTCCGTCATTCTCGACGAGACAGGTGGAACTATAACTGGGAAAATAAACGTTTCGATTTATGGTTTAGTTTACGTGAATTACAACTTAAGTAAGAACCCCGAAACACCGGGCCAAGGTGGAATGGTTGGGAACGCTAGCGCCATTGATGACGATGGAGCTAGTAACACGGCGGCACTCCATGGTGTATGGAAGCGTACAGGGCATCAAATGAAAATCTATTGCATGGATGACATTTCCGACGGAATGATTCACCTAGCGGTTGTGTCTATTGATTTTCGAGCTGATAGCATAAAAGTTGATTTCTCAAGGATTGCGAGCTAGTAAGGCTCTTAAATCGGAAGTACTAAAACGTAAGTACTATCCGTCCGATGACTAACGACGAAGTTTCGCTGGTAGCCGTCGGTTAGGAGCCTCTGACGCTGGTTAGCGCCCGAACCCTCTCCAGATCACGTTGCCCTCGTCGTCGTACAGAGCAACCATCGCCGGTTTTGCGTTGTCACTGCACCGGTGGACGGTGTTTTCAGCATGTTGGTTCCCTAGAGTTCAACACGCGTAACGCCGGGGTTCCCGTCATACCCAACAACGAATCTCTTGACATCGCCCCTGTGCTGCATACCGGCCAACTCTTCCCGTACCGCTTGTTTGATCTTTCCGCCAGTTCCCGTGGATCCATAGCCATGGATTAGCCTGACGACCCGAAAACCACGTGACCGAGCCTTGTCAATTTCGTACTTCATCTGCTGGAGGGCTTCGTGAACCGGGGGGAACCCTTTTTTAAGATTGATAGTTTTGACTTCGTCTTTAGGCCTAGGGGCTACAGAACCAACGGCAGGGTGTGCGTGTTGCTGCAAATCGCAGTATGGACATTTCCTCGCTCGGTCCGGGATTTTGTTCCCGCATCTGCGACAGGTTTTCATTCTCTGAACCCTACATGAGTACCTACTTGGATGCCGGAAACTCTAATCCGGTGGCGGCCTGGTGTCGGTTTCTGGTAGTTAGTCGAAACTCTTCTGATACCCAAACTGGATCGATACACTAGATTTCATCTGAGGCCCATTGAGGTTCTGATGAATGGGGTATGTCACTTCCATCCCGACCCGGTCAGCATAATCGCCGGGAAAGATATAGAGCAGTTGATTTAGTCCGACCCCCAATTCAGTGACTGCACCACCGTAATTTGAAGGGTTCGCCGTTTGTACTGGCGCTATGATTGAAGAATTTCGACCATCAATCGCACCTTGACGATGATGAGTCATTCGTAACGAAAGTGCTGTCTTCCGAACCAGCTCTTTTTGCCCCCAACCTGTCAATGACAGCGTGTCTCCAAAATTCCACTCGCCTTTGGCAATTACATTTCTGGATCGCAACTGTCCTCCATAAACCCATCCGTCATTGTTCGCCACATACGTCAATGCCGAAATCACGGAGGTTGATCCATCACCAATCTGCATACCGTAGGGCAGGACCATTGCTTGACGCGTGTTCATGGGTGTCAACATTTCACCTGTTACATTGTTTGCTCCGACAGATCGCTGGACCCCCACTTGCGCATGCACTCGCGCAGTGTCTCCCTCATAGAGTCTGAATAGACCAGAGAGAGAGATACTAGTCAGACCAAGGGATGATGTTGTGAAGGAACCAAGCTGGGGTCTGTCCGTCATCGGCCCCATCCCCGGATAGGTGGTCAAGTCCATACTCTTGCTCATGAGCATTCCCGTTCCCATCAGGGTTACCAAGTTACTAGGCGCGTACATCAAGTCGAGCATGGTCATATTCATCACCATGTGCTGAGGTACCACGCTCAAGCTGGTTGGACTATTGCCCACTTGATAAGGATTCGGCAGTTTGATGATCTGAGCATCAGAGAGATCGTCAGTTCCATTACGATTCCCTGCCATCCAGTTACGCATCTGTTGGATAGATACCATGAACATGCCTTTCATCTTCATTACGCTGTCACCCATTACGCCGATAGGTGCGCGATCAAGGGCACGTTCTTGTGCTAAGACCACACCGGTACAACAAAAAAGACACTGCCCATGAAGATCATTCATGGCACCGCACATCATCCAGGCACAGGCCATCGTCATCAACAGCAAACAAGTAAGAGTCACCTTATGCCGCATGTTCATCTTCCAAACCCTTCATGAAGATTGCTGTTAGATGCCGGAACTCTAAGCCGATGGTGGCGGAGTTTCGCTGGTAGCCGTCGGTCAGACGACGCGGCAGGTGAGGTTATTTGGCTAACCTGTTACCTACTTCGTCAAAGACTGGCGAAGGATGTTCTGCGCGATTAATTATAATCGTTACGTCGAGCGGGTATCCCATTGACCAATACTTGTAGCCACCGTGCTCTAACTTCGTGTATGGCTTTCCCCAGAAATACTCGACATTCCCATGGTCCCTAATGAACTGCACACAGGCCACGAATTCTTCGTCATTCTCCCAAGTCTTTCTCAACGTGTAATGGATCTCGTCGGTATGTCGTTCAAAATAGCGTGCCAAGCGCGGGTATTCCCAATGAGGCGCGTCCGGCATCGTCTTGGCGAACCGAAAATCATTCTGGTCCATGTGCGCCCCCAAATCGGCTAGTCGCTCAATTCGCGGCAACTCTTGCCAACATTCAAATAGGCATTGATCACACTGGTCTTGGAATTCATGCTTGCCAAATGGTGGTCCCTCCCAGTCTCTTTTCCTGCCCTTCATTTGGTGCCCCCCTATGCCGATCAGTTCGGCGTATCAAACTCTACGCCGGTGGCGGCGGAGTTTCGCTGGTAGCCGTTGGTTAGACGGTGCCAAAAGTCGCACCTGTTTTCATACCTGTTCGTACGTGCAGATCGTACCTAAAGCGCCGGAGCGCGCATCACCTGAAGACCGCCCGCGAACGGCACCTGTTCCCTGTTCGATGGGGTGCTAACGTCGCGGAATCACCAGGGTGTGCACGATGCTCCCGTCTGTGCTGGTGACGGCCACCTTGAGTTCGGAGGTCGTGGCGTCTACGCGCGCGACCTGGTCCTGGCCAACGACAAGCAGGTGATAGGAGTGGTCCACGTCTGGCCCCGGCGGCGCATACGAAAAACGATGCCGATGCCCGGCAATCACCAGGTCCACGGCCGCCTCGTTGGCGGTCTCGACCCAAGCATCGGGTCCGTCGACCAGCCAGCCCCACCCGGGCTGGTGCATCACGATGACACGGAACGGCGCCTCGGAAACACGGGCCGTGGTCTTCACGTGTTCGCGGAACCATGCAAGTTCGTCGGCGCGGTAAGGCACAGTCCGGTTCAGCTCCGCGTACACATTGGTGTCATCCGGCTTGTCTTCACCGGTGTCGAGGACTATCAAATGGACTGGCCCGGCGTCTCGCGCATAATAAAATCGACCCTCCGGCACCGGGACGTAGTCAAAGAGCCGTCGGGCGAACGGGCCGCGTAGCTCGTGGTTACCGCGGGCGTAAATGAGAGGCTTGGTGTGCGCCAAGCCGGCCGTGGTCGGACGGAGCCAGGCACGGAACAAGTGCTCCTCGGTGTCGATCCAATGGAAGGCGTCGCCCGTGTGTACCAGGAAATCTGTGGAGCCCCAGTCTATGGCCTGGTTCAACCTATTGATGCGGCCTGTATCCTCATGCGTGTCTGTGACGACGCTGAAGGACACGGACGGGCTACGACGATCGAACGTAATGAATTGGTGCGGCCCGCTGCGAACGTCCAACCCTTTGTCCGGCCAGTATGCGTTGAGCTTCACGACGCGAGTCGCGACGGCCTCATAGCTGTAGCTGGTGCCGGGCAACAGTTTGTTGAGGTGCACGACGTGGCGTGTGCCGACCGGAACTAGACCATCCAACTGAGGCTGGGCCACCATCGAGAGGTCGCTGCCAGGCCCGTATCGGACCTCCGCATGGCTGGGCGTGTCCGTGAGCCAGACGATCGTCACCGTCGTCTCGCTCGTCGCCACCAGATACGGACCTTCGGTGATAACCGGCCGCGTGTCGAAGACCCTGTAAGGCTCGGATTGGGCAAGGACCGGAGCAGCCACTGCGAGTATCGCGACAGAGAGGATCAGCGCCCGACGAATCATGATTCTCCTATCGCACCGTTTCCTGAGAAATCTTCATAGCTATCGTTGACACCTCGAATCGTCGTAGTAGGTGCCTAAACTCTACGCCGGTGGCGGCGGAGTGTCGCGGGTCCCGTCGCCTGTCGAATTTCTAAGGGCGCGATGAATCGTCGCCGAATCGGGGATTTGGTGTGGGCAGCTTCGCGTCTACTTCGCTGCGCCATCGCTCGAGTAGCTCATACATCTCTCTCACCCTGCCCGGCATCTCGTCGACGAGATCGTTCTGCTCGCTGACGTCGTTGTCGAGATCGAAGAGCTGTAGGCGCACGTGCTCAAACGACTCGATGAGCTTGTAACGACCCATTCGAACGGCGCTCCCGGGAAAGCCGCCCTGGTTGCCGTAGTGCGGATAGTGCCAAAAAAGGGCTTCTCGTTCCAAGGTGCCGGTGCGTTCGAGCAACGGGACCAGGCTGATGCCATCGACGTGTTGGGCCGAATCGAGTGGCAAGCCTGCCATTTGTAGGATCGTCGGGTAGAAGTCCGTGCTGATCACCGGATCATCGATGACGCTGCCGGGTGCCGTATGCCCGGGCCACTTGATGATCATCGGCTCGCGAATCCCACCTTCATAGAGCCACCCCTTACCGGCCCGCAGCGGCAAGTTCGAGGTTGGATACCCCTCTGACGTTGACAGGCCGCCGTTGTCCGACATGAACACGACCACGGTTTCGCGCTCGAGCCCGAGCTCTTCGATAGCGTCCAGCACCCGGCCAACGCTGCTGTCCATGCTCTCGACCATGCCAGCGTACACCGCGTGTTGCTGCACTAGGCGTACCCGGCGCGGCGGTTCCTCGCCGAAGATCGGCCCCTCGAAATCTGTTGCCGCCCACTTCTTCTCGTACTTGTTCGCCATCTCTTCCGGGGCCTGCAGGGGCGTGTGGACTGTATAAAACGATAGGTAGAGCAGGAACGGCGCGTCGCGGTACTGCTCCAAGAACCGAATTGACTCATCTGCGAGGCGCGCCGTGAGGTGCTCTCCCTCTGGTCCGTCTAGCAGCTTCGGGTTGTCGTAAGGGGAGAAATAACCGGCGAAGGGCATACCGGCCTCATAGCCGGCAACGTTCACATCGAAGCCCTGGTCCTCCGGGTAGTAACCCTCACCTCCCAGATGCCATTTGCCGAAGAAGCCGGTCGAGTAGCCAGCGTCCCGGAGACGCTCGGCGATCGTCACCTCCTCGAGCGGAAGATAATCGAGGTACGGCGCCGGCAGCAGCTTACCCACCATGTTGCCGCCGAACCAATTGGTGGTGTCGGTACGGGCCGGGTATCTACCGGTAAGGATGCTGCCCCGGGTAGGAGAGCACACTGGCCCGGCCGCGTATGCGTTGGTGAATCGGGCCCCCTGCGCCGCCAGCCGATCGACGTTCGGAGTCTCATAGAAGCTGCTGCCATACACCTCGACGTCGGCCCAGCCGAGATCGTCGACCAGAACGAACACGAAGTTAGGCAGCGTGGTGGCACCGCCAACATTAGCTGGTGTCGAGGTGCCGGCGCAGGACGCCAGAACACCGGCGAGCAGGAAGAAGGTGCGGGCCAGAATGCTTTGATGCGCCGTCATTCTCGTCGCTCCTTGAGGTGCGGTTACGGTTTCTTGTGCAGTACGGAGGCTACTTTGGGATGCGTTAAACAGCAGGCTCACTGTACCAAACGGTTATATCGCTCCAAGATTGCACGCAATCGGTCGTGGTCCAGTGCTTCGGAGCGGTTGCCATCCCGCCCCACCATGGTCTCGGCAGCGATCAACGCGTTGATGATGGCCTCTTCCGTGGCTTCGACGGTGGCGTCGAAAACGGGGGTAATCTGGGAGTTGCTGAGCATCGTGAGCTCGGCGAAAGGCCGAGAGCGCGCAGCGTTCGCGTTGGCGGTGGAAAAGGCAACGAAGATGTCACCCGATCCGTTACCCGCGGTGCCGCCCGTACGCGCGACCCCTAGGGAGGCCCGGCGCGCGATCCTCTTGAGCTGGTGGGAAAGTAGCGGGGCGTCGGTTGCCACGACGATGATGATCGAGCCGCGGTTGGTATCGATGTCCGGGGCCTGCGGGGGCTCTGGTAGGCGCGCCTCATCGCGCATGATCTCCCGACCCACCGGAACCCCGGCGATCGTAAGCTGCCGGCGGCCGCCGAAGTTGGCCTGTACGAGAACCCCGACCGTATAGGTTTCCCCACCGAGTTCGACGATTCGCGATGACGTCCCGATTCCGCACTTGAAACCGAGGCACCGCATGCCGGTCCCACCGCCGACGTTGCCTTCGTCAACTGGTCCGGACGCGGCGTTCTCAAGCGCCGCGTACACGTGCTCCGGGCGAACGTGGAAGCCGTTGATGTCGTTGAGTGAGCCGTCATAGGTCTCGGCGACCACAGGCAGCGACCAGGGTTGGAAGCTAGATCCTCGTTCGGCCTGCCAGCCGATGATTGTGTCACGCACCACCCCGACGCTGTGGGTGTTGGTGATTGCGATCGGCCCCTCGAGAAAGCCAGATTCCTCGATCCAGGTTGTGCCTGTCATCTCCCCGTTGCCGTTGAGCGCGAACCATCCGCTGAATACCGGATCGGAAGGATCGTCCCAGCGCGGGACGATCACCGTCACCCCGGTGCGTACCGGACCCTCGCCGACGCGCAGTTCTCCTTCCCCCCGGATTAGCGTGGTATGCGCGACCCGGACGCCGCTGACATCTGTGATCGCGTTCAGGGGGCCGGGCGATCCGTCGAACGGTACGCCGAGATCCCTGGCCCGCGCCCCTTGTTGCGCCATCACGGGTCCTGCTGCGGCGATCAAGAAAGCAACGAGCACCGCTGAAGCGCAACCAAAACGAAACCTGTGGGAGTTTATTATCTCGAGCTTGTCCAGCCTGGCATCGACTACGGTCGGTTCACTCATCGTCGGCTCCCTCCATGAAGATCGCTATTGGATGCCGGAACTCTACGCTTGTGGTGGCGAAGTTTCCCGGGTGCCGTCGATCAGGTGGCGTTCACTCCCGCCGTAGCTGCCGCAGTAGTTCTTCGTTACCCTCGACATCGAGAAAGGTGTCCCACTCAAGGAAGTAGCCCTCCGGATCGTAGCCGACGAAGACCCGCACGTGGCCGCTCTCGTCGCCGATCTCATCGCTGCGCAGCTCAAACCCGGCGGCACCCTTTATGTACTCGAACCAGGCGTCGACATCGTCGACGAACAGCGAAACGGTCACACCCTTTTCATCGGTGGCTTGGTGTAGGCCACGTTCGCCATCGACGATGCCGATGAAACCCGAGGGGGACGCCTGGTGGGCCCAGGCCCAGCCTTGATCGACGATCGGGCCGGCACCGAGAATCTCGGTGTAGAAGCGGTTGGCGGCGGTGGTGTCGCGGTAGTAGAGCCAAAGGATCGTGGCCCGAACGCCGAGCTCCGGCGGCCGGCTTGAGTCCGCACTCGGGTTCGGATACAGGGGCCGCAGCTGTTCGAGAGCCGGAAGCAGGTGCTCGTTTTCCTCATGTGGTTCGAATCGCTCGAACTCAAGGAAGTAGCCCTCGGGGTCAATAGCGACGAAACCGACGTGTGGTCGCCCGGTCGCGGGTTGAAACTCTGCACGCATGGGAACCCCGGCGTCCGTCAGATACTCATACCACCCTTCGACTTCGTCGGTTACCAACGCTAGGGTCGCCGTCTTTGGCTCGGCGGCGGAGTGCATGCCGCGCTTGGCGTCGACGAGCGTCAGGTACGAGGTCGGAGCGACCCTGAGGATCTTGGCGAAGCCGTAGTCGGCTACCGTCTGCAGGCCCAGGATTTTGGTGTAGAACCCCCACGCCGCCTCGACGTCGGCGTAATAATAGAAGGCGTTGGTGGCATCGACGCCCGGTCGCACAGGCTTAGCCTCCGTCACCGGAGTGGGGTTGGAACTGCAGGCTACGGAAAGCGACATCAGGGCGATGGCGGTGAGCATTGTGACCATCCGATGCTGGCGCAAGGGAAGCCTCCTACGGCTGGAGTCTCGAAACATTCCTTCCCTGTCATCTTACCGGTGTCAGCGCTACCACATCGCGCTCTGTCCGACTTTTTGCCGTGATCTTCCGTCGTTGCTTCATTCGACGATCAGGATATGCTCACCTCGTCTTTCTGATCTTGAGACTTTCACACATCGTTTCACAATGTGACACTGTGACTGGACAGGCCTTCGTAGGAACAACAAAAGATTCAGGAAAAGTTGTGAGAGGCTCATCCATACAAAGCACCCCACCCCCATTGCTACGGGGACAGTTCCTCCACCTCGTATTTCTGGCCACGGCGATTACGCTTCTCCTGGTGTTATCCAACCCAGGCCCTGCATACTGGCAGGGGATCCCGGTCTCCGTTTGGTTCTGGTCGGCCTTGTCGATTCCGATCCTGCATCAGGTCTATGTCTTACTATGCTGGAGGTTGGAGCTTCGAAGCCAATCTGTGACATCCAGATGGGGGCTCAAACGGGGCTTCCGCATCTATACCATCGGCTTCTTCGTGCTCTTCAGTAGTCGCTTTCTGAGCCTGCTGCTGCTGGCAGTCGCGGACCAGGCCAGCCTACCGATGTCCATGGGTCTGCGATGGGCCTTAGCTACCCCAATTTTTCTCGTGGCTGGCTACGCGATGTTCTCCGTCAAGCACTACTTTGGGTTCCACCGGGCAGCTGGAATCGATCACTTCGATCTCGCGTATCGGACCAAGCCGATGGTCCGTGACGGTATGTTCAGGTGGACGAAGAATGCGATGTACACCTTTGCTATCCAGGCGACGTGGTTATTCGGAATCCTGGGCGCTTCCAGGCTGGCCATGATCGTCGCTGGCTTTCAATCAGTCTACGTCTGGGTGCACTATTTTGGGACTGAGAAGCCGGACATGGACTATATCTATCATCGCTGACCCATCCGCCTGTCCGGTCGCGCCGCGACCCGTCGTATTATTGGATGTCGCCGTTGGTGATCGCGACGCGAAGAGGCATTGCCAGTCGGCAAACGAGGCAAGCCAATCTAGGCAGACGGCCAGCGCCGTCAGAGCAGAAGATAACTAAGAGCTACCGTTTGTTTGTTCATCGCCAACCATCCGTAATTTCCAGGAACTTATCGATCTCGTCTTCATTGTTAAAAAGAGCTGCGCCAACCCGGATCTTTACTCCTTCTTCGCGGAGGGTTGCCTGGACAGCTGCCTTGCCGAGCGATTGACGAACAGTTTCGGGGTCGTGATTGTGCTCGAAAAGGACGATGGCGGAGCCGTTTCCCGGAGGGGTCAGTAGCCGGTGGCCCTGGGCCATTAGGCCATCGTACAGGCGCCGGGCAAGGGCAACAGTGTGGCGTTCGATGTTGGCGATGCCGACGTTGTCCAGGTAATCAAGTGCGGCGCCCAGCTGATAGATGGCACCGAAAGCAGGTGTGGCATAGAGATACTTGCGAGCGTCGTCGTGTAGTTCGAAATGAAAATCGGGAAGTTCTTGGGCGATGTTGAGCGAGCCAGATCGATCGGGCTCTATTGTGTCCAGAAGCTCTGAGCGTACGAAGAAGGGGGCGACACCGTAGCCGCCGAGCAACCACTTATAAGTTCCCGCCGTCAGAAAGTCGACACCGGTTTTACGAACGTCCAGCGGTAGCATACCGATTCCCTGGATGGCGTCGGTGTAAAGGTACGCACCGTGGCCGTGGGCGAGGTCTGCAAGGGCCCGCAAGTCGTGGGCGTATCCGTTTTGGTGCGATACCCAGGCGACTGAGACAAGGCGCGTGGCGTCATCGACTAGTTCTTCAAATTCCTCGGGAGTGGCGGCACCATTGTCACTACGAACGATGCGAAGCTCGATGCCCCGGGTCTCGGCAAGGTTGCGGTATAGGGCGTAGGTGGTCTCGTAGTGAAGGTCGTCAACGACCACGTTGTCACCGCTTCTTAAATCGAGTGATCCCGCCACCAGATTCTCCCCTGCGCTCGTAGCATCAAGAATACTGACTTCGGTTTCGATCGCCCCGATGAGCTGTGCAAACTGCTGCCGCACACGCGTTGTTTCGGTCAGCATGTCCCCGAGCAATATTGGATTGTGGCTCTTTGCCTGCCAGAAGGCGTTTCCAGCAGCGATTACCTGCTGTGGTGAAGGTGTAATGTACGGGGAATTTAGGTAAAGGTGTTCCTCGACGACCGGGAAATCGCCGCGCACGCCCAGGGGGTCGTTGATCGATTGGACGCGTTTCACTACCTCGGGTGACTTGGCCTGTTCTTTGTCGGATGGCTCTGCATCCCGGTTCTTGATGCTGAGTGGTGTGATGAAGCCAGCCGCTGAGGCCGACTCAAGAAACTGGCGGCGCGTATAGCTCAACGGATCCCTCCCATGGTTGCTAACGTCATAGTCGCTCACTTGCAGCGTACCGCACGTTGCGCAACTGACCCAAAGGGTTGCACCACTCTCGGGTGGCCGATCAAAAGTGCTGAGATATAGTCTTCTTTGGCAACGCTAAGTAATTTCAGTACCGCTAAATCGTACCCACGCGTCTAAAGGAGCGACGAGAATGACCTCACCACAAAACATTCGAGTCCAAACTTTTTTGATATTGATTGTTCTGCTGGCTTTGGCGGGAGGGTTGGCTAGCCAGCCTGTGGTCGCCCGCCCCACCAATTCGCTGGTGCTAGCCGGGGGCCTGCCCCAGCAGGCTTACCAGACATACTCCGAGTACGGTGGAAAGATCGAGGCGGCCCGCGCGGTCGTGCTTGAACGGATGAATCAATTTCCTGGTTTGTCGGTGTCGGTTGGTATTGATGGGCAGATCATTTGGGCCGAGGGATTTGGCTGGGCGGACCTTGAGCAACGTGTGCCGGTACGTACTACCTCTCGATTTCGCGTTGGGAGCGTCGCAAAACCTATGACAGCGGCACTGCTTGGCCTCCTATACGAAGAAGGCAAGATCGACCTGGACGTTACCGTGCAGACGTACGTTGCCAATTTCCCCGAAAAAGAATATCCGATCACAATCCGCCAACTTGCTGGGCACTTGGCCGGAATTCGCCACTACCAGGGTGACGAGTTCCTCAACAGTGTGTATTACGCAACCGTTTCCGCCGGGCTCCCCATATTTGCCGACGACCCGTTGTTGTTTGAACCCGGTACGCGTTATTCGTACTCAAGTTACGCCTGGAATCTGTTGAGCGCTGTGATCGAAAACGTCAGTAGTGAGAGGTTCCTCGAGCAAATGCAAAGCCAAGTGTTCGAGCCTCTCGGTATGCTAGATACAACCGCTGATCAGAACGAAATGATCATCGCCGATCGTGTCCGACCCTATGTTAGGGACGATGATGGCAAGTTTCGCAACGCCCCGCACGTCGACAATAGCTATAAGTGGGCTGGCGGAGGGTTCTTGTCAACCGCCGCCGACCTCGTCAAATTCGGTCTTGCTCATATGGCTCCAGGGTTCCTTGAGGCTGAGACGCTCGACGAGTGGTTCACGTCACAGCGTATTGCCGATGGAGAGGAAACTGGTTATGGAATTGGCTGGAGTGTCTCAGGACAAGACGCTAATCGAAGGGTTGGCCACGGCGGCGGTTCGGTGGGGGGGACCACGACATTGGGTATTTACCTTGACCAGGGACTAGTTATCGCCATGGTTACTAACTTGAGCGACAGTGGTGGGTTCCCTGTTGACGAGATTGCCGAGATTTTTTTGCGATAGGGTGCAAGGTTTTCTGACAGCCAGCTCGTTTTTTCGATTCCCGCTTAATTGAGTAGCTACAAAAGAGCGTCGGTTCTTTCCCGATGGTGTCTCGCATCCTACCGTTCGATCGATATATACCCGCGGATGTCTTGGGACCTCAACTGAAAACTGTCAGTGATTGCATTTATAGCCAATTTCGCAAAATCTTGCCGGATATTGAAATGTCGGTAGGAAGTGATTTGCATCATAAGAATGCTAACCAGTTCCTCTGTTGGATCAATCCAGAAACTAGTGCCCCATATTCCTAACCATCCGAAAGTTCCCTCTGTGAGGCCTTCCCGGGACCTTGCCGGATCGGTCAACATACTGAAGCCCAATCCAAACCCGAACCCGCCGCCGCCCATGCCGTAAACGGGCATGTCGCCCGTGTGATTCGTGATCATAAGCTTCACCGTTGACGGCCTGAGCAGCCGAACGCCATCCAGTTCCCCTTCGTTCAGGATCATCTGTGCGAACCGAAAGTAGTCGGCGGCTGTCGACGATAGTCCCGCTACGCCACCGAAGTACGAGGTTGGCGACCGGATTTCTGGAGCAACTCGCAGTTTGATCGTGTTGCCCGGGCCTGATGGACTGTAGACGGCTGACACCCGGTTCACCTTCGACACGGGTACGTTGTAGAAGGTGTCTACCATGCCTAGCGGACCGAAGATGCGTTGCTGGAGAAATTGGTCGAGACGCTGGCCAGAAACCCTTTCAACCAAGAGGGCCACATAGTCGGTGGAACTTCCGTAACGCCACCTGTCCCCCGGATGGAAAGCCAGGGGGAGGGGGGCTCTGGCCACCAAAGTTTCCTCCAGAGTGGGCTTGGGACGGAGTAGCGCGCGCTCTTCTCTAGAGATGACTGTTCGGGAAGGGTCGACGCCCGCGGTATGGGTCAGGACGTGGCGGAAGGTAATGGGTTGTTTCGATGGAACCCGTTCAACACCGTTCTCGGTCCTGACGGCCACGTTCTTGCCGGCGAATTCAGGTAGGTACTTGGAAATAGGATCGTCCAGAAGAAAATAGCCTTCTTCAAAGAGCATCATGAGCGCCGTGCTCACTATGGGCTTGGTCATCGACATGATCACGAAGATCGCGTCCGCGGTCATTGCCTCGTTCTCTTCGATGTGCCGGTAGCCCTGGGCTTTGAGGTGAACAACCTTCCCCTGTCTCGCTACGAGGGACACTGTACCGGCCACCATCTTGGAGTCGATGTAGCTTTGCATTGTGGTGTCCAAAAGCTCGAGGCCCTCGGACGACATGCTCACGCTCTCCGGCTCGGCTAAGGGGAGCTGTTGCGTTTTAGCAGGTAAGGCGAATCCAATCTGGATCGCTACTGCGATGATGGCCGCAGCGGTTCTGCCGAGGTTTACACGGTTTCGTTTTGAACTCTCTTGGGGGAGTGTGAATCCTTCTTTTCTCATTACTTATCTTTTCCGGCTAAGGCAAACCGAGCTCTCCATGCTCCCCTTTATGGTGTGATATCGGCGCGATAGTTGCGCAGGAACACTAACGTTCGGGCCGCTTCTTCCATGTCGGCTGCGTTGTAGCGTACTGCGTGCGCGTCGATGCGTTCGAACATCTGCAGGTACGCGAGGATCTGACTCGGCTGGTAGTGCTTGAAGCGCACAGTAATAGCTACCGGCGTCTGCACAAGGTAGGGGTCGATCTCGCCGGCCAGTAACCGCCGCACTGCCCGTTCGGCAGTCTGGCGAATAGCCGCCTGCCCCGCCTTCGGGGTCAGTGTAGTGGCTGAGTGAAACGAGTGAGCCCACTTGACCACGGCCGTCTCGATATCTCCTAGTCGCGCTTTTGCCTCGGCGGCGGTGGCGTCATCGCCCGAAACCATAATCACTGGCACCCCGAAGGTACCTGCAACCGCAGCGTTCCAAATGGTCTCGTTGGAAGAGTAGTCGTTGATGCGGATGTCTGTGAGGGTGGCACTGGACATGGTGTGTGCCCGTACGCCCTCGGGATTTGTGGTGCCGGCGTGATAGCCGATGAAAATTGCACCATCGAAGCTGTCGTCAATGCCCTCCATCATAGTCAGCGCACGTGGCCAGGACCTCACAATCTTTACATCCTCGCCGAAGCGATCGATCAAGAGGTTCTGTCCGTTGCCGTGGGAATCGCTTACTAGGATCTCGCCGGCTCCCGCCGCTCGAGCACCCTCGATGGCTGCCAGCACCTCGCCGGTCATAAACTCGCGGAACCGGCCGTACTCGAAACCATCTGGCCCGAGTTGCTCGCCCGTAACCACCCCCGTGACCCCTTCGAAATCAGCGGAAATGTAGATCTTCGGTCCCTCCTGCTGGGGCGGAGGACTTCCGCTCGCCGTTGACCCGACCAGGGAGATGGGGAGCATGGTCAAGACAGCGGCCAGTCGAAGTGTATCCCTCATTGGTCGCTCTCCTCTTGCAAGATGAATACGGACTTGGAAATTGTGATCAGTTGGTTGTTGTCCATGCTCTTTCCCTCTCCTGCTGCCTGATGTGGGGTCTTGGCCCCGAATCGTCTCATCACGTGCCTTCAGACGTAGGTTAGCTTGCTAGCTTTGCATTCCAGCGATCACGCCCCGCATATAGGCAAAGGATTGTTTCATGCCAGGGAGAGGATCATCGGCGTCTATCTCGTATTCGAGGTTCACGTAGCCTGCATAGTTCATCTCTTCGAGTTGTCGGAAGATCGCTGGCACTGGAATCTTCCCCTCGCCGACGATGCACTGGCTGTCAACCGAGTCCAGGTCGCGGAGGTCCTTCATGTGCATGTCTAATACCCGATCTCCGCACATGTCGAGCACCTCGACTAGATCGACGCCGGTTCGCGCTGTGTGGCCCACGTCAACACAAATTCCGACCCGGGGGTCCATGTCCGAGATGACCGGGAGAACGTCTTGGGGGCCTGGGAAATACTTGTCCGTAGGCCCGTGCACGTGGACGGCGACTTCGATGCCGTACTCCTTCACGAAGCGCTCAATACGCGGCATCGTCTGCGCCGTTGGTGCAATGACCATCAAGGGCATGCCGCTGAGGCGAGCGTACTCGAAGTAGCTGCGGATGTCGTCGTCATCGTCTTGTTGAAGCGTGATCGTGCCGCCGCCGACGATCTGCAGTCCAGCGCTCTCGAAAGCATGGCGCCCGGCGGCGAGCTCTTCAGGTGAGCTCTCGTATGGCTGGTGAAACGACTTGATGTTGACGTACGGTGTGCCTAAATCACGGACCGCCTGAATCACGTACTGGCGCGAAAACTCGCGCATCGAGTAGCTGGCGACGCCGAGGCGGATCCGACTTTGTATCATGCTCGGGGACCGAGCAGCTGCGACCGGGCCACTCGGAAGGGTCAAGGCCGCGCCCACTCCCGCTGTACCGATCAAGAAATCGCGCCGCGATCGATCCGTCATCCTGACACTTTGGGCTCCCAGCCAGGTTCATATTCCCGGCCCCAATAGTCCATGGCCTCGGGGTTGTTGATCACATGGCCGTTCGACGGGTCGCAATGGAGTGCACTGCCAGTGCGCTGCGCGATGTTCCCGAGATGGCACAGCAGGACGCTTCTTTGACCATCGTCCACTGGGGCATTAGGTTGCGCGTTGCCACGGATACTCTCCAGGAAATTATTGATGTGCAGCGCGGTCAAATCGCCGCCGGCACGGGTGTTGAGCGCCGAGTCAGTCTGGCTGCGGGTACTGCGTTTCACCTCGTTGTTGTCGCGGTCGTAGACAACATAGCCACTGCGATCGATGATCACCGTGCCCTCTTCCCCATGAATTGACACGCCGCGCCCGCGGCCCTCGATGGGGCGCCCGTTGCAACTACGCCCTTCCCATGTAATCGATTTGCCACCCGCAAACTCGAACGAGGCCACCTGAGTGTCGTACATCTCCACATCGTCATCGAAGTGGAAGCGACCACCGGCGGAGGTAACCCGACTCGGGTAGTCAACATTGAGAGCCCAGCGACACACATCGATCTCATGAGCACCGTTGTTATTTATCTCCCCAGTACCCCAACGCCAGAACCAATGCCAGTTGTAGTGCACGACGTTGTCACGATATGAGGTCCGTGGTGCTGGCCCCTGCCAGAGTTCGTAGTCGAGCCAGTCGGGTACTCCGGCGGCACGGCCATGACCAATCGAGCCCCGCGTGCTGGCGAACCAGGCACGTGCGAAGTAAGGGCGCCCAATCAGACCATCGTGAATCTGGCCAATAATTTCGATCGAACGAGGCGCGGAGCGCTGCTGATTACCCATCTGGACGATACGATCGTAAGTATGTTGCCCTTCCGCCAACAGCTCCCCTTCGCGGGCATTGTGGCCGCAAGGTTTCTCGACATAAACGTGCTTTCCAGCCTGCAGTGCTAGCAACGTTGCCGGAGCATGCCAGTGATCCGGCGCAGCGATCACCAAAGCGTCAACGTCATCGTCATCTAGGGCTCGCCGAAAGTCACCGATTCCCTGTGGAGTACGTTGTTGATGATTCGCTACCGAGGCCATAGTCTTCTCAACCACCCGTGAATCGACATCACACACGTAAGCGACCTCGGCCCCAGAGGCCTGCGCGAAGGTCTGTGCTAATACGTCGCCGCGGCTGTTGACGCCCATTACGGCGACGGTGATGTGCTGGCTCGGTGAGTTTTGTCCATAGACGGCCGGAATGTGACCTAATGCACTTATTCCAATACCTGCCACGGCGCTCTGTTTGACAAATCGTCGGCGGCTGTTGTCCGTCGATCGGCTCCTGGCCACCTTGGTGTAGGAGTTTGATGCTCTCATTGAAGCCTCGCTTTCTGCCCGTAGATGCCTCACCTGCTGTGAACAGATAAAGGGTAATCTATCCGAAAGTACATCAACTCCGGAATGGTGTTACTTGCTTGCGCTTCGGGCCCCTTGACGGACTAGGAATTGGATGGGACCGTCCAATGCGAACCGAGAGGAGATTGCTTGATGTCGAGCGGCTTCAAATTGTCGAGGGACAAGCTCAGTAGAGCCGTCCTCGGTGCCCTGTTTTCGGTGACCCTTGTTTCCGGGATCGGCTGCGCCCAGCGCACAGATGGAGCTCAGCGCACCGACATTCCCAGAACTGCATCGGGCAGACCAGATATGAATGGTATTTGGCAAGCGCTTGGCAATGCCCACTGGGATTTAGAACCGCACCTGGCCCGCCCCGCGCTGGCCATGCAGCCGGGCCCGGTGGTGTCAGTACCGGCCGAAGAGGTGCTGGCTTTTGGTGCCGTGGGCGCCGTGCCTTCAGGGCAAGGTGTTGTGGTGGGTGGCTTAATTCCATACCTGCCTGGGGCGCTTTCTAAAAGACAAGAAAATAAGGAGAACTGGCTTAATAGTGACCCTGAGATCAAGTGCTATCTGCCGGGGGTTCCGCGTGCCACCTATATGCAGTTCCCGTTTCAGGTTTTCCAGAGTGAGAGCAAGTTCTTCATTGCCTACGAGTACGCTGGTGCATACAGAGACATCTATCTTGAGGATCCAGGACCCCCGCAGGTGGACTCCTGGATGGGACAGTCTTTCGGGCGGTGGGAGGGGGATACGTTCGTGGTCGAGGTCACTGGATTCAATGGCCAGACTTGGTTCGACCGTGCGGGGAACCACCACAGTGCTGCGCTAATAGTGACTGAGCGGTACAGCATGACAAGTCCCGACCATCTCATGTACGAAGCTACAATCGAAGATCCGGAGACGTTTTCCCGCCCGTGGGTGATTCAGATGCCGTTGTATCGCAACATTGACCTTGACGCGCGACTCGGCCAATTTAAGTGTGTCGAATTCGTCGAGGAGTTAATTTATGGCCACCTCCGCAAGTATCCGATCAGGAAATAAGGGAGAGAAAATGGCTTTTCTAATTCCACGTTCGATCCTGTTTCTTTGTTGTGGTGTGTTACTTCTTGGCTTGGCTTTCCCGGTTGCGTTACAAACCCAAGCCCGCGAGACGAAGCCATGGGTAATGCCCCGAACATCTGACGGCCACCCAGATCTGCAGGGGAACTGGACTAATGCAACGATCACTCCAATCCAGCGCCCTAGAGGACGGGGCCCTGTTCTTACTCCAGATCAAGTCGCTGGTATCGAAGGACGTCGACAAAACCTGATCGATGCAAGTGGCGAGCCCAGTGATCCGGATCGCGAGGCCCCTCCAGTGGGAGGTGATGGCTCGACAGGTGCCGCAGGTGGGGTAGGGGGTTACAACTACTTTTATATCGAAGCCGGCGACCGAGTAGCCGTCTTCAATGGTGAGCCCCGAAGCTCACTGGTTGTGGACCCCGAAGACGGCCGCATTCCGCCGCTGACGGCCACGGCACGGGAAGCGCGCAGAGAGGCATCAGCGCGGCGTCGAGTGTTCGGCCAGTACGATAACCCGGAAAATCGACCGCTTGGTGAACGTTGCATCAAATCATTCGGCTCTAACGCCGGTCCCCCGATGTTACCCAACTACTTTTACAATAATAACTACACTATTGTGCAGACTGCTGATCACATCATGATCATGACCGAAATGGTCCACGACGTACGGATCATTAGGTTGGGCGAGCCAAAGCTGCTGGCGGAGAACATCCGTCCATGGATGGGAGACTCTTGGGGTTGGTGGGAAGGCGATACGCTTATTGTCGAGACCACCAATCTTCCCCTTCGGCAAGTAAACGGCCACCGATATGTCTACCCGGGAGGTTCCGAGGACATGAGGGTGACCGAACGTTTCACTCGGGTTGACGAACAGACGATTAATTACGAGTTTACGGTGGATGATCCTACAACCTACACCCGCCCGTGGATCGGCGAAGTTCCCTTCAAGGCGATGGACGATCTCGTTTACGAGTATGCGTGCCATGAGGCAAATTATTCACTCTTCAATGTGCTGAGCGGAGCGCGTGCAGAGGAACGGGAAGCGGCGAAGAAGAAACAGGAGGGGAAATGAAGACCCAGCGAACGATACGCCTGACGATGATTGGTGGCGTGCTATCCCTAGTGGCTTTCGTGTATGCGGCGCCTCTTGTCGCTCATCACGCTTTTGGTGCCGAGTTTGACAGGGATGCTCCTGTTCGGCTTCAAGGCGAAGTGGTCAAGCTCGAGTGGGTGAACCCTCATACATGGATACACCTTGAAGTTGCGAACGACGACGGTACGGCGGAGGTGTGGATGGTAGAGGGTGGCACGCCTAATACGCTCTTGCGTCGGGGACTTCGAAGAGATTGCCTGACACCCGGCACTGAAATTATCGTCGATGGGTATCAAGCAAAGGACCACTCTCTCAAGCGGGCTAATGGGCGCGATGTAACCTTCACTGATGGCAACAAGATCTTCATGGGGTCGTCAGGTACGGGCGCGCCCGATGATGCACAGCGGAAGAGGGTTGCCGGCGGACGCTGTTAAGCGTTAGTGACGAGATGGTGGTAGTTGGGCTAGGAAGAAAAGCCGATCCATCGACCGGCTGCCGCCACAGTGAACCAAAGTGCGATAGAGGTGGCACCCACCAGTCGAGTTCGTACCGACGTATCGATGCCACCTGTGTGGGTGATTCGGGAGCGGACGGTAAAGGTGAACAATAGGGCGATGGGCAGGGTAGTCATTTTTACCCAGAACGACTGATTGTAGTAACACTTCACGGCTTCCGAGAGAAATAGCAAGATCCCAGTCACAGCCATGACTACAATTGCACCGGCTAGCCAACGACCTGCCTGATCGGCTAATTCTGAAATCGTTTGCCGTTTGAGCCCAACTCCCAATAGTCGCAGATCTACCACCAGAAGTGATCCACCAAGCACACAGAGGCCGAGCAAGTGTATGGCCTCGATCGCCGGGAAAAGCCACATCGAGTTGCGAACACCCGCACCCAGGGCGGTAGCGTCACACCATTCGAAGAACGACAGCAACACGGTTATAAACTCGCTTCTCTAAGACTGGATCCCGCACCCGGCAGCCCAGTTGATCAGATTGGACTGCGGTTGGATGTCACAATCGAACCAGTTGTATGCAATCAAGCGCCCGGAAACAACGATTAGGGCCCAGGCGATAAGCGAGACGGCACCCGCCACCCGCGCTGCACGTGGCAGCTTCGTATCATTGTCCCACTCCGCGACTCGGCGATGAATCCCCCGGTGAAAGACAAACGCGTTGAGGCCAGCCACTATCAGGAGTAGCACTTTGAAGCGAAAGAAGATGTTGTGATAGTAGCGAACGGGGGATGAGTAAAATAGCAGTAATCCGGTTGTTAGCATCACGGCAAAGCCTATTCGGGTCCATGGGAGCAAACGGCCCGTAACCTCGGAGACCGGAACCTCTCGCATCGTCCAACCTAGCAGTCTCAGATCGTTCATCACGGCGGTGCCGACGAACAGACCCAAGCTAAGAACGTGGGTCGACTCCAGGAGTGGCCAAACGTACAACGACTCCAAGAGTGCAAGGCTCCAGGTCGTGCTTCCCAACCACTCTAGAAAACTCAGTATTACGAATGCCCCTTATTTGGCGCGGTTATCACTTGGCCTGATGGTGTCGGGTGCGTAAGTCGCGTGGCAATTGGAGCAGGCGTAATAGACTTCGGCACCGGCGTCAAAAACCGCTGTCGCATTCTCAGCCTCTGCTGCCTGGAGCGCCTGGCGCCCTACTTCGATCAGCGCTCTCGACAAGGCCGTCCATTCCACCCCACCCTGGATGCGACCCTCCATCATCAGTAAATTACCAGACTCAGCGATGACCATAGCTGCGTTGCGCACCGCCTGCCATTCCTCATCGGTACTTGGCGCAAACTCCACAATNCCATTCTTGTCAATGATCGTCCCCACTGCGTCCCAATAGATCTCAGCTGCTGGCTCGACTACCGAAATCATCAGCTGTTTGACATCGGCCACTTCCACAAAAGGCTGTGTGTTTGAGCTGCACCCGGAGAGCAGTGTGACCAGAGCAGCGAGCAACGGGAAACGTACCGCTTTCATGTTGACTGCCCCTCAATTCTTTAGTGCATTGTAAACAAGCGTCTGGAATTCTGGCTCAAGCATGCCGAGGCTCGGAGGATATAACTGTGTCATCACCAACGCGATCAGTTCCTCGTCGGGGTCGATCCAGAAGTATGTGCTGCCGATCCCCCACCATCGGAATACCCCATTGTTGTCTGGGACAGAGGAAGCATCTTCGTCGACGAGAACGCTGAACCCAAGGCCGAACCCATAGCCGTCCGCCCTCCATGTAGCAATACTGATGGGGATTAAGTGCTCGGCGAGCCGATTCGTCCGCATGAGCGCGACGTTTTCACGACGGAGTAGCCTTACTCCGTTGAACTCACCGCCATTCAATAGCATCTGTGCGAACCGGACATAGTCCGCNGCCGTCGATACGAGGCCCCCGCCGCCTGACAGTAGTTCAGGCTTTGTGTTGTAGATGCCCTCAAAGGGATATTCGAACATCCGCAGCGCCCCGTTGCGTGTAGCCGTATAACTCGTTGTGAATCGCGCCATTTTCTCCGGGGGCACGACGAAGTCTGTATCAATCATGCCAAGCGGCTTGAAAATCCTCGCATGGAGAAACTCATCGAATGGTTGCCCGCTAACTACCTCCACGAGTCGAGCCAGTACATCGACTGACACTCCATAATTCCACAACGAACCAGGGTGGCTGAGAAGTGGAAGTTCTGTCACTTCTTCTACCAAGTTCGCGAGATCTCCAGAAAATACGTCGGCGGTGCGATATAACGAATCGACATGGGTCTGACCGAAATCGCCGTACGTGAGTCCGGATGTATGACCTAGAAGATCGGCGATGGTCATGGGCTCTCGAGGAGGTACTAGTTCCCCCTCTACGTACACGCCGACGTCTTCAAAGCCCGCCAAATAGNGCGACACGGGATCATCCAAAGATATAAGAGCATCCTCCACGAGCATCATGACCGCCACGGATGTGATGGGCTTCGTCATGGAATAGATACGGAAAATGTCGTTTACCTCAAGGGGGTCCTGGCTGTCGAGGTCCCTGAAGCCCACAGCGTCCCAGTGCACCAGGTGTCCGCGGTGGGCCACCATTGTGACGATCCCACCTGTCTTGCCCTCATCAACATACCGTTGCATAGCGGGAGCGATTTGCTCCAGCCTTTCTGTGGAAACTCCGGAATCGGATACGTNGGCCCATGGGAGTGGACTTTCCGAGGCAGGAGCGGAGCACGATAAAACCGCGACAACCATCCAAAATGGAAGAAACATGCTAATCGCAACTCTGATTGTCATAGGGTAATTGTCATGCTCGAAAATACCCGTTGAAGGCGTTACCGACGAAGACATCGTTATCCACCCACTGGATGGATCGGTGAGCCTGATTCCTATTTGTTCGGCAATGGCGCGCGTCAACATGCAATTCCTTCAGCGAATGATGTGCCACTGATCGTCAGGCTGGGCGCGATCCAGATACTTCAGCCCATCCTCGGTGAACACTGCGATCTGGCCGATGCCTAGCTCCACGCCTCTCTCGCCCCAGCCCGCGACCGCCACGCGTGTGTGCGGCTCGAAGGCATACAACGTGTTGTAGTTCAGTGTGTGCTCGTTGCTCACGACTTTGTGGAGTTTGTAGCCGGAACCCGAGCCCAATCCGGAAACCCAGGTTCCTCGAGAGAACATTAGGCCATTGATCGTGAAGCGACGCAGGAACATTGGGGGAGGATGAAAGCCGAGATTGGAATCGATGACTCCTTCTTCTCGTAGGATTTGCGCAGCAGCACGCTCGATCTCAATGCCGGTTCGTCCATATTGAAACTCGGCAGCAAAGCGATCTTGCATTCGGTTGACGATTCGAAGGGCTTCCTTCAACTCCTCCGGAACGTCAGTCTCCCCTTCTTCCAGCACGTAAGCATGCTGGTGCGAGTCGGTTACCATGCCAAGTAGCATGATGTCGGAGTCGAGGCTGACGATGTCGCCGCGTCGGATCGTTGGGTTCATCCCGTTGTCAGAACGGCCGCCGTTGCGGAAGAACTCTGGTGAGTCCTCAGCGGCGTACTTCTCGATGTTGGCCGGCTTGCGCTGAATCCCTATCGTCGGGTGGTTTTCCTTCTCGATGTGCAGATCCAGCATCCTATGGCGGAACCACCAGTTGAGATCCTCGACCGTCGTGACATCGGGGATGATGGCTTTGTTCGAGAATCCTTCGGCAATAAGATCGTTGGCCACGCCCTGTACATAGCGGTAGACGCTGATCTGCTCGGGCCCCATTGTCTCCAGCCAACGCACACCGAGAACCCAGGAATTAACGGCACGAGAAGCGTACTCTCCTAGCACCTTTAGCATCGGCTCATTGTTAGTCTCGCTGATGGCAATCGTCCGTGGATCTCGGGCCCGCACTAACTCACCGATGTGGGCATAATCGCGCGGTTGCACGTACTCGATTTCCACTCCGGTGTCGAAGAAGAGAAGAAATTCGGGGATCCGCGAGCCTTCTTCGTATTGGCTCGCTAGCACCATGCCTTCGTGGTTAGCTGGCAAAAGGGAGGTATAGAATGGCCCTTCCTTGTAGGAGGTTTGTCGGTACTCTGGCTGTTCGTCGCTGCGTACGATCCACATGTCGACGCCCTGTTCGCGCATGATCGCCGGTAGCACATTTCCCTTTTTCCAGTCCCAGAAGTGCTGCATGATCTGAACCCGTTCGCGCATGGGAATCACTTTTTGAATGTCTTGGCCGGCATTGGGCCTGCGTTGTGCGAGTAGGTCGCTGGAAGTGACGAGCATGGAAATCACGGTTACGGCCACCAGCCAAAATCGGGTCATCTTATGCCTTCCTTGAGGTCTGACTCCCAACCCATTTCTTTGAAGAACTCCTCGCGTGCTGGAAACAGAAACGAGAGGATCTCGAACAATTCTGGGTCGATTGTTTTGAAATTCTCAGGGGTTAGTGGCGTCCCGTTGAAGGAGCGCCGCTGATGTGCACCGTAGAAAATGTCGAGGCCGTACGCAAGATACTCGTCTGCATAGGAATCAGCGGGCAGTCCGTCCTGAGGCCGGTAAAAANCGCGTTCCATGGCGGCTTGAGTTGCTCGTTCAAGGCGCGCCTGGACTTCAGGGTAGGCTGGCATGATCCCACCGCGATGAATTAAGTGGGTGATCTCCTCGACTGATGCATCGCGACGGAGGCCCTCTGGTCCGCCAAGCCTTAGATAGTCGGGAATAATTTCTTCATCCTCGAGGTCCTGGCTCCTTATGCCCAAGGCGCGGCGGTGCATGTAATAGCTGATCGAAGTATTCCTCTCCTCAAAGGTATAAAAGAGCGTCATCACCGCTTGTCGTTGTTTGACGTATTCGGTGATGATCCCCGAGCCTTGGCGATCCTTGAGTAGTAAAGCGTTGGCGATGTTAGCGGCGTATTCGATTTTGGCGGGATCAACGCGCTCCGTCGCCCAGAAGGTCACTGCGGGCGTCTCGATNCGTTGGGTGAAGATGTCCAGAGCGTTCTCCGCTTTGGGTGTTTCTTCCAGGGCGATGATTATCAACACTTGTTCCATGAAGCCATCTTCGTTCGTGGCGCGGACCTCGGCGTAGTAGTGGGCTGGATACGTAGCCGGGTGGGCTTTCAGGGTCAGTAAACCGCTACTGGCATCGATCACGACGATCTCCGTCGCGTCGAGCTGTCCTTCTCTCAGGTAGTTTCGCCGGTCGCCTCCGGGCACCGGTTGAACCAGACTCCAGGTGATCTTCTTGGGGCTTGGGAAGATAAGCTCAATTTTTCCAACCTNCTCCCCGATCACTGTTTCAGGAGTGACAAGAAAGCGATCGAATTCGTCCGTGAGGATGGGCTTTTGTTTTGACCCCGCTACCCCGAATGGGACGGCGAAAGCGAATGAGACAATCAAGATTATGACTCTGGCAATCATNGTTCTTACCTCTCTTTTGGGTCTGTCCCTGGTGCATTAGGTATACCGCCGAGCCAGCGGGCTGCTCGGCGGCCCTGGTCAATTCCTGTAACTGCGGACTTTGAGAAAGCAACTCCGTGAAGGCCATTTCCGGCTAAGAACAACCCTGGTGTGCGCTCAAGAGCGGCTTCAATTCGAGCCACTCTTAACGGATGTCCGAGATCATATTGAGGAATCGCGAACGGCCATTTAGTCACTTCGGAGAGTATTGGTAAGGACGTTAGCCCGAATATTCTCGCTAATTCGTCGCTGACTAGTTCGACTAGGGAGTCGTCATCGAGGTCGGCAACGTCGGGGTCTACACTGCCGCCGAGCATTGCCCGTAGTAACACATGGTCTTTAGGGCTTCGTTCGGGAAACAATTGCGAGTCCCAGATGCAACCGAGTGTTCGGTAACCTTGGTCCCGGGGAATCAGCACGCCGAAGCCTGTTGGAAAGTTCAAGGCTGCTTGCGGCCGGAAGCCCAAGGCCACCACGACGACGGGCGGAGTTGTGATCTCACTTAGAGCCATAGCCACTTCCGGAGCGACTTTCTCGACCGTGTGGGCGTTTGCACACGCCTCACCAGCCGCAACCACCGCGTTCGCTTCGATTGAAGAATCGATACCATCAATGAGCAAGCGGTAGCGTGGCGGTCGTCGATCGTTGCTTCCATGTGCTGTCGTAATAGCTTCGATTTTCTGCACCTTGGTATCACAACGCACCGTGAACTTGTCACTTTCGGCAAGTGCGACGGCCACCGATTGCAATCCTCGGCGGAAAGAAACCAGCTTTCCTGAAAGTCCACTTCTAGGACCTTGATTGCTTGGGCCCTTCCGACGGCTGGCGATCATGCCTCGAGTCAAAGAGCCATAGTCACGCTCTAGTGCCACCAAGTTTGGGAAGGAGGCGCTTACTGAGAGCTGGCGAGCATCACCGGCGAAGACGCCAAGCACCATCGGTGCGATTAACTTATTTGCCGCCGCGACTCCTAGTCGACGACTGGCAAAATCCCAGATGCTTTCTAGCGCGACACGTTCTGGCTTGGCCCTAGGGACGAAGGGTTCCGCCATCATTCGCAACATTCCTATGGGCCCGATGATTCGTGAGCGGGCGAATGCCAGCGGGTGTGTTTTTATCTCCCGAAGTCGGCTGTGCAATAGGTATCTTCGTGCTGCAGCATCGTTTGCCTGCACTTTTTCGTGCAAAATCCCGTTTTGTTCCAACAACTTGTTGAACTCAGGCTCGTTGTCGAGATACCCCGTCGGGCCTGCTTCAATCAGCCAACCATCGCGCTTCACGGTGCGCGCTTTACCACCGACCTTCGAGCTCGCTTCGAGCACAAGGATTTCGAACCCATCCGCAGCCTTGCTTCTATACCGAGCGGCTTCATGAGCCGCACATAGGCCGGAAATGCCGGCGCCAATGATGACTAGACGCTTCATTGTTTCACCACGGGCTATCTAAACAGTACGGCTAAAGACAGGCTTTTCTGGGTCTTGTTTCTCGCGCAGGTAACGATCGAAACACATCGCCAGGTTACGAACGAACAGCTCTCCTACCGGAGTAACAACGATGGCTTGGGAGCCAACTTTGACCATTCCGTCCACCTCGTGCTCCCCAAGTGCCGCGAGGTCCTCAGCGAAGTACTCTTGGAATTTGATTCCGTGGCGGGCTTCAATGGCCGCGAACGCGACATGAAAATTACACATAAGCTCGTGAATGACGTCGCGGCGTACCTCGTCATCTGCACTACGGGCGACACCTCGGTAAACGGGTAGTCTCCCCGCTTCGATTGCCTCTCCATAGCTGCTGAGTTTTTTCTCGTTCTGCGTATATGAGCCTTGCACATCGCCAATCGCCGAGATTCCTAAGCCAATCACGTCCCCCGCGGGAATTACCGAATAGCCTTGAAAGTTACGTCTTAGACGATGTTCCTTCCGAGCTCGAAAGAGTTCATCGTCAGGCTTCGCAAAGTGGTCCATGCCTATGGGCTCGTAACCTGCCTGTAACAGCTTCTCTCGAGCAACGGCGAACAACTCGAGCTTGAGATCACGTCCTGGCAAGTTGTCCTGCGAGATCTGATTTTGGTGCGCTCGCATCCAGGGAACCAACGCGAATGAGTAAACTGCTAGCCGGTCGACTCCCATGTTGATGACTTGGTCCACGGCCCGAGCGAACGAGTCAGAGCTTTGAAACGGAAGGCCATAAATAAGGTCGACATTAATCCCACGGAAACCCTTGCGCCGGGCGTATTGGATTAGTTCCTCGGTCTCCTTTGCCGATTGAACTCGATTGATGGACTCTTGAACCTCAGGAGTGAAGTCCTGCACACCCATCGACACACGGTTGAAGCCACGCTCTCCGAGAACATCAAGATGCTCAAAAGTAGTCACCCGAGGGTCAACCTCGACGGCGAGCTCTGCATCATGGCAGCGTTCAAAGCGGTCGAATAAGTGGTCTAGGAGTTCGGCGAGGTCGTTTGGCTTGTGATAGGTGGGCGTGCCGCCGCCTAGATGGAGTTGGGACACTTTTCGCCGCCGCGGCAAGTGTTTTGCGACCAAACTGATTTCGCGACGGAGAAGATCAAGATACGGAACCGTCTTCTCATAGTGCGGGGTGATGATGACGTGGCAAGCACAGAACAAGCAGCGTTCTTCACAAAACGGCAGGTGGATGTAGATCGACAACGGCTCAGAATCACGTTTATTGGCGGCTGCCAAAAGGTTGGTATAGATAGCGTCATCAAGATTCTCTTGGAACTCCACCGCAGTGGGGTAGCTCGTATACCTCGGGCCTTGACGATCATAGCGGCGCATCAACTCGGTGGTTACTGCTGGGGACAGTAACTGGGTGATGGCATCTTCCGTATTGGTATTGTTCTTCGCCATTTATTGCTAAACCTCTTCACCGGCTGATGCTGAAGTGCGAGAACACTCCTGCACTTCGCTGTGAACGACTCCGATCAATGCCTCGACGCTTTCCATGGGAGTTTGTGGGAGGATCCCGTGTCCCAAGTTCACGATGTGCCCAACGGGTGGAATGTCTTGCAACAACCGACGAGCCGCCCGTGATGTCGACTCGGGTCCCGCGAGCAGGATTGCCGGGTCAAGATTTCCTTGCAGAATCTTCTGCGGTCCCAATGACTGACGTAACTCGGCCATGTCAACTCGCCAGTCCACGGAGAAGCCATCGGCCGACAAAGTGGTCATTTCTGCCAGAAGATGTGTCGCATTTTGCATAAACAATATGCATGGCACCCCGAGTTGCCCCACGTTCTCAAGAAGGTTCTCCAAGTGTGGTTTTACAAGTAACGACCAGTCCGAAACCGACAGCACGCCTGACCAAGTTTCGAAGATCTGTACGGCATCGACGCCTGACTCCACCTGCCCCTTCAAGTACGAGCTAGATAACGCTGTGAGCCGCTCAAGAAGCTCGGTCAACACCCTCGGTTTATCGATGGCGAGCGCTCTCAATGCCGGGAAGTCGCGCACCCCGCGACCTTGTACGAGATATGCCGCAAGTGTCCAAGGTCCACCTGTAAACCCAAGTACTGGAACACGGCCAGAGAGTTCCTTCTTGACCAATCGAACCGTTTCCAGGACCGTCGGGGCGATTTCGTCCTGGGTAGGTATCGATAATGCCTGGACCGCAGCTTTTGACCGTAGAGGTTTGTTGATCACGGGACCAGGAGCAAACTCGACGTTGATACCAAGCGCACTGATTGGACTCATGATGTCAGCGAAAACAATGGCGGCATCGAGCGGGAACCGGTTAATCGGCATTAGCGTTACTTCGGCCGCTAAATCGGGACGGGCGCACAGCTCTTCGAAGGAAAAACGCTCGCGAAGCGCGCGGTACTCGGGAAGGTAGCGACCAGCTTGCCGCATGATCCACAGTGGTCTTCGTTCTGTGTCCTGTCCCCGAAGGGTGCGCAAGAGGAGATCGTTCATGGCGGTCACATTTTATCGAGCGCAGCTGAAATGCTGTTGCACAGGTGCTGCAGGTGTTTTTCTTCGTGAGCCAACGACAAGAACCCTACTTCGTAACTTGAGGGCGCAAGGTAAACGCCATTTTCGAGCATGAGGTGGAAGAAGCGACGGTAGTTTTTGGCGGCACGCGGTTCGATTGCATCAGCGCGGCGTGGTGCCGCTCCGCCTTGAAATGCAAGCCAAAAGACCGAAGCGCAGCGGACTAGCTGAACCGGTGTTTTTGAAGCCTCCAGAATTGGAGTCAACATTGTTTCCAGTTTCTTGCCAGCAGTTTCTAGCTTCTGCCAGCCTTGCTCACGCTTGAGAGTGCGGAGGGTCTCGAGGCCCGCTGCCATTGCCACTGGGTTGCCCGAAAGCGTTCCTGCCTGGTAGACGGGCCCTTCGGGGGCCAGGTTGTCCATTATGGTTCCAGCTCCCCCGAACCCGCCTACAGGTAGCCCACCACCGATTACTTTGCCGAAAGTGGCTAGGTCTGGCGTGATTCCGAACAACTCTGCGGCGCCTCCCGCCCCTACTCGAAAACCGCTAATGACTTCATCGAATAGAAGAAGTGCGCCGTGTTTTTGTGTGAGATTACGTAGCTTTCTGAGAAAGGCCTCACGTTGCAGGAGTAGACCGTTATTGGCCGGTATCGGTTCGACAATTACTGCCGCGATGTTGTCACCCTCTTGGTGGAACAGGGTCTCGAGCGCCTCATCATCGTCAAGCGGTAAAATGCGCGTCTGCGAGGCGAACGATTCGGGCACCCCCGCTGAGTCTGGCTGGCCGAACGTTGCCAAACCGGAACCGGCGGCAACTAAAAGATGGTCAGCGTGGCCGTGATAACAACCCGAGAATTTGACAATCACATCTCGGCCGGTCACGCCGCGGGCCAAACGAATTGCGCTCATTGTTGCCTCTGTCCCAGAGGAAACAAAGCGGACCTTTTCAAGCCCTGGGTACAGTGACGTCACTGTCTCGGCAAGTTCGATTTCCAGCTCGCAGAGAGCACCATACGTCGTCCCCCGCTCGGCAGCCTGACGGACTGCTTCGACAACTGCCTGGTGAGCGTGACCGAGGATCAGAGGACCCCAAGAACATACGAAATCGACGTAGGTTCGGCCGTCCACATCCTCGATAAGTGCACCTCGACCGGACCGGATTACGATGGGCTCACCACCGACGGCGTGGAAAGCTCGCACCGGGGAGTTAACCCCGCCGGGGAGACACTCCTTCGCACGCTTGAACCAAGCTGCTGACGTTACCCTCGGCTGTGCGGATCTTTCCGTCATAGCCACCCACGCTCTAACGCTTCACGCGAATGGTAAGTGATGATCAGGTCGGCCCCAGCTCTAGTCATGCCAACCAGGTTCTCGCGGACTACGGTTGCCTCATCCAACCAACCGCGGGCTGCTGCTGCCTTCACGGCGGAGTATTCGCCCGAAACGTTGTACGTAGCCAAGGGCAATCTGGTTTCTTGGCGCACAGCACGGATGACATCGAGGTATGCAAGAGCCGGTTTGACCATCAGCATGTCGGCTCCTTCTTGTTCGTCTAAATGAGCCTCGCGGATTGCCTCGCGAACATTGGCCGGGTCCATCTGGTACGCCTTACGGTCTCCAGTAGATGGGGTCGACTCTGCAGCATCTCGAAAAGGACCGTAGTATGCCGAGGCGTACTTAGCCGCGTAAGACAAGATTCCGACATCTTCATAGTTGGCTTCATCGAGCCCTTTTCGTATAGCCGCTACTCGCCCGTCCATCATGTCCGATGGGGCAACCACGTCGGCCCCTGCTCCAGCGTGCGCCAGAGCAATATCCTTCAGCAATGGGAGAGTCTCATCGTTGATTACTTTGCCATCNCGCAATACCCCACAATGCCCATGCGACGTGTAGGCACATAGGCACACGTCTGTGATCACTACGATTTCGTCCCCAGCCCTTTGTTTGAGAGCCTCGACCGCCCGTGCTACCGCGCTACTTGGAGAGCTTGCTGGCGTACCTCTTTCATCCTTCTTCCCATCCTCCGGCGTGCCGAACAGGAGCACGGCCCGAATACCGAGGTCGGCATCAGCCAGCACACGTTCTACGAGATTCTTGACTCCATATCTTGAAATCCCGGGCATCGACTCAACGGGGTCCTCAGCGCGATCCGTGGGAAGAACAAAATGTGGCATAACTAACTGCTCAGCGGAAACACGACTCTCACGCACCAAAGCTCGCAGTCGTTCCGTTGTGCGGAGTCGTCTAGGGCGGTTGGTAAGGTGTGCGGAGACTTCGCTGGAATCAATCGTCATGGAATTGCCTCGATCATGCCTTGGAGATNACGTCCGGCTGCTTCGCCGTCGACGTGCAAACCGGCTTCNTGGGCGGCGCGTGTCGTCGATGGTCCGATGGTAATGATTTGAACATTCTTAGGAACATGTGCCCTTGCCAACAGACCCACTACTGCCGAAGGACTCGCTAGAAAGATGGTGTCAACATCCATATTGGTGATATCTCCACGTGGTTCCTCAGCCGAGGCCACCAGCGTTCGGTAAACAGCGATGTGTGACACTTCAATTCCCAGGGGCGGAAGTATTTCTTCAAGGTCACGGTTTGGCTTTTCCGCCCCAGCGGAGACCACCCGAATCAATCGGCGGTCATCGTGCGTCAAGCATTCTGCGAGCCTTTTGGCGAGGGTTCGGATCGTGCCACCCTCTCCGATGAGGTCTACGTGNCCAAGCTNCCGTTTAGCAGCAGCCGCAGTGGTTTTCCCGACTGCTGCAATTGGAACGTTTGTCACTGCCCGCAACCCTGCGAGCGCGGCAACTCCACGAACACCTCGCACTGAAGATACAATCAGCCAATCAGCGTCCCTGAGGGCAGCTACAAGTTTATAGGCGGTTGCTTTATCTCGGATCTCCTGACCTTCGATACACGGGAAAATCACGGTACGGGCGCCTCGCGCGGCGAGGTCGACAGCCCAGTCTTCGGCATCTTCACGAGCCCGGGTTAGTAGCACGGTAAGCCCATTGACGTCGCCCACGCTCATGCCTCCAAACTGGTGCCATCGGTAGGCGTCTCAGGCAAAGTGTGAGAGAGCTTCGCCCAGAGGACAGCAGCCAGCTCGTCGGGATTCTCTGCCCGGCCACTTTTCCGAACGAGCACACCATCGGATTCAAGCACCGACATCAGTTCCAAGTCCCCACCATCTACCCGACGGCACCAGGCGCCGAACGGCAAGCTACAGCCACCGTCAACTAGTCGCAGGAGCTCGCGCTCCGCGCGCACCGGGCCCGAAGCACTGACGTCATGCAACGGGGCGACCGCGTCGATCACTCGATCGCCCTCACGACACTGGAGAGCGAGGGCACCTTGGGCTGGTGCAGGCACGAAAATAGTGGGGTCGAGGCGAAGGTTTACGAAGCGGCCCAGGTTCAGGGCAGAGGCTTTTTGCTGATGCCCGAGTCGAATCAACCCTGCGGCAGCCAGGACGATTGCGTCATATTGTCCCTCGTGGAGTTTAGCCAAGCGGGTGGGAACGTTGCCTCGGATGGGCACGATTTGTAAATCCGGGCGCAGCGACCGCAACAAGGCGCGACGACGTTCGGACGAAGTGCCAACGACAGCGTTTTTCTTCAACCTAAGGTCGATTTCAAGTTTCAACCCTGAAGGACTTCGGTCTGGCTGCCCATCGTCACGCATAATCAAGCAATCCTCCGGGGTAAGTCGCTCAGGGATCGCCGCAACCACCAGCCCTTCTGGGCCCTGAGAGGGGAGGTCCTTATAACTGTGGACGGCCAAATCGATCTCGTCGTCGAGAATTGCTGTTTCAATTTCGCGAACAAAAACTCCCGCGGGACCAATCTCTGAGAAACATCGGTCCTGATCTAAATCGCCGGCCGTCTGGACGATAATGAGTTTCGTCTCGTGGCCAAGGTCAGAGAGCGCCTGGGCTATGTTGTTCGTTTGAGCAAGTGCGAGGGCAGAGCCACGTGAGCCGATACGGATGTTCATAGTGTCACTCGTTCGGTGTCAAGCTCGGTGTCACCTTCCCCAGATGCCAATTGGGGGCTGTCTTCTTCCGACAGTCTCCGTTGGAACTCAGCGCCCAAGAACTCGTCGACATCGGCCAAAAATGTCGTGGCAACGTCTAGGCCTTTGTCACGCACAATGGAGCGCATACCCACAAGCGGTACATGGGCAAGTCTTCGCGCCAGCACACGCGCCCAGCGAGCAACCGCCTCGCGGTCATCCTCACTCAACGTTGACAGGTCTTTGCGGAACAGGCGCTCAAGTGCAATCCGAGTGGTTTCCTGATATTTCTGTTGCATCGCCACAAGCATAGGAGACAATGCCTTGTCGACCAGCCGATCGCGCAAATCCTCAAGTGCCCGATCGACCATCGCGCGCGCATCGGCGGCAGCGTCGGCACGCTGCTCGCTATGTTCTCGTCCCTGGTCGACGATGTCATTGATGTCAATTCGCTCAACACCGGCTGTGATGGCATCGGCGGCAGCGACATCCGGTGGATTCGCCATGTCGATGATCAACGGCGGGCGACCCGAGGGTGAACGTGCTGCTAATCGTTCAAGATCCGCAAGCGTGATCACAGGTTCGGGCGCTGCGGTCGCCGTGACCACGACTTCAATCTCGTCGGTACCCTCTCCGAGCGCGGTAAGCGGTCGTGCTACCCCGCCGACGCGATCAGCGAGTTCGGCAGCGCGCTCAAGCGAGCGGTTAAAAACAATGATCTGGATTCCTTCCAGCGCGAGTTTCTTAGCGCATCGCTCTGTCATAGGTGATACGCCAACAACACCGAGAGCTGATGGGGTTTCTGCGAGGCGCTCGCGAGCACGCAAAATAGCGACTTCTGCTAACGAGACTTTACCCTTACCGATCTTGGTGGTTCCATGAATTCGTCGAGCCGTCTTGGCGGCTTCTTCGAACACCCATGCGAGGCGTGGCCCGACCAGGTTGAGCGAACGCGATAACTGAAGCGAGTCTCGGATTTGACCACGAATCTCGGTTTCACCGACCATGGCCGAATCCAACCCAGCGGCGACGTGGAAGACATGCTCTACTGCGCCTTCGCCCACCCACGCTGTCATAGCTCGTTCCGACTCCCCCGGGGCAGGTGTTTGTCCGGTGATTGCAGTGTAGATATGGGGGCGACAAACACTCGGAGAACTACTTCTATTTCCCACGTAAACCACTTCAACCCGATTGCATGTTGCCAGGTACACGACTTCCTGCAGGTTCGCCCTAGTTGCGATCTCGCGCATCACCTTCGGCCGCTTATTTGCAGGAATCGTGAAGCGGGCTACCTCGTCGACACCTTGGCGGCGCCAGCTCACACTAACCACACCTATTTTGTCCATATGTCCTTGGAAGTAGGCAAAGCNGGGAAGACAAAGTCGTTGAGGCTATTCGCGTGATNGTTACCCTGNCAAACTAGACGAAGTTCCTCNGCGAGTTGTCACAGATTTGTCATCACACCTTTGTTAGCAGTTGGGGAACGCTGCTCGCAGAAGGCCGGCTAGCAGGGCCGGATGGTCTTCCGGTGCGTTAACCNGGATAAAAGTGTCGCCACCAGCTTCCTTGAATAGTTCGCGCCCCTGANTACCAATCTCTTCTATGGTTTCGAGGCCATCCGTCAGGAACCCAGGGGTGACCACAGCGAGACTCCGGATACGTCTCTGGGGCAGCTCCGTGAAGAGATCCGAAGTTGTTGGCTTTAACCATGGTTCGGGGCCGAACTTCGACTGATAGCAATGGGTGGCGTGTCCGGGGTCCCAGTTGAGCGCCTTCAGGAGGGCATTGGTTGTTGCCAGGCAGTCGGTGCTGTATTGCCTCCGCTCGCGACGATCGTAGCGTGTCGGGATCCCGTGGTAAGAAAGTAAAAGATGATCTGGTTCGCCCCCAGCCTTTGCAAACGCGCTCCGACAGCAATCAGCCAAGGCGTTGATGAATCCTGGATCATCCGCTTCTAGCGTCACTTCGCGTAGGTTGGCTGAAATTCCTAGTGTTTGCGCAGCCCGACGAGCTTCGAGAAACACTGACTCGGTTGTTGAGCTAGTGCGGTGCGCATATAGGGGAAGAATTATCGCTTCAGTATCCGAGCCAACTCGTTTACTGAGGGTTCTATAGAGTGAACGGTCGCCGTACCGATACGCCCATGTTACTTCGAAGTGGTCGTCGGCGATTTCCCTAATTCCTCTTGCGATCTTACGAGTGCCAACCTCGAGTGGAGACCCATCTGCCGTCCAGATTGAGCGATAAAGCTCCGCCACTTTGGGGGGCCGGCTGTTCAATACAAAACGCCGAAGAATTGGTTGCCATAGCCAGCGGGGTAAATCAATAACTCCCGGATCCGACAGAAACTCAAGAAGGAACTTGTGCACAGCCGCGGGAGTTGGGGCGTCCGGTGTTCCGAGGTTAACGATGATTAGAAGGCGTCGATTTGCTTTAGTCATCGTCAAGAAGGGGTAACAAGATTGCCTGAATCCATAATGACCTCCCGCTTACCATCAGCCGTCACCACCATATCTAAACGCAGATTTCCCCGTGGTGCGAGATGCTTACATTCAGATACTCAGTAGAGATTCTTCTTGGGGCTCTTCCGTGAAAGTCTTGGAGAGGGTATTCGGTGGGTAAACCGGGTTCGGAAGTGTAGAGTCCGCTGAAAGTCCACAATTTGACAATCCAATAGACACCTTGGTGAAACGGTGTACGTAGGGGAGAGAAACATGAAAAAGGTTTTGGCATTGGGTGCGATGCTTATATTCACCACAACCGTGTGTGCGCAGGAACGGCAGGCTAGCGATCTCCGTGACATGGGTGGCGGGAGGTGCGAGGCTAATGTGTACAACTGCGTCGACACTCCAAACCCACTGCCGAATCCGGATACGGTGTGGATCGGAGAAATGACCTGGATGGACGTCCGTGATGCGCTGGGTGCAGGCAAAACAACGGCCATCATCTCGACTGGGGGCATCGAGCCAAACGGTCCGTGGTTGGCGACCGGCAAGCATCAATATGTTCTTCGTGCCAACTGCGACGCGATCGCGCGCAAGCTGGGCAACGCACTCTGTGCCCCTATCATCAAGCTGGTACCCGAGGGTTCCATTGAGCCACAGAGTGGTCACATGACAAGCCCCGGTACGATGAGCGCCCGCGAAGAAACCTTTCGGTCCGTCCTGACCGATGTCGCGCACAGCCTGAAGATGCATGGTTTTGAAAACATTATTTTCATAGGTGATAGCGGCGGGAACCAGGGCGGGCAAAGAGCAGTGGCAGAGCGGCTAAACGCTGAATGGAACGATGTGATTGTGGCGCACGTACAGGAGTATTACGACTACGCAGGTGTCACTGCCTACATGGCCAGTCAGGGTCTGGTGTCCGAGGAAAACGATGGTTTACATGACGACCCGGTCATTGCTCTCAATATGTTCTACACGGATCCACGCTCGGTGCGGTACGACGAACGTGTAGCGGCAGGGTTGGCGACTATCAATGGTGTGTCAATTGCTGACCGTGTTGAATCCTTGTCGCTTGCCCGTGAAATCGTGGAGTTTCGTGCCGACCATACAGCTGAAGCCATCGAGAACGCCATCACTGCTGGTGGTACGGTGCCAGTTCCGGAGGCCGAGGTAGGGACTCCCGGGGGCCGTCGGAGTCGTGGTGGTCGCGGCGGTCGCGGTGGTAGGCGGAACGAGCAGCCTGCCGCTGACCCGCGCACGATGGGCGGCGGAAATTGCGGGAACAACGAATACAACTGCTCTGACACACCCAACCCACTGCCAGCAACAGATAGTGTATGGCTTGAGGAAATGACCTGGATGGACGTCCGGGACGCTTTGATTGCAGGCAAAACGACGGCAATTATCTCTACGGGTGGTATCGAGCCGAACGGCCCGTGGCTGGTGACGGGTAAACACAACTATGTGTTGCGCGCCAACTGTGACGCGATCGCTCGAGAACTTGGCAACGCTGTATGCGCACCCATTTTTGAGTTGGTTCCTGAGGGTGGTATCGAGCCACAAAGTGGCCACATGCGAAGTCCGGGAACGATAAGTCTTCGCCAGGAGACCTTCGAGGCGATGCTTACCGACGCCGCACACAGCCTCAAGATGCACGGGTTTAAAAACATCATTTTTATCGGCGATAGTGGTGGGAACCAAACTGGCATGGCTAACGTTGCAGAAGCACTCTCGGGGCAGTGGGATGGCGAGGTGGCGGCGATACATATCCCGGAGTATTACAGAACACCTCCCGGCACTCCCAACGTGCTGCGTGATCTTGGCGTAATCACGGATGACATGCCGAACGATGGCATTCACGATGGTGC
This sequence comes from Acidobacteriota bacterium, assembly GCA_002722645.1. Classification (GTDB taxonomy): domain Bacteria; phylum Acidobacteriota; class UBA890; order UBA890; family UBA890; genus UBA890. Next base: position 40,305 of record PBML01000038.1, read on the forward strand.
AGCGATCACGCTCAATATGATGTTGACCGATCCGAGTTCGGTTCGCTGGGCAGAACGAGTGAAGACAGGCCAGGCGATCATCAATGGGGTTTCGATTGCCGANCTNGGAGAGTCGCTCAAACTTGCCAAGGCTGTCTCCGNCGCGCGGGCNGAGCGCACGGCTGAAGTGATCNAGCAGAGGATTGCCGAACGACAGCAGTAACCGAGGGGCAANGACCGGTCGGTCCGATTTGNNCATCNGNACTNANCGAGCGGATGNCCAGGNGTTCATCACCAAAAGTTTCAGCTGGTNNTGNGNCGANGGGNTNNCCGGNAACAATCANCATCGGNTTGAANGGTGCANANTTTNNTACTNGTGNTGAGTTGAGCGANATAGTTGGTTACTGGCGGGCTANACTAAGNNCNCCATTTCNTGAGCAAGGATACGAACATGTCAGGCCTTCTTCCCGATATCGATCCCGAAGGGCTCCTTGAGTACTCGGTAGTTTTCACTGANCGCTCGCTNAATCACATGTCGCNNTCGTTNCAGGNGGTGATGAACGATATCTCNGAGACACTCAAGAAAGTCTATGGTGCNGAAGCGGTTGCCGTNGTCCCTGGTGGGGGAACCTCNGCAATGGAGGCAGTTGCGCGGCAGTTTGCGACCGNCATGANGTGTCTCGTTATTCGCAATGGTTGGTTTAGTTTCCGGTGGACACAGATTTTTGANATGGGNGNTATTCCNTCNGCAANTACNGTNNTGAAGGCNCGNCCNATTGATGACAGTGAGCATCCGAGTTTTATGCCGNCGCCTGTAGAAGAAGTCGTTGCGACCATCGAGGCNGAAAGACCTGNCATNGTATTTGCGCCACACGTGGAAACATCCTCNGGGATGATCTTGCCNGATGANTACCTGCGCTCCGTGGCGGANGCGGTACACGGNGTGGGTGGCATGTTCGTNCTCGATTGCATAGCGTCGGGCGCGATCTGGGTCGACATGAAAGTTTCNGGTGTCGATGTGCTGATCAGTGCGCCACAAAAGGGNTGGAGTTCCTCTCCATGTGCCGGCCTGGTNATGCTCAACTCGGTNGCNCTGGAAAGACTTAAGTCNACAACCAGTACCAGCTTCGCGGGNGACCTNCGCAAGTGGCTTGAGATCATGCAAGCGTACGAAAAGGGTGGACACGCGTACCACGCCACTATGCCGACAGATGCACTCGCACGCTTTCGTGACACGATGAAAGAGACTGAAGCCTACGGCTTTAGCAAAGTTCGTGGGGAGCAGCAGGAGCTTGGAGATAAAGTTCGGGCGCTTCTGGTTGACAAGGGGATCAAGAGCGTGGCGGCCNAAGGATTCCAGGCCCCGGGTGTCGTTGTTAGCTACACGGACGATGCTGGCATCCAAGATGGAAAGAAATTTGCCGAGGCCGGCCTGCAGATTGCCGCCGGTGTTCCCTTGCGTTGTGGCGAGNCAGAAACTTTCCAGACGTTTCGGCTTGGTCTCTTTGGCCTTGACAAGTTGCACAACGTCGACCGAACCGTTGAATTGCTTGATAGAGGACTTAACGAAATTCTGTAATTAGGCGTGGTTTCGGGGGCCGAAGCGATTGTCGTGGACCCAATGTTGCTGACAGAGTCAGGCGGCCCAGTTTTGTTCGCGTACAAACAGCAATTGATTGTCCTGGGAAAGTTCGGGCCGAAAGCTGTATCCCTCTTCCGCAAATTCTTTTAGGCTGTCCGGAGTGTCGATCCGGTTCCGGACGATGAAGCGGGCCATCAGCCCGCGGGCGCGCTTAGCTGAAAAACTGATCGTCTTCGGTTTACCATCACGGATCTCCTGAAAGAGAGCAGTGACGAGTGGCGCATCGAGCTGTTTCTTGGGCACAGCCTTGAAGTACTCATTCGAAGCGAGGTTAAGTACCGCCTTGACCGGCCGTTCTGCATGCTCGCTGTTCAATGATTCCACCAATCGGTCGCCCCAAAAGTCGTAGAGATTCTTGCCGCGGGGATTAGATAACCGGGTCCCCATTTCTAATCGATAAGGCTGCATCAAGTCTAACGGCCGAAGGATACCGTAGAGCCCCGANAGGATGCGCAGGCGATGATGTGCCCANTCAAGGTCGCGNTTCGAAAGGCTAGCCGCATCAAGTCCCCGGTAAACGCCGCCACGAAAGGCGAGCAAGCAAGGTTTAGAAGTTANCCGCCGTGAACGGAAGGGTCATGCCCTGGAACCTCTGGCGGTTAAGCTCAGCTAAGGGTTGACTGATATTCATTAGNTCTCGGAGGTTGGTGACTGTTAGCCTTTTGCACCGTCCGAGGAGGACCTCGATNTCCTCTTGGAAAAGGGGTGTGGTAGAGGGCAGACNTTCTGCAGAGAANTCGAAGTCNAGCGTTTTAGCGGGNGACAGAAGGGTCANCACGTCATTGNCCNTGGATTGCTGNGCGNATCGCACGGGCAGTGATCTGNGCCCGGTACTCTACNAGTNTNCGACCGTTGGCGATCGTANCTTCCACNGGTCCCAGGGCGACCCCGTTAATACTGAACAAATCGGCTTCGATACGNTGGTTGGTCCGNATCATGTTGGGNTCTACCGTCGCGATGATCGATGAGTAGTGGTAGTCATCGTGGTATTCGTTACGCGTTGCACGGCACTCATCAGGNTGTTGGAAGATGCCGAGTTCCGCCTTTAGATACTCGCAACTATACATATCNTCAGTGTAGTACTCGGGGATATGGTAAACGCGTGCTGGNGCCCCCTTCCACTGGGACGTNAAAGCCTCAGCCACGGCTTCCATGCCGCGCGTGTTGCCNCCGCTATCACCGATGAGGACGATATCGGTAAATCCGTGCGCCGCNAGGCTACTGACTACATCGGTCAACATTGATTCAAAAGTTTCTTGGCGAACGCTTAGGGTGGCGTGGTATCTCATGTGCCCTGAGGGCGGATCAATGNTCCCTTCGGGGACGAGCTTGATAATGGGTGCGACTAGAGCATTACCTAGCTCTCGCGCAATCGCATCGGTCGTCGCCTGCAACACGAAGTTGTGTTTCCCNCTTGCCACGTAAGGTCCGTTTTGCTCGACTCCTCCAGTGGCGACAATCGCTGTGGTTTTTCCGTCGCGGATTGCGTCACGGACATCCATCCAAGTCATCTCTTCAATGAAGACGGTGTCAATGCCTGCGATCGGCCGCGGTGAGTCAAGATCCTGAGCCGAGATTGCGGCGGTTGGAATCAAACAGGCAAGAACACAAAATATGGTCGGGAAGCAGTAATACATAGCTTGATCCTCAGGGTTTCGGATTTGATGNTTCCTTTCTACGCGCTAGGGATTGGTTTGGTCAAGGCCGCAGCTGGTGGCGGCCCGAGTGCTGGGGAAGGTGGCCACCGCACGAACCGAACCTAACCCTGGCGATCCCTGGGGTCCGCCAGTATGCTTCGGTCGCAACCTTNAACACTTTTCAATCCCTTCATTAGGAGCCTAACCGATGTGCACACGNAAGTTTGTCTTGGGTANCGCGCTNAGCATCATTGTTCTGTTAGTTGTNGCNAACGTCTCCGCACAGGANACGAACCCACGATTCGGTGTTTGGAGGAANCAGTCCAACCCCAACAACGTCATGACNTATGAACCCTACGGTGATGGTGGCATGAAGATTACGGTGGCGACTACTCGAAATGGCAACACCTCCGAGTGGAGCTACGTAACGTTATTCGATGGCGCATTTCATCCAGTCGAGGGCCAAGAGAACTCCGAAACCGCAGTCGAGTTCATCGACGAGCAGAGCACCAGGATCTACAACAAGCGCAANGGGCTCGTTGGCCAGATCATCATCAACACACTCTCGGAAGATGGCAACACCATAAATAATGAATACGTTCGTATGAGCGCGGATGGCAAGATCACCGGGGTCGGCCACGCTGTATATGAGCGAATTCAGTAGGCAATAGACAGACACTTCGGTGGGTGGGCCGCTAACCTTAGATTCAATCTGACATGTGGTTTCAGCGGGTGGTCTTCATCGTCCTTGCGTTTGTTGCCGTGCTAGGTCCCTGCTCGATGGTTGCGTTGGGCACGTTGTCCCAAGATGCTTCGGACCTACTTAATCGGGCTACGGCCGACTTCTTGTCCGGTCGTATTGAGAGATCCGTTGCGGGGTTCGACCAGGTTGTTGAGCTTGCTCCCGAGATGGCGCCATACCTCTGGCAGCGAGGCATCGCTCTCTACTACATGGGTCGTTACGATGATTGCCGAGCCCAGTTTGAATCTCACCGCACCGTGAATCCCAACGATGTGGAGAACGCGGCTTGGCACTTTTTATGTTTCGCCCGGNTTCAGTCACCGGAGGAGGCACGCAAAGCGCTGCTCCCGGTTGGACACGATAGCCGGGAACCAATGATGACGATCTACAAGGTGTTCCGCGGCGAAAACCGGCCGGAAGATCTCCTGCCCGTCATTAGTACAGGGGCACTGGCCCGTTTTTATGCGTACCTGTATCTCGGCCTCTACTACGAGGCCCTCGGACGTGAGNTTGAAGCCTATCNGNACATCTCGGTCGCGGCCGACGATGACTATGGAATTGGTGGGTATATGCACGGCGTAGCTAAGTTGCACCTTGCTTGGCTTCAACGGGAGCAAGAAGAACCCCCAGNACCCCCTCTTTTTTGAGCGGGGCTTGCCAAGGACTTACCAAAATGGCCTTATTATCTGCACCTAAAATCCATCAATGGCAATGATAGAAAGGGTTTACANNAATTCAATACGAAGATGGTACCGTTGACCNGCTATGGCAAAGACCACCGACGTTATCGTTGTCGGCGGCGGGGTGAACGGCACGTGCATTGCCTATCATCTTGCCCAGCGCGGCGCCTCCGTCACACTAGTTGAAAAGGACAACATCGCCGCAGGNCCGACAGGGCTGTCATGTGGAATCATCCGCCAGCATTACTCGCATCCAATCACGGCGAGCATTGCACTTGCAGCGCTGCGTTTCTTCGAGAACTTCGAGGATCTAGTGGGTGGCGATTGCGATTTCCGGCAGACGGGGTACATCTTTGCTGCTGGCCCGGACACCATTGATACTTTGAAGGCTAACGTGGCCCTTCAGCAGTCGCTTGGTATAAACACCTCGGTGATTTCGGTGGAGGAACTGCGGGAATTAGTGCCTGGTGCTGCAATCGACGGGATCGTTGGCGCAGCGTACGAACCGGAATCGGGGTACGCTGATCCCTATAGCACATCGGTAGCATTCGCTAACCGTGCCGAGGAACTTGGTGCCGAGGTGCTTATNGGTACCGAAGTACGCTCGGTGATTGTCGAGGGTGGTAAGGCCCGTGGTGTTGTTACCAACCAGGGTCGACTCGAGGCTGCTTCAGTCGTTCTGGCGACAGGCCCCTGGTCATCGCGGCTCGCCAAGNTGTTTGGCATCGACCTGCCGATTGTCCCGTGCCGAGTTCAGGTTTGTTTGTTCGAACGTGCCCCCGACCTAAATCACGACAAAATATTTATTGACTCGCCGCTCGGTGTTTACACGAGACCCGAAGGGGAAGATCTAATGCTAGTTGGCTCGGTCGCTACCGACGAAGCCAAAGCCGGTATCAAGCACCCCGATGATTTTCAGAGGGTCGCCGACTTCGATGCTGTTTCACGTTACAGTGAGCAACTTATCGAACGCTTCCCGAAAATGGACAAAGGTAGCTTTCTAAACGGCTACGCGTCACTCTACGACGTCACCCCCGATTGGCAACCGATCCTTGACGAACTCCCAGGTATAGAGAATCTCTATTGCTGCGCCGGCAGCAGCGGCCACGGATTTAAACTTGCCCCGATNGTTGGGAAAATGATGGCTGATCTGATCACACGAGGGAAGAGTGATAATGACGACATCAATTTCTTCGCTTTTGATCGCTTTGCAAGAGAAGAACTGGTCGAGAGCGGCTACGCTCACAAACTTCTTGGGTAAACGCGTGTCANCTTTNNNACTGTNNGCTCTTGCGATTNTCGTTCTNNTNNCTCCGGTTGCTGGNGCCTCCCGTGCTAGTAACGGTTTGAATTTCCCGTCGATTGTGCAGCACACGGAGCAAACGTTCCTAGGCTTCCGACAAGGTCAGGAGCTTCGTTACGCGTTTGAGATTGNGGGAGGCCGCCAACAGGACAGCATTGTCCAATGGAGTATTACGCTCCAGGGAGTCAATGAACGTGGATCTGAGGGCACGTTCGACTTGGGGTACATTGCCGTCATCGCTGGGAAGAAGAGGGCCCAGGCGACAGCCCAGACACGATTCAATGCCTATGGATTCCCGCTCAGTGTGAATTTTACTTCCGAGCGAGACACTGTGATGGGCGCTGTTGGCTACAGCATCGAATACCGGTTCGAAGGCGACAGGTTTCGAAAGGAACTAATGGACGGGGATTTTGATGATCAGGAACTCAAGCTGGAAGGTTATCCAGGTGTCAACACGAGCTTCCCAAGAGGGTTGTATCTTTACACTCCGCTCGACTCTGAGTGCATTGGGGCGTTTGCTGGACTTCCCCTCAATGAGGAAAGCGATGCGGGTAGTGGCCGCGGCGGGGATCGGATCGAAGAAATTTGTCACGGCCGCGAGATAATTTTTTCGAATCCTGGTCTACTTAACCTCACCATGCCGGCGTTGTGGGAAACAGGTACCGGCACACTCGACTTCTTCGTTTTGGCGCCGACTGGCATGCGCCTTGATTTGCTCACTGGACCCCCTTCCGGTGTCTCGGGTGGTGGCGTAAACATTGCCGGTTTCAGCCTTAATAGAATGGGCAGATTACTCGGTCTTGGGCCCAGTCCGTTTAACAATGCCGAGGATGCGCTACAGAACTTTGGGCTAGCCGCTTCCTCTGATCTGTTGCAGCTCGATATCGGTGGCCGAATAGTTGATGCTTGGCGGCTCGATCCCCCGGCACCTTTCTCGGCGGTGTACGTCGATGGGAACGGTTCGATCGTGCGCCTTGACTTGGCAGAGGAGCCGATGACTGGCTTTCGGGGTTGGATTCGCCGGCTTCGGCCCAGTGAGTTGTGAGTAGGGTTGCTACTCATGTGTGAACCTTCACGAATGTCCTCGACAGCACACGGAAACCTCTGTATACTGCATAGGCATGAGTTTAAGCCTATTTGCTGTTCACGTGGGTTCGGGGCTGTTCGGCACTGAAACTTACCCACTACTTACCCACCTTTTAGCTACGGTCACTGGCTCGTCGTGCGTTAGCAACGACGTGGGAGCCTCACAGGCTCATTGTGGTGTCGTGCGATGAGCGTGCTAACCACCCGTAACTCCCGAGACAAACTGCACCGCCGGATGGTCCGTGACGGGAAAGCACGGGACATTCACTGGGAAAAGGTCGGTCGTGGTCGAGCTGTTGGGTATCGCCGGATGGCCGGTTCTTCGGTGGGCCGTTGGCACGGCAGGCTGTACACCCCAACCGGCTCAGG
>PBML01000039.1 GCA_002722645.1 Acidobacteriota bacterium
ATTGTTGTACTTCAACCCAGTTTCGGACATGACTGATCAGTTGATCGCCCGTCTCAACACGATGGATCAGTAGTTACGTCAAAGCCAAGTTGCCATAGTTAAGAAGCAGAGCTCAGCCACAGCCAACTGTTCGGCACTGTGGTTGGAGTCAAGTTGTGCCACATTTTTCTCCACCATCTTGCTGCTTCCAGCTCTTATAAGCAGACGGAGTAGTATGTTCGTCCGCTTTGCAACAGACTACGGGTGTACTTACAGAGTCCACAATGACCCCTGAAATAGGCTTCTTGTTCGCCATCATCGCGGTCATGATCTATTTCTTCCTGACCGAGAAATTGCCGGTTGAATTGACCGCTTTCACAGGCTTGGCGATCCTGGCACTCAGCGGTTACGTGGAACCCAATGAGGCCTTCCAAGGGTTTGCTTCGCCGGCGGTAATCACAATGCTGTCGGTGTTCTTCGTGAGCGCTGCGCTGCTTCGCACCGGCGTTGCGGACTCCGCGGCCGGGGCCATCCATAACCTTGTCGGGCCACGTGAAAAGCTTCTGATCGTCGTCCTGATGTTAGTCACCGGTCTTCTGTCGGCATTTATGAACAATGTGGCCGCTACCGCCGTGTTGATGCCAGCGGTGGCTTCTTTAGCGAAGCAGGTGGGCATTGCGCCGTCTCGTTTATTTATGCCGCTGGCGTTCGGGGCCATCCTTGGAGGTACTACGACGCTTGTCGGTACTCCGGCTAACCTGTTGACTGCCCAGGTAATGGGCGCGCACGGGGTGGAACCCTTCAAGCTTTTCGACTTCGCTCCGTTTGGGATCGTATTGTTAGCAGCTGGGGTGCTCTACATGCTGACAATCGGGCAATGGTTGTTGCCCGACCGTGGCACCGGTTCGACAATGGTAACGCCGGGTGACCTAACGAAAATTTACCGGTTGCGGGAACGGTTGTTCTCGATCCGTGTACCGCAGGGGTCCCCGATGGACGGCATTACATTGCGCGAGGCACGCATCGGAACGGCTCTGGGCGTCAATGTGGTTGCAATTGTTCGCGAAGGGGAAAAACAGCTTGCACCGCCACCCGAGTTCATGATCCGGGCCGAAGACCACCTCTTAGTTGAGGGCAGGTTCTCTGACGTAGAGCATCTGATGAGTGTACAAGGCCTCGAATTAGGGTACTCGAACCAAGTCGACTTGCGTGAAGCATCCGGGATCTTCACAGGTGTTGTGATCCGCGTGTCCGAAAATAGCGACATTGTTGGCAAGACGGTTCAAGCGCTTCGCGTGCGGGAACGCTATGGGGTCTTGGTGGCGGCCATCTGGCGCGGCGGTGAGATCACACATGATCGGCCCGGAGGATTGCCGTTGCACGTTGGTGACGAAGTGCTGTTCGTGGGCCAGCGTGAGCAAATTGAGCAGGTGGCAGCAAGTCCGCAAACTGACGTCATTGAGATCGGCCCATCTGCTGTTGGCCGCCTCGAAGGAATTGGTTTCGAACTCAAGATCAACGCAGGATCGACGATGGCCGGGAAGAGTCTGCGTGAAAGCCGAATGGGGGAGCTTGTAGGTCTCACTGTTCTGGGCGTACTTCGCTCCGGCAAACTGATCACGATCGGCCTCGATGACATTTTTGAAGTGGGTGATCGACTACTGGTTACCGGCGAACCGGCGCGCGTGGGGAGCCTCATGGGGGTAGGTAACGTAGAACTTGAGGGAGAGGCTTCCGAAACCGAAATCGAATCCGCGTCGGTGCGTGTCGTCGAGGCTGTCGTAGCACCGCGCTCAGCCATCGCTGGACACACACTGGAGGAACTTAACTTCCGTGAGCATTACAACCTACAGGTGCTGGCGATTTGGCGTGAGGGAGAGCCTGTCCACGAGGGGCTTGCCGACATAAGACTTCGAATCGGTGACGCGTTGCTTCTTCAAGGAAGGGCGACCAAGATCGAACTTCTAGGCCCGAATCCAGACTTCCTGATGTTGACACCGGGACTGGAAGAAGTGCGCCGCACCAAGAAGGCGCCATTCGCACTCGCTGGCCTCGGCATGATGGTGTTGTTTGTCGTGGGAGGTTATTTCCCTATCCAAGTCGCGGCATTCGCGGCTGCGGTTTTCGTCGTTCTAACCGGCGCGCTGACCATGCAAGAAGCCTACCGTGCCATCGAGTGGCGGGCGATTTTCCTCGTTGCTGCTGTACTCCCGGTCGGCGTCGCCATGGAGCGTTCAGGAGCGGCAGCTCTGATCGCCAACGGTATCGTGGACAGCGTTGGTTCAATCGGCCCGTTTGCTGTTCTTGTTTCCCTATTGGTTTTGTCCAGTGCCCTGAGCCAGGGGCTTGATGGAGCCCCCACCGTCGTGTTGCTCGCACCGGTTGTATTTCTTGCCGCCGAACAATTGAGTATTAGCCCAAGGCCTCTGATGATGGGCGTCGGCTTGGCCGCTTCTGCTGCTTTCCTTACCCCATTTAGCCACAAGGCCAACCTGCTGGTAATGAGTGCTGGGGGTTATCGGGTTGGCGATTTCACCCGGGTCGGCAGCGCGTTGACCATCATAGTTCTCGGCTTGCTGGCGCTGATGATTCCCTGGTTGCTGCCTTTCTGAGAACTTTGTCCGCGAAACCGCAAATCGGTCGATACGATATCGTCTCAAAACAGCGATTCCATGGGGATAATCAAGAGGTGGTCCCTGTGATGTACCCGCCTAATAAGGTTGGGAGATCCTAGCAATCGAGAGAGGTTCTGATCATCGTCTTTGGAGTACTGAGATGAGCTATTTCTGGATGCGGCAGATACGGAGTAACGCAAGTTAATGGCTTTCTGCGCTGACTCAGGCGAGTGCCGAACCCTCTTGGGCAAGGAGCGCTTTAGCAAGCTCCTAGACTGGCTTGATTATTCTCTGCCGAGTGACGTAGATAGCGGTGAGATCTATTTTGTGGTCGCTTACTTAGAGCGGAGTCGCCAAGGAAACAACGACGTACTGAAAGGATGGTTAGCGAAGGGGGGTATGGCATTGCTAATGGAGACCCTGGGCAAAAGCCAACGACTGGACATAAGTGAAGCCAAGTTTCACGCAAAGGAGTTACTCAACGAACTTGACCTGCGCGGCCCTCAAGCTAAGGGCTAACCGTCCATTAACCATATAAGCGGTTTTGAACCGCACCACCCATGGAGGTCAACCCGTGAATCCATTGAGAGTCATGACGCTCTTCACCCTGCTGAGTTTGTTAATCACGCCAGGCTTGGCGATGCCACAAGCCCCTGAAGGCCCAACTACCGTGCTGACCAACGCCAACGTGATCGATGCGACTGGCAGTCCGGTTCAGCAGGGGATGACGGTCGTGATCACCGGGAACACAATTTCCTCGATCACGCGTGGCACCTACCAGCCAAACGGGAACGAGGAGAGAATCATCGACCTCGATGGTGCCTACGTCGTTCCTGGATTCTGGAACATGCATACCCACCTGACCGCGCTGCTCCCCCACAATCACTCGTTGGACGGGGCCAGCAGTGGCTCGAAGGTTATTCGTGCAGGTGTCAATGCCATGGAGGGACTGCGCCACGGCTTCACTGCGCTGCGTTCCGTCGGCGAGGAAGACTACATCGATGTGACCTGGCAACGAGCCTTTGATCAAGGCTACTTCATGGGTCCAAGGATCTTTCCCAGTGGCGAAGCGGTCTCACCGACAGCGGGCCACAGAGGCTCGACGGTCGACGGAGCCGACGGGGNGCCGGCGATCCGCAAGGCGGTGCGNAGTCGNATCCAAAATGGCGTCAGTACAATCAAGATCCATAACGTTGAGATGCTTCCTGACGAACTCGCCGCCGTTGTCGAAACCGCTCATAGTCTCGGCGTGCACGTCACGGCACACACGCGCGAACCAGCCGCTAGGGCGGCCGTTGAGGCCGGTGTCGACTCGCTCGAGCATGGCTATGGACTCGCCGATGAGACCATCGAACTCATGGCTCAAAAAGGAACTTTCTACGATCCCACGATNATCTGTAATCTAAGCGACGAGTTCATCAAAGAACGTGAGGCACGACTCGCTTCTCTCGGTTACTCCGAGGACGAACAAGCGGTTCGATTGCGAACACTAATTGCCTACGCGGACGAGCGTTCCCCAGAGCACGCGATATATCAGCGGCAAGCACTAGTAAAAGCAGCTGAGGCGGGCGTCAAGTTACTCATCGGTTCCGACTCAATGCCCATAGGAGAGATCGGCTGGCTGGAAATGGAACAATTCGTACTCTCAGGTGTGAGCGAGATGGATACGCTGATCGCAGCAACACGCAANGGGGCAGACTTGATGGGGCTGCTCGATGTACTCGGGACCGTCGAAGAAGGCAAGTTGGCTGACCTTGTAGTGTTGGCAGAAAATCCGCTCGAAAATATTTCCAATATTCGAACGATACAGATGGTTTTCAAGGATGGCATCCCTGTTGATATGGAGCCGGCCCCGGGCACTTTGCGCTTCTATGATTACTTCGATACCACAGGACTTCTACAAGGGTTTTTAGGTAAATCGGAAAATGCCGCGGGCTTTACTAGGAAATACAATCCATACTCCCGCCAGCAAGATTAGGGACACTGACGGCCACGACACCGCGCGGACGGAAACACCAAACGTTTAGGAGGCATCATGACTAGCGACGCCCAGAAATCCATCTCGCCGTTTTTCATCAGCGGGCAAGTTGTTCGTTGCCTTGTGCTCTTCTTTATTTTGGCGGCGGGAGGCTGCGCACCCGAGGCTGAAGAAACGTACGACGTCGTGTTGTCGGGCGGGCGTGTAATGGACCCAGCTTCCGGAATGGACGGTGTCCGCAACGTTGGTATTCGAGGCGGTAGCATCGCAATGATCAGCGACGACGAACTAGCCGGCGAACGGGTCATCGACGTTGCCGGTCTCGTAGTCGCTCCGGGCTTCATCGACTTACATGAGCACGGGCAAACCGATGAAGCGTACAGATTCATGGTCCGCGATGGTGTCACCACGGCCTTGGAGCTTGAAGTTGGAACGGGCAATATCGCCGAGTGGTACACAGCTCGCGACGGCGGGCAAGTCGTCAACTATGGCGTGAGCATAGGCCACATCCCAGTACGCATGATCGTCATGGAAGATCGCGGAGAATGGTTGCCCAGCGGACTAGCAACGACCGAGCCAGCGAGCCCGGAACAAATCGACGAAATGGCTAGGCTTATCGGTGAAGGCCTGGCCCAAGGGGCCGTTGCTGTTGGTTTTGGCATCGCTTATACACCAGCAGCGACAGTCGAGGAATTCGAAACCATGCTGCGCGTTGGGCTAGACCACGGTTCGGGGGCTCATATTCACACCCGCGGTGGGATGGAAGGCCTGGCGGAAGCCATCGCCGGCGCCCGTAACACGGGTGCATCGGTCCATATCGTTCACTCCAATTCGAGCGGCGGGTCTAATTCCCATGAATTTCTTGAAATGATTCAGGCCGCGCGAAGTGAAGGACTGGACGTCACGACTGAGGCCTACCCTTACGAGGCAAGCGCGACGCGTATCGAGTCAGCTTTGTTTGACGACTGGGAGACATGGGATGACGAGCAGTTCGAGATTCACCAGTGGGTAGCAACAGGTGAACGTCTCAATCGAGAAAGTTTCGGTCGTTATCGTGCCGAAGGAGGATCGATTATCAGTCATAGCCGTACGGAAGAAATGACGCTCGCCGCCATCTCTCACCCCCTAACCATGATCGCAAGCGACGGAAAATTAGAAAATGGCCGGGGACACCCACGTTCTACAGGATCCTACGCCAAAGTCCTTGGACGCTACGTCCGTGAACTTGGGGTCCTAGATCTCATGGACGCGTTGCGGCGCATGACTATCGCGCCAGCTGAGCGACTCCAGCAACGTGCCCATTCCATGACGCAAAAGGGGCGTATCCGCATGGGCTCAGACGCCGACTTGACGATCTTTAATCCCGACACGGTGATCGATCGGTCAACCTATACCGAACCTGACGTCCCCTCCGAAGGCATCGAATACGTGCTAGTCAATGGCGTCGTGGTAGTAGACGAGGGGGAGCTTGTCGAAGGCGTGCGACCGGGAAAGCCTATTCGCTCTCTTCGTTGAGAACAGCTCTGCTAGCAGGTGCCTATACAGCCTGAGCCCGGCAGGTACCGGGCTCAGGCCGAAAGTTCGATTATTCCCAGACAATCCTTAGGCTAACTAACGGGCTGTGCCCCGGCGTGACAGATTAGGGGCAACGGTTTGATCATGCCGTTCGATGTGCCTCGTTGCAGCGTTCATTTGCATGAACAAATCACGAATTTCTTCCCTGTGAGCCTCACGGATCCCGTTCCGTTCCATTCGATTAGCCCGGTAAGCCTCTTGGCTCTCGTCAGCAGAACGAACCATGAATGACATGGCCGTGGTTCCGAGTCCACCACCCCAAACAGTCACCACCATATTGTCGATCCCGTACTCGCGATTTATTTCATTCATGCGCGCCACTGCTGCACGCCATGCCGGTGCTTGGTCCCATTCCACATGGTGAATCTCAACACGTCGCCAGGGCAGCTGCCGCATGTCTTCCGTAGTAAATCCCTCGGGAACATAGCTCAGGGCTGGGATGGCGCTATAAAGCTGAACCTGGCGCGTCTGCCAGGCCNTNTCCCAAAGAGCACGTTCCTCTTCGGTGAACTCNTNANNACCNNTCNNCCTTCTTTCCGTAATAGCTGCTACCGAATGGAGCCCTTCAGGAAGCCCCGTTATACGGTACGCAACACTCATGTTCTCATTCCAGATCGACCAACCAGCGTCAGGATTGCCTTCGAACTTCTCCACCATCAACTCGAAATATTTGTTGAACAGCGGGCGATCAATGCCTTTGTAAGTCTCGTACATCAACCCACTTATTGATGGGAAGGTCGGCTCTGCTTGCTCTTCCTGNGTTATTGCTGGGGCTGAAATACAAAGAATCGTAAAGATTAGTGCAACGCTTAAGAACGACCTCATAGAACTTTCTCCTTTGGGAACTAAGAAACGGATTGCTGAGCCTGCGCTAAACGTCCGGGGGTTCCCCAGACAATTCGTTGGCTAGCTAACGGGCGATGACCGGGTGTGATCGGTCATAGTCGCGCATTTGATCATGTCGTTCGACGTGCCTTGTTGCAGCGTTCATTTGCACCATCAGCTCCATAACTTCATCCATATAAGGCTCACGGATCCGCTGTCGTTCCGCCAGTTGAGCCTGATCGGCGTCTCGGCTCTCAGCAGCAATACGAATCATGACTGTCGTAGCTTCGGTTCCGACTCCACCATTCCAAACAGTCAGCACCATGTTGTCGATCCCTGCCTCACGGTCTAATTCGTTGCGGCGCCTCAGTGCTTCACGCCATGCCGGCACTTGGTCCCATTTCAAATGGTGAAACTCAACACGGTGATAAGGCAGCTGCCGAATATCTTCCACAGTAAANCCNTCGGGAACATAGCTCAGGCCTGGCATGGCGCTATAAAGCTGAACCTGCCGAGTTTCCCAGGCAACGTCCCAAAGAGCACGTTGTGCATAGGTGAAGTCCTGGAAACTGGCCTGCCTGTCTTCGGTAATACCTACTACCGAATCCCATCCTTCAGGAAGTCCCGTTAGCCGATGGGCAACACTCATATTCTCATTGAAGATCGCCCAACGCGCGTCGGTCCCTTCGTACCTCTCGACCAACATCTCAAAATATTCGTTGAAAACCGGGCGATTAACACCTTCGTACGTCTCGTACATCATGTACGGTATTTCTTGGAATATCGGCGCCACTTCCTCTTCCTGCGTTATTCCAGGGGCTGAAATACACAGGATGGAAAAGATTAGTGCGACGCTAAAAAATGACCTCATGGAATTTCTCCCTTAAATGGAGTGAGAAACGGTTCGCCGAGCCTACGCTAACCTTTTACCAACAGCAAACTTCTTTGTAAACGATTCCATTGCGTATACAAAGCTCTTATTGAAACGTGAGAAGACCCTTGCTTGAAAAATGAGGCACCTGCGTTAAGGAAGGGGGGAGTACTGTTAAATCTTCGTAAATTGTGGGTACAGCCAGGAAAACGGGAGTCCATGAAGAGATGAGCAAGAAAGGTTTTCAATGGGGGGCATTTTTCCTCTACATGATCCTTGGTCTGGTTGCTCTGGCCTTTGGTCAAGCTGTTTATGCCATTTATTTGATGCTGTCCCGTTAAACACGGGGCGACTGAGGAGAGTCAAAAGCATGGAGGAAGCCGCCGATGAATAAATCTATCGCTATGGAATCCAGACTGGACAAATTGGAGCAGGACAATCGACGCTTAAAGTTGGCCCTTGGCTTGTTGCTGTTGGTGCTGACAGCGATTCCATTAGTAGGTGCTGTGATGCCTCAACAGACACCGGAGATGATTACGGCGCAAGGTTTTTACGTGATCGACGAGAACGGCACCAGGCGCGCTGGTATGAACGCGGCCGGCATAGCCTACTGGGACTATAACGGCGCACCCCGCGTCATGATGCACACCGATGGGATCCGCTACAACGACGAAAACGGGAGCGTGATTTGGAGTACCCCGCCGCGCTAACCAGCCATGGAGGTTCCCGTTATTATCTCTCCAAAGGAGGTCTCGGCGATGCCTATTCTTCGGTTTTTCGGGTTGGCTTTTTCAAACTGGTTCCAGTTGTTCTTACTTCTCTGCCTAATTGCAGCGGCTGTGATCTGGTGGCGGTCTCGACGTAAATAGAGGTGTGCACGATGTGTACGAATTGGTCCACTAGTAGCTACCTGATGGGTGATTAAGTGCGGAAGGTGATCTATCCGGCAGTCGGTGGCGTCGACACCATCCGAATAGTCGAGGTTGCTGACCCGGTGGCCGGCCCTGGCGAAGCCAGGATCAGGGTACACAGAGCAGGAATCAACTTCGCGGATTTGATGATGCGCCAGGGGCTGTACGGCTCGAACCCAGACTACCCATTCACCCCCGGCTACGAGGCGGCAGGCGAAATTATGGACGTAGGCGAGGGGGTCGAGGGGATCAGCCCTGGGGACCGCGTGCTTGCCATAACGGCTTTCGGCGGCTACTCCGAGCAAGTTGTGCTAAACACCAAGAGGGTGATCTCTCTGCCAGACTCAATGTCCTTTGACCAAGCAGCGGCCATTCCAGTCACCTATGGCACGGCCTTCCACATGCTGGTTTACTTAGGGAACCTTTCGGAAGGCGAAATAGTTCTCGTCCACCACGCTGCCGGCGGCGTAGGCACCGCAGTAGCTCAGCTATGCAAAGCATATGGAGCCTCTCTGGTCCTGGGAACTGCGTCCGCTCCAAAGCGTGAGTTTGTTGAGTCACTCGGCATGCGCTTCGTAGATCGCGAGGCCGAGGACTTCGTCGAGGTCTGCAAGAGCAAGACAGGAGGAAAGGGTGTCCACCACGCAATTGACCCAGTCGGCGGCGATCACGTGATGCGCTCTTACAAAGCGCTGCGCCAGGGCGGCAAGTTGTACTTCTTCGGCGCATCCTCCGCAGTTAAGGGAGACAAGCGTTCGATACTCGCTGCTTTCAAGATGTGGAGATCAACACCGCGCTTCAACCCTCTAAAGATGATGAGTTCAAACAAGGCCGTGTTTGGCGTCCACATGGGACTGCTGGACGACGAGTCTGTGTTCAGCGGTCACCTGGAGAATCTTTCTGACATGCTGCTCAAGGGGCAGATCGATCCGATCATCGACTCCGTATGGCGCTTCGAGCAGGTTGCTGAGGCGCAGATGCACATCCACAACCGCGGCAACCGGGGCAAGGTGCTGTTGGATTTTTCGCCTCAGTGATCACAGACTAAGTTGTCAGCCTACTCAACCCTGCCCATCTGATCTGCCTCTAGACGGATCCCAGCTAGGCCTACAGCAACGCTGTGACCGAGCAGCTGCCCGAGAAGAATCCCAGCTGCTCGGACTCCGATAGGAACTCCGCCGAGAGCGCCGTTCGTTGGCGCCCACAGCGTCTCCACGCGGGCCCATACGCTTTCTTAAGCGAGCCATCCTGGCTCTGCCCTCTTCTGCTGTTATCTCACCAGCTCCGATGGCAGCTCGGATCTCTCCAGCCATTGCCCTCGCTCTGTTGGCTCCCGGGATTTGCTGGACCCCAGCGTCGGCCTGGGGCTGAGAAATCGCCAAGGAAGGCAACGCTAACAGAGCCGCTAGCCCTAATATCACTGAAAACTTAACTAAACTGTGTTGCATATCATCCTCCTCAACCAAGTGCACCATTTTTTGTTTATGGTCTGGGGCATAATTGGCATTTGGAATGAAATTCTAATTCTTTACTCCGATCTTGTCTCTTAACTAAAGACTAGGAAGCGTAAAGAATTGTTAAAAGAAATTCTTCGAGCCTTTTGCCCATAAATCGTTCCGAGCGTTATGCGGAGCTGAAAACAAATCGGAAGGAATTCAATATGAGGAAGAAAAAGCTCTGTGTCGTGCTGGGGGTCTACGCGATTGCTTTGTCCGCGACGGCCGACGCTACCGGCAACGGACGTTACCAGGCGGGCGGCCCCCCGGGGCAAATCGCCCTAACTCATGGCAACGTCATCGATGTCCGTAGTGGAGAGATCTTGCCGGACGTTACCGTTCTCTTAAGTGGTGGCGTCATCAGCGAAGTTGGAGCCGACAACGTACCTCCCGGTTATCAGGAAATCAGTCTCGGCGGAGCCTATCTGTTGCCGGGCCTCCTGGACGCCCACACCCACTTGGACAGCCGGTCAGAGGCGAAGCGCGCCCTGGAGTCTGGAGTAACGACCGTGCGCAGTGCGAGCGTCGGTTCCTACAAAGACGTTGTGCTTCGGGAGTTGGTACGTGAGGGTTACATCGAGGGTCCCGATGTACTCGCTGCCGGTGTTTTCATCACCCCAGAGCTAGGGGACAGCGTGCTGGCGGATCCAGCTTTGGGGGAGTTCATCGATGGCGTCAATACGCCCGAAGACCTCCGGGAGCTTGTTCGTATCAACCTGTCGCACGGAGTCGACTTCATCAAAACGAGGGGTACTGAACGAGCAGGCCTGCCGGACACCGATCCCCGCAAACAAACCTATACCGAGGAGCAACTGCGGGTGATCGTCGAAGCGGCTGCGGCACGCGACGTACCTATCGAGGCACATGCTCATGGGGACGAAGGGGGCCGCGCCGCCGTACTAGCCGGCGTGCGTAGCATCGAGCACGGAACGTACCTCTCCGACGAAACGCTTGAGCTGATGAAAGAGCGGGGTACTTTTCTCGTGCCTACCTACAGCACGGTGGTCGATCTGGTCGAGCCAGGGGGAGATTACGATAACCCTGTACTTATGGTCCGCGGCATGCACATGCTGTCACGTGTAGCGCAAACGATACGCCGAGCGCACGATATCGGTGTCAAGGTGGTCACCGGCGCCGATACGAGCTATGGGCCAATGAGCGTCACTCGCATCTCCCACGAAATCGCTGCCTTCGTGGAACTTGGTATGTCGCCACTTGAGGCGATTCAGAGCGCCACCCTTGTGGCAGCGGAGCTCTTTCGCATAGAAAGNCGCACGGGNGCCATCGAGCCTGGTCTCGAGGCGGANCTGATTGTGGTCCAGGGCAACCCNCTCGAAGACATAGTTGCCCTACAGGACGTCGTTGTCGTGATCAGTAACGGCCGCGTGGCNATGAACCGGCTGCCGTTTNCAATCGAGCNNTAATCNGNACCAAACTGNTTCGTCANAATCGANGCTGGCTGGAGTAATTNGGCTNNAATAGCTACGTTTTGAAATTCGGCAGATCTTTCTNATCGCTGTAGAATANGGCTTTGCNACATTGGTGGGCCGCTAGCTCAATTGGNAGAGCAACAGACTCTTAATCTGTAGGTTCTAGGTTCGATNCCTAGGCGGCTCACTANCGACTTTNCCGGCNGNGAGGNGTTGTTCGCNCCGGAATTGAGCACTGTGCNGATNCANTGCTCCTTAAGAGTTTTGCGAAAGTGGCGGAATTGGCAGACGCGCTGGCCTTAGGAGCCAGTGGGCTAACGCCCGTGTGGGTTCGAGTCCCACCTTTCGCACCAATCTGANCAACCGGAAATGGACCCTGCAGGATGGATCACGATCATCACGACCACGATCANGACCACGATCACGACCATGAGCACGACCATGAGCATGACCATGAGCATCCGANCGTAGAACACGAGGCCGAGGTCGACCAGGTTGGCTCGCGCNTCACNATGAAAATCATGATCTCGGCNGAGGAAGCNTCTTCAAACATCGATGAGGTNAGCAAAATTTTCCNGGAGCGNGCCAAAATGCAAGGTTTTCGGCGTGGCAAGGCCCCGATAAACATGATCCGGCAACGCTATCGCGACGAGATCCGCGAAAACGTNTTGGANCAGTTAATTCCNCTGCACATCGGCAACGAGATCAAGGCACGAGNNCTCAAGCCGATCCACAACCCTATGCTTGAGGACGTCAATTTTGANCCCGGNCANCCGCTNACATTCACNGCNAAGTTTGATGTNCAGCCCGAGGTTGAGNTTGCCGGGTACAAAAACTTGACNGCNTCTAAAACCGTCCGGCTGGTGNAAGACAAAGCTGTCGATAGNGCNGTNAGCAACATGCGNGAGCAAGCTGCCAANCTCGAATCGGTTGAAGACGGNGGCATACTGGCCGGCGACTACGCCATCGTTAANATCGCCCTGTTCCCNCGCGANGGCAAGGGTAAGAAGCTTGCCGAGGAAGAACGCTTTGTTCATGTCGGTGAAGAACGCTCGATNCCTTCGCTTAACACNCAGCTTGAAGAGCTCAANAAAGGNGATACNCGNAAGTTCGTCACAAAATTAGGAGAGAGTTACCCGAACGACCTTCTAGCAGACAAAGAAGTTACCTGCCGAGTGGAAGTACAGGAAATCAAGCGNCGNCATCTGCCCCCAGTTGACAATGACCTAGCCCGCGATCTCGGCTTCGCCGACCTAANCGAGCTGCGNGAGAAGACGAAAGAGAACTACGCTGCNCACATGGAAGAAGAGGCTCAACGAGATGTCGCNCGCCAGCTCATGGACCAGGTGATTGCTGNCAACCCAGTGGACCCACCAGAATCNCTCATNGAGGCCCGCCTTGATCATTCCATGCAGCGAGCTGCCGAGGATCTCGNCCGGCAGGGTGTTGATCCCCGCCACAGTGTTGACTGGGCGGCCTATCGAGCGGAGAACGAGCCACATGCAAAGCGCGCCGTAACCGAGGAAATCCTGTTCGATGCCATCGTCAATGTTGAGGGAATNGAGATTGAAGACGCTGAGGTCATCGCTGAGATTGAAAAACATCAGGAGGGNCAGCCTGAGGGCACTGCTGCAAGTGTGGCACAACGGATGCGCCAAGATGGCTCGTTCGATGGNCTCAGGCGTGCCATGCTACGACGTCGAGCTTTAGACCTCGTCAAAAGCCATGCTACGATCGAGACTGTGGAAGCGGGCCCTGAGTCGACCACAGAGAACGACAGCTAGAAAACNGCCTGNTNCNCTCCTTNTTTTNTNACTACANACGGACCCCCCACCATGCCCCTGATCCCGATGGTCGTCGAGCAGACCGCTCGTGGTGAACGTGCGTATGACATCTATTCGCGCCTGCTGAANGACAACATCATCTTCNTTGGCAGTGCCATAGACGACGATGTAGCCAANTTAGTGATCGCTCAGCTACTGTTTCTTGAGGCCGAAGATCCCGAAAAAGACATACAGNTGTANATCAACAGCCCCGGGGGNGCAGTAACCAGCGGGCTCGCTATNCTCGANACCATGCGCTACATCCGACCGAACGTCTCAACCCTGTGCATCGGTCAAGCGATGAGNATGGGCGCGGTNCTCTTGGCNGCAGGTGAGAAGGGGAAGCGNCTGGCCCTNCCGAATTCACGCATNATGCTGCACCAGCCTCATGGNGGCATTCANGGAACTGCTTCAGATATCGAAATTCANACAAGAGAAATCTTGCGTTTNCGTGAANGTATTATCANTCTNCTAGCCTCTTACACNNGCAAATCACCAGAAGAAATCAACATTGACGCCGACCGGGATTTCGTNTTGACGGCGNAAGAAGCCGTTGAGTATGGNATTGTTGATCAAGTGATCACGGAGCATTCAGCCACCNNGGCGACACAAGAAAGCTAGCGCCGGCGAAGGCTAACCACATTTAGGGAACGNGATGAGTCGNAGTACAACAAACGNNTCTTCTNTGCGCTGCTCTTTTTGTTCCAAGAGCCAGAGTGAAGTCCNCAAGCTCATCGCCGGACCACACGTCTACATCTGTGATGAGTGCATCGAGNTCTGCANGGACATNATTGACGAAGAGACCANNGTTGCGGAGCGGGAAGGNCAACTCAANCTTCCTNCCCCTCCCGAGATCAAGTCGTTTCTTGACGCCTATGTCATCGGGCAGGNCGACGCCAAGAAGCGCCTCGCGGTGGCTGTATACAACCATTATCGGCGCTCCGAGNTNCTTCNGCATCGAAAACGCGATGANGTGGAACTCTCTAAAAGCAACATCNTTCTGATTGGCTCAACCGGGACCGGCAAGACACTGCTCGCTCAGACGCTTGCGCGTTTCCTTGAGGTACCGTTCACAATCGCCGATGCGACCACGCTGACCGAAGCGGGCTACGTAGGCGAAGACGTCGAGAACATCATTCTGAAGCTTTTCCAGGCATCGGGATACGACAAGGAGAAAACCGAGCGCGGCATAATCTACATCGATGAAATCGACAAGATCGCCCGTAAGGACGAGAACCCGTCGATCACTCGAGACGTCTCCGGTGAAGGTGTGCAGCAAGCGCTCTTGAAAATACTGGAAGGCGTGNANGCTAACGTNCCGCCCCAGGGTGGNCGTAAACATCCGCACCAGGAATTCTTTCAGATCGANACCACCAACATTCTGTTCATCGTNGGTGGGGCATTTGTGGGTCTGGAGAAGATCATCCGCAACCGCATCGGCAAGCAGGGGCTTGGNTTCACNCCCCACCTCAAGGTCACCNACCGTNAGGAGANCGACNTGCTGCCAATGGCGGAAACAACCGATTTGATTCACTACGGTTTNATTCCGGAGTTCGTTGGCCGTCTGCCGGTAATGGCAACGCTACGGGATCTCAGCAAAGAAGACCTCGTCACTATCCTCACTCAGCCCAAGAATGCCCTGACGAAACAGTATGAGAGGATGTTCGAGCTTGAAGATGTCACCTTGACGTTCACAAACGATGCCCTCGAGGCAATNGCCGAACGCGCCATGGCCCATGGCATCGGTGCACGCGGCCTACGTTCCATCATGGAAGACTTTATGCTCGAAATCATGTACAAGCTNCCGGGCGAGACTGAGGTTAAAGAATGCGTCGTCAGTCGNAAGGTTGTTGAGAACGAGGTCGACCCACTCACCGTAATGCGGAANGCNGGCTAGNTGGCNGTGAAGGCTCCACNATCCGCGAGCTTANCTGAAACACACNGATTCGCTAAGTCATTGCGACTCGTGCCAGACGAGGATAAAATTCTTTTNTTGGAAGTTCCTCCCGTAGTCTTCTCCNGAGACCNCTGAACCGAACAGGTATTCGTATGTCCAAGCGAACCCNAGGCGAGTATCAGACNCTACCGCTGCTGCCACTGCGGGATGTNGTTATCTTTCCCGGGATGATGATGCCGTTCGTGGTAGGCCGNGCTCGGTCGGTGGCCGCNTTGGAACGAGCCATGGAATCGGGTAAACGCCTGTTTCTCGCCGCCCAACGCGACGCTGAAATCGATGATCCCGAGGCCACCGAGGTTTACGGTGTGGGAACGATCGCGATGATCGTACAAAGTCTGAAGCAACCCAACGGGAACATCCGCGTACTTGTCGAAGGTGTACAACGTGCACAAGCTATTGAGTTTACCGAAGAAGGCACGTTTCACGAGGTCGTAGTAAAACCACTCGCTTCCGCAGAACCCGCCCCTGGAATTCACGCCAAGACCAAGGGTCTCACGCGCCTGTTTGAAAAATACGTCAAGCTGGCAGCCAACCTGCCTCATGAGGCGATGCTGGCCGCGGTAAAAAAAGACGATCCAGGCCGCCTCGCGGATACCATCGCCGCTCACCTAGACGTCGATCTGTCGGCCAAGCAAGATCTGCTAGAGATTGTTGATATCGAAGCCCGCCTCGACAAACTCACCGAAGCCGTCACGTTCGAGATCGAGAAGCTGCGCGTCGATAAGAAGATCCAGGGGCAGGTCAAGAAACAAATGGAGCAGGCCCAAAAGGAGTACTACCTCAACGAAAAAATGAAGGCGATCCAGCGCGAGCTCGGGAGCAAAGACGGCAAAGGATCCGAGGCCGACCAGTTGCGAATAAAAATCGCTAAGTCGCGTATGCCAACGGATGTCATGGAAAAAGCCGAGCAGGAGCTTGAGCGCCTAGAGACGATGCCGCCGATGTCGGCCGAAGCAACAGTGTCGCGCAATTATGTCGATTGGCTCGTTTCGGTTCCCTGGTTCCGGCGCACAAGAGAGAACAACGATCTTAGCCTTGCCGCCGATATCCTCGACGAAGACCATTACGGACTTGAGAAGATTAAGGAGCGCATTGTCGAGTTCCTCGCTGTACGCCAGCTTGTTGACCGAATGAAAGGCTCGATACTTTGCTTTGTAGGCGCTCCGGGGGTCGGCAAATCTTCCCTCGGCCGCTCGATCGCGCGTGCAACAGGCCGGGAGTTTGTTCGTTTATCAGTAGGCGGGGTTCGTGATGAAGCCGAGGTCCGCGGCCACCGCCGAACCTATATTGGCGCTTTCCCAGGCCAGATCATGCAACGCATGAAGGCGGCTGGCGTTATCAATCCAGTCTTCCTGCTCGATGAAGTTGACAAGATGAGCATGGACTTCCGCGGCGATCCGTCGTCGGCACTTATGGAAGTCCTTGATCCCGAACAAAACAATCAGTTCGTTGATCACTACCTCGATGCCGAGTACGACCTGTCGAATGTCATGTTCATCGGAACGGCAAATGTTTTACACACTATTCCGGCTCCCTTACAAGACCGCATGGAAATCATCCGGCTCTCGGGGTACACGGAAACTGAAAAGGTGCAGATCGCTCGGCGTCATCTGATTAGCAAACAGATTGCCTATCATGGTCTGCGCGAGAACCAGCTTGAGATTACCGACAATGCCCTTGGCCGACTCATCGAGGAGTACACGCGCGAGGCTGGTGTTCGGGCACTCGAACGCATGGTCGCGCGGGTCGCGCGCAAGGGCGCCCGCAAGCTTGTCGACCAATATTCAGCTGAGATCAAGAAGGCAGCCGAAGCAATCGCAGCCACCGAAGACGAGGAACGCGCACTCGCAACGCTCACCGACGAAACCAATGCGGAAGAGCTGGCCGACGCGGGGGCAGCGGAGAAGATGGACGCGGCGCTCGACAAGCTTAAGGCCGTCGACTTGGCAGACGATGGCGACGAAGAAGACACCTGTGAGGATGATGACCTCAGCAGTGAATTCGACATGGACAACATCGAGGATTTCAACCTCGATGATATCGACATGAGCGGCTTCGACAATGATGAAGAGGAAGAGCTCGAAGCTGTGATCGAGGCACGCAATCCTATGGAGCAGGTCATACCCAAGCGCACGGCCCTAGCTGACGCAATTCCCGAAGATGCCAACCTCGTTGTCAACGCCGATAAGCTAGAGGAATACCTCGGCGTGCCGCGCTTCAAAAGGCGGCAGAAGGAGGACACGGCCGAGGTTGGCCTCGTGGCCGGGCTAGCTTGGACCGAACGGGGCGGCGAGATCCTCTCCACCGAGGCAACGCTGATGCCTGGAAAGGGCAAGTTGTCGCTCACCGGTCAGCTCGGGGACGTGATGCAAGAATCCGGCCAGGCAGCGCTATCGTATGTGCGCTCACGAGCCAGCACATTCAACGTCGAAAAAGACTTTCACAAAAACTACGATATCCACCTGCACGTGCCGGAAGGGGCTATTCCAAAGGACGGACCTTCGGCTGGAATTACGCTAGCGACCGCGATTGTTTCGGCGCTAACCAGAGTGCCAGTGAGCCACGACGTCGCCATGACGGGCGAGATTACGTTGCGCGGCAAGGTACTGCCAATTGGCGGCTTAAAGGAAAAGGTTCTCGCTGCTCACCGGGCTGGTTTGACTCAAGTGATCATGCCAGCAGAGAACGAAAAAGACCTTCAGGACGTACCTGACGAAGTATTGCAAGACCTGACAATCCACTTCGTTGACACTATGGACGAAGTGCTGCGTCTCGCACTTGTGTCACCCCTGGCCCCCGCGCCAGACGACCAAGAGGGAGAGTTGCCGCCCAGTGGGCAACAGCCCGATGAAAGTGTCCAACAGCCCCCTCTGACCCACTAGCCACTCAGCTGCAACGAACACAAGAAGCCATTTGACGGTTTCGTGGATGCCGCTTCGCCCCGAAAGTCGGATCCTCTCTGGATCTTTCAAAATTCGTGAAAATCCACAACATCGAACGAACACTACGCACCCGAAATGCGGGACATTACCCCGACGAATACCTTCCGGAAATCGTTTTCATCGGGAGATCCAATGTCGGCAAATCGAGCCTTATTAACTCGCTGCTGTCACGCAAGAAACTGGCTGCGACGAGTCGCACACCGGGCAAAACACGGGCAATCGATTGGTTCCGGATCGACCGTGGTGGCCGGGCGAATTGTTTTTTTGTTGACCTTCCTGGTTATGGCTTTGCCAAGGTGCCCAAAAAAATTCGGGAAGAAGCTTGGGCTCGATTAATTGACACCTACCTCGGGTCAGACAGACCAATGGTTTTAGCATTACAACTGCTGGATATGAGGCGCCATGGCCCCACCAAGCTCGATGAACAAATGATCAATTGGTTACGTGAAACCCGTTTGCCTCACGCTTTCATTCTTACCAAGGCTGACAAGCTCAAGCAAAGCAACAAGTTGGAAGCGATGAAGAAGTTCGAAGCTAGCTTAAAAAAGGCAGACAACCATCCTTTGATCCCCTACTCCGCCGTGACGGGCGAAGGGAAAAACCAACTCTGGTCATTAATCAATCAGTGCATCGCTCAAACTCAGTAACACTCAACCTTTCACCCCACGCGTGACAGTCTAGAAAGCATATGAGTAACGAATCTGCAATCTTGGTGCCGCCGGCAGCGGGGCGGATATGGGAACTGAGGGAGTTGCGTGGGTCCAGCGTTAACTTTCTGTGCGACATTGCCGAGAAGCTCGGAATCAATGGCTCCGGCGAGAGTCGTAAGTCTGATCTGGTCTATCAGATTCTGCAAACGCAGATGGAACAAACCGATTTGCTAAACACCGAAGGGCTCCTCGAGATTCTTCCCGAAGGCTTTGGCTTCCTACGAAACGCAGCGGCCAACTATCTCCCAGGACATAGCGACGTGTACATCTCCCCGTCGCAGATCCGAAAATTCAACTTGAGAACCGGCGACACTCTGGCCGGGCAGATCCGCCCGCCTAAGGGTGGCGAACGTTATTTCGCCATGAGAAAGATCGAATTCATCAATCACGAAATGCCTGGGCAAACAGAGCGCACGGCATTTTACGACAGTTTCACACCGCTGCACCCCAACGAGCGCTTCGAACTTGAAACCCGCGGAGGTGACCTCTCCGCTCGTATACTGGACATGCTTTGCCCCCTCGGAAAGGGACAACGTGCCCTAATTGTGTCACCGCCTCGCGCAGGCAAGACGGTGTTACTGCAGTCTCTAGCACACTCCATCAAGGGCAATCATCCCGAAATCTATCTGATTCTCTTGTTGGTTGGAGAGCGTCCAGAAGAGGTCACGGAGATGCGGCGATCAGTTGACGGTGAGGTAATCGGTTCTACCTTTGACGAACCCGCCGAGTCGCACACACAGGTCGCTGAACTGGCGCAGGAAAAAGCAAAACGGTTGGTAGAACAGGGGAACGACGTAGTAATACTGCTTGATTCGATCACCCGCCTAGCACGCGCCTACAACACCACCTGCCCGCAATCTGGGAAAGTATTGTCAGGTGGAGTCGATGCCAACGCCCTCCACAAGCCGAAACGCTTCTTCGGCGCTGCGCGTAACATCGAAGACGGCGGCAGCCTAACTATCATCGCTACGGCGCTGATCGAAACTGGCTCTCGAATGGACGATGTCATCTTTGAGGAATTCAAGGGGACCGGAAATTCTGAAGTTGTACTTAACCGTACGCTTGCCGAACAGCGCATATGGCCCGCCATCGACATCAACCGATCGGGCACCCGTAAAGAAGAATTGCTGTTCTCATCGGAAAAACTGAATAAAATCTGGGTATTACGTAAGGTGTTGCAACCCCTTGGCCCGGCTGAGGCTATGCAGCTTCTAATCGATAAGGTTGGCAAAGTCGACAGCAACGACGAATTTCTTGCCGCAATGAACACCTTGGAGTAAATAAAAAGGAGTCCAAAATGAAGCCCGACATTCATCCGGAATACCATGACGTTATGGTTGTGTGCGCTTGCGGCAACACATTCCAAACACGCTCGACAAAATCTGATCTGAGGCTTGAGGTCTGCAACGAATGCCACCCGTTCTTCACAGGCAAACAGCGTCTGCTCGATTCAGCGGGCCGTGTTGAAAAGTTTCAACGAAAATATGAAGGCTTTTACGCGGAACAGGACACGATCAAAGCAGAATTGGAAGCTAAGGCAGCCAAAAAAGATGCCGAGCTAGCTGCCGCCGCCATCAAAGCCGAAGAAGAGAAGGCGCGCGCTGCAACGATGGCTGAAACCACTGCGGAAGCGGGTGACGATGATGATGCTTCCACCGGCACACCTGCAGCCGAGACCAAGGACGAGAACCCCGAGGAAGAAACCATCAACTAACCAGTCGGAGGAGCCGCACCCCTAGGGGCCTGTCTGCCCCTGGAACGGC
>PBML01000040.1 GCA_002722645.1 Acidobacteriota bacterium
CAACGATGCATGGGGGTGGACCGACCCAGACAGCGGACGCGACTACGCCATCATCGGCATGCGTGACCGTGCTTCGTTCGTCGATGTCACCGACCCGTACAATCCTGTGTACGTTGGCATTTTGATGAAGACGGAAGGTGCAAGTACCAGCTCCTGGCGCGACATGAAAGTGCGCAACAACTGGGTTTACATCGTCTCGGACGGGGCTGGCCAACATGGTATGCAAGTTTTTAACCTCGAGCGCTTGCGTGACTTCGACGGAGAGCCGGTTAGGTTCGAAGAAGACCACCATTACGACGGTATTGCCAGTACTCACAACATTGTCATCAATCCCGATACTGACTACGCATATGCTGTCGGTGCCGGGGGACCAAACGGCTGCGGTGGCGGTTTGCACATCATCAACATCGAAGATCCGTCGAACCCCACATTCGAAGGGTGCTTCCAAGACATGAACACTGGCCGTCGTGGTACGGGCTACTCTCACGACGCCATGTGCATTACTTATGACGGGCCTGACGATCGCTATGATGGTCACGAAATCTGCATTGGCTCCAACGAAACTGCGATCTCGATTGCTGATGTTACCGATAAGCGGAATACGGTGGCACTCGGCATGGCAACCTATCCGAACGTGGCCTACAGCCACCAGGGCTGGATTACTGACGATCACGCTTATTTCTTCATGAACGATGAACTTGATGAAGGGCGCGGTCTAGTTTCGGGTACACGCACGTTGATCTGGGACATCAAGGAATTGGATGACCCGATCCTTGTGAAGGAGTACATTTCTGATAACCCGGCCACAGATCACAACCTCTACATCAAGGGCGACATGATGTATCAGTCAAACTACGATTCAGGGTTACGGGTATATGACATTAGCGATCCGGAGAACCCCGAGCCGGCTGGGTTTTTCGACACGGTGCCCTACCAGGAAGGTGGCGGCATGACGGGATCGTGGAGTAATTACCCTTTCTTTGAAAGCGGCATCATCGTCGTGACTAGCGGTCGCGAAGGTATGGTGATCGTGAAAGTACGTAACTGAGGTGATGATTGGATAAGNATNCGCATTTAGGTTCTNAGGGNACCCNGTTGCTTNTGTNCCTAGCTATATNGCTACTCNCNGCTTGNAGTGANGTTGAACCGGTTGAATCGGTTCAGTCGGAGATCGAGGCCTCGGAACCCGAATTTCTGTACGTTGCCAGCCAAAGCGGACCGGCTCTCTCGGTCATTGACATGAATGCTCGGGAGGTAGTTGAGACTATTTGGTTGACTAGCCTCGGCTTCACGGCCAATGCGAAACCCCACCATGTGGCGGTGGAACCTGACGGTTCGTTTTGGTACGCGTCATTGATCGCAGATGGCCGTGTGCTCAAATTCAATCGAGACAATGACTTGGTTGGCCAGGNTGNGTTCGAGACGCCAGGNATGATGTCGGTNGACCCTGTCGAGGACATTCTNTACGTGGGNCGCTCGATGGCTGCGGTGAANCCNCCGCAGCGCATCGGTGTGATNACGCGATCCGATATGACNATCGANGAATACGACGTGTTTTTCCCNCGGCCGCACGCTATTGCNGCGGCGCAAGGTGGAGGNCGAGTTTTNACCGCGAGTTTGTCTGTTAACCAAGTCGCATCAGTCTCTCCCGAGGAAGACGATCTAGAAATCATNAACGTCACAGGNGATACGCACACNTTCGTGCAGTTTGCGNTNTCTCCCGACGGNTCAACACTCGTTACTGGNGGNCAAATTTCNGGACAGGTNNTGGNTTTTGATGTGACTGATNCNCGGNTNCCCAAACTTGTCACNAGCCTCCAGATCGGTGGCCAGCCNTGGCATCCTGTGTACTCGCCNGATGGCAAGNTTGTCTATTTNCCGCAGCGAACAAGCAACTCNGTTGCGGTTGTGNACNCCNAAACCTGGGANCTNGTNGCNTCGATTGAGGGTAANGGTTTGGNAGAGCCTCACGGCAGTGCGATCTCGGCAGATGGTNGNACNCTNTGGGTTTCGGGCCGCAANACAGAAGCTATATACCCGACAACCATTGAGTCGACGTCGNCAGCGNATGCTTCGGGAGAAGNGCTNCCGGCNGGTACNGTGGTAGCGATCGATACCNTNTCCCGACAAATCGTTGCCGTGCTCGAGGTTCCNGCGTACGCTGCCGGAATCGGCACNCGACCGTCNTACTAGGTCNTCNAGCCGTGTCNAANCNCTCCGTNAACCTAGCNGNATTGGGTATTTNNACCCTTCTNNNNCTCNCAGCCACNNNGGGNGNGGNGACGNCGCAATCGAGCTTGCCNCGTTTCGAGCGCCAGCTNTATTCNATTGAGGTTCAGGACCNGGANGGNATTGCCTACGACCACCCTTTTCTNGGTGGTTTCAATCTCCCGCGACCCCATCTTGTTGATATTGATGGTGACGGTGACCTTGATCTCTTTGTACAGGAATATTCCAATCAGGTCATGTTCTTCGAGCAAGTCGGAACTGCCACAGAGCCGCGGTATTTATGGAGAACCGATAGCTACAAAGACCTTGAAGTTGGGGAGTGGTATCACTTTGCGGACGTTGACGCNGATGGTGATTTCGATCTCCTGGGCGAGCAACGCTTTAGCCTGATCCGATTTTGGCGAAACAATGGCGGTTTCGACGAACCGGAGTTCGAACTTGTAACCGAAACACTACTGGATACTGCGGGCGAAGTGGTGTTTTCCGACCGACAGAACATCCCCAAGGTAGGTGACATCGACTGCGACGGTCGTCTCGACCTAATGCTAGGTCGCCTTGAGGGGACGATTACCCGATACGAGGCTGATGGAGTCGATGATACCGGCGCACCGAAATTCCGCCACGTCACAGATAATTTCCAAGACATCGAAATTATTGGTCAAGTGTTCGGCAATAACCTGCCAAGTTTGCACGGTGCCAACACGATGGCACTAGAAGACATTGACGGTGACCGTGACCTTGACCTGTTCTGGGGCGACTTCTTTGAGCCTGGTTTGCTGTACATCGAGAACACCGGGTCGTGTACGACACCATCATTACGTTCGGAACCCGAGCCTTTTCCGCTTAATGATCCGATTTTAACAAGTGGTTACAATGCGCCGGCGTTTGGCGATATCGATGGCGATGTTGACAACGATTTACTGGTNGGAGTCCTTGGCGGCGCCTACAACTCCAATAGCACGACTATCGACAATTTCTTGCACCTTGAGCAAACGGCACCCAACTCGTTCGAAGTTAAAACTCGTCGATATATTTACAACATTGACCTTGGTAGCGAGACCTTCCCTTCCTTTGCAGACCTTGATGGTGATGGCGATCAAGATATGTTGGTCGGTAACAAGATTCAGCCCGACGACAATCTGACTGGCAAACTTTTTCGTTTCGAAAACATCGGTACACCGACTGAGCCAAAGTTCATTCTGCGGGGCATCGTGCCGGAGTTCACTGGCGACTATCATTTTGCTCCGGCGTTTGGCGATCTCGACAACGACGGTGATCTCGACATTCTGATGGGTACCTGGCGCGACGAGTTGATGCTGGTGATCAACGAGGGGCAAGTCACAGAGCCGAACTGGACGATCGCTGATTCAGCAATCGTTAAACTGACGCGAGGCCGCAATGCGACCCCGACCCTTGGTGACATTGATGATGACGGTGATCTCGATCTCTTCATCGGCGAATCTTCGGGTGACATCAATTTCTACCGTAACGATGGTGGCAGCGATTGGCCGGAGTTCATCCTCGTTGACGATAAGTACGGGGGCATCGACGCGGGTCGACGCAGTGTGCCGACATTGGTAGACATCGACACTGACGGTGATTTGGACTTAGTTGTTGGCTCTGAGGCTGAAGGCCTTAAGTTGTATCGGAACAACGGTACGCTTCGCGAAGCCAATTTTGTCCTTGATGAGACGTTTGATGTACCAGTGCATCCTTTTTCGGCGCCAATTTTCACTGATGTTGACGGTGACGGNGACGCCGACCTTTTTGTCGGCGGAATTGGCGGTGGCCTTCTCTATTTCGAGAACCGCTAATGAGTTCAAAACTCCGTAAGATTGGTTCTGAGCTTCTCATTCTGGCGAGTGTCATCGTTTTTTCGCTTGCTGCTCGTTCCGTGATCGCAGACCACTACTACATTCCCAGTGAATCGATGGAGTATTCGTTACTGGTAGGTGATCGAGTACTCGTTGACAAACGTGTTTATGGGCTCCGGCTGCCGTTCACCAATATTGAGGTGCTTGAGGGCAGATCGCCGGAGCGTGGTGAGGTTGTGATCTTTGATTCGCCGGAAAGTGATGTGCGGCTTATCAAGCGAGTTGTTGCTGTCGAAGGCGATCGAGTTGAAGTCGTCGACGGAAAATTGTTCATCAATGGGGAAAGACTACCAGCGGGCACATCAGTGGATCACGAAATTTTCGGTGGGCGGACAGCATTGCTTAATTTGGAAGCTGGTGGTGGGCCCGACATGAAACCGAAGATCGTTACCGAAGGAGCCGTGATGGTTATGGGGGACAATCGCGGCAATAGTCGCGACAGTCGCGCCTTTGGTTTCATCTCTGTTGACGATGTTTATGGTCGCGCATTCAGGTTGTACTACCGTCGGGGCATGGGACTTTCCTGGAGCCCCCTCTGACTTCGTCGATGGCTTGCGACGAATGCGGTGCTGTGCTGGATGGTGGGGTCGAGGCTTGCAATGCGCTGAGTTTCGATATGATGGCACGTTCTCTAGATGCCCGGCGGCTGGTTGTTCGCCGCACTTTTGTTGATGCCTATGCGCTACAACATCCGCGTACGAAGTGTGACTGGCCAAAAGATGTCGCACGGCATCTACTGGAACTCTGCTGTGCCATCGAATACAAAGGCAGTCTCGACATCTACTCGGGCATGAAGATGTGGCTTCACCATGCCCANAATCTTCCGGAGCTGCAGCCTCCCGAGATGCGTGGCAGCATGACAATCTTAGACGTCGCGGCAGCCGACGGCCTGGAGAACTACATCGAGGCCGTACGAAAGTGGGGTGTCTGCGTTTGGGAAGCGTGGCACGCACATCATGAGATCGTGCGGGTTTGGATCGACGAGATTAGCGGCAGTCGTTGACCGACACTGCTGAGGACAGAGATGGCTGAAGAGACTAGTTACCATATGACGCCAGATGAGTTTCGCCGGCGGGGACGTGAGCTTGTCGATTGGATTGCCGACTATCAAGAACGCGTAGCATCGTTGCCAGTATTTCCAAAGGTGCAACCCGGTGAGATACGTGCCGCGCTGCCTGCTGAAGCGCCGGCGCAGGGTGAGAGTTTTGACGAGGTTTTACGGGACCTTGAAGAGATCATCATGCCTGGTCTGACCCATTGGCAGTCTCCAAATTTTTATGGGTTTTTCCCGAGCAATAACTCAGGGCCATCGATTCTGGGCGAGCTTCTTTCCGCTGGCCTTTCAGTCCACGCGATGATGTGGAGTACAAGCCCTGCCGCTACGGAGCTTGAGACCCACGTACTCGACTGGCTTGTCGACTTGCTGGACTTGCCGGATGCATTTCGAAGTGACAGCGACGGGGGCGGTGTCATCGAGGACACCGCGTCGAGTGCGACTTTATGTGCCTTGATCGCGGCGCGAGAGAGAGTGACTGACTTTGCTTCCAACGATGACGGTTGTGATGGAAGAATCGTTGCGTACACATCGAGCCAAGCGCATTTATCCGTGGAGAAGGCGATCAAGATTGCTGGTCTTGGACGACAGAACCTGCGTTTGATCGATGTCGACGACAGCTTTGCAATGCGCCCAGAGCACTTGGCCCAGCGAATCAAGGATGATCGGGAGGCAGGGCTTTTACCGGCATTCGTCTGCGCCACCGTTGGCACAACGGCGTCCAATGGACTCGACCCGTTACACGAAATCGGCCGTATTTGCACCAAGGCGAACGTTTGGTTGCACGTCGACGCTGCGATGTCTGGCACCGCGGCCCTTTGTCCGGAGTTCCGCCACATCCACGATGGCCTGGAACTTGCTGACAGTTACTGTTTTAACCCCCACAAGTGGATGTTCACGAATTTTGATTGTGACTGCTTTTACGTCGCCGATCGGGCTGCGTTAATCAATGCACTCACGATCCTTCCCGAGTATCTTCGCAACGAGGCGACTGAGTCAGGTTCCGTTATCGACTATCGCGATTGGCAGGTACCTCTAGGGCGTCGCTTTCGGGCACTGAAACTATGGTTTGTTCTGCGTCATTATGGAGCAGAAGGGCTTTGTTTCCACATCCGGCAACATATTGCACTGGCGCAAGAGTTTGCCTCTTGGGTCGACATGTCTGATGACTTCAATCTTGCTGTGGAGCCACCTCTTAACCTGGTGTGCTTTTGGCACCGCGCGGGTGATGAGTTCACCAAACAACTACACCAGCGGCTGAANGCNAGTGGCCAGNTATATCTAACCCACGCGATGTTGAACGGTCGCTANGTTCTTCGNATGGCGATAGGCCAAACNCACACCGAAGCCAANCACGTCGAGCACGCCTGGNAGTTGATGTGTGCTTTCGCCNCTGATCTTGAAGCGGAAGGGTTNGAGTGANTCATCATTTCCGTGNAGTCCTCGACGCGATTAGCTGTTAGCAGAATTTCCCCATGATCCCTCTTCCCGATTTGCTCCACCATCGTCCGCACGCCGCAGCGGACGACCAGTTTCTACTTGAACTCTTGGAGATGGCCTTTCTCGGGAGTAACGAAAGCCGCGGAATCGACGAAGAATTCGGGCGGATTCCATTGCCGCATCCGACCTGGAATCCAGATTTCTTTGCCAAAGATTTGTTTCTTGAAGATTTTCTTCAGCATCTTTCGCAACTGGAGATTGGCGGTCGCGATTACCCGATCCATACGGCATTTGTCCTTCGCGTTTTGTCGCAGCCACCGGTTGATCTAGAGACCATTCACTTCCGCCAGGCTATTTTGCGCGAACTAGAGGCCGACGAATCTATTCTCGCCCGGGTCACGACTCTATATACGGAACTGGTATCGCTTCTAGATCAACTTAAGAGCACCCACACGCAAACACTGCTGGACACCACCTTGTTGCGCCTTGACACTTTGCGGCAGTTTCACAATGTCGTGGGCTACATGGTGAACGAGTTCATTGAGGCACAGTCTGGCCTGCGCCTTCTCCATGAGGTGGGTATTGAGATCCAGGCGTCCCCCGAGTATGAAACGCTCGATTCTTTGCTCGACTACGAGGACAACTACAGTCGGCTTGACCTCCGAATTCGCGTTGGTGCCGACGGTCGCATCCGCAACCTGGAAATCGAGGACTTTACCGGAAACGAAGGCAATCGTTTCTATCTTGCGCCGTGGCGGCGTTGGCTGGAGATGGTGCGGCTACGTTGGCAGGGAACAACTTTCACCCAGCGCGAGTTGGTTAATCGAGTAATCGTTGACGTCTACCGGCGTATCGCCCCTGCTTTCAGCACGCTTGTCCAAGTGCTGGGGCACCTCGAGGTCTATATGGTGACCCGAGCGTTTGCTGCGGACGCCCGGTCAGCCGGCCTTGAGGCCTGTCTCGCAGACATCAAGCCGGGAACGTCTATCGTCCTCCATGATTTGTTCAACCCACTGCTACTGCAGACCCAAGGCCCACCGGTGCCGTGCGCGGTGATGCCGGAGAGCAACGAAGCGGTAACAGTTGTTACTGGTCCGAACTCGGGTGGCAAGACGAGATTGTTACAGGCGCTTGGACTCGCCCAGCTACTCGGCCAGTCAGGCCTCTATGTGCCCGCTTCGGAGGCGCGACTGCCGATGTCGAACAGCATGTTCGCTTCGCTTGTCCATCAGGATGCTGCCGATCTCCAAGAAGGGCGTCTGGGCACCGAGTTACTGCGCATTCGCACCTTGTTTCAAGGAGTTGAGCCAGGCTCGATGATACTGATTGACGAGTTATGTTCTGGGACAAACCCTTCAGAAGCGGCGGAAATTATTTCTATGGTTCTACGCCTTTTACGAAAGCTCTCCCCACACGCCTTTATCACTACGCATTTTCTCGACATCGCCCAAAACCTTGAGGATGAGCCACCGATTGGCGATTTGGAATTTTTGCAGGTGGAAATCGACGAGACGCAATCATCCACCTTTCGATTCAACTCGGGAGTCGCCACGACGTCGCTCGCGGTGGGAACTGCTCGGCGGCTTGGCGTCGATTTTGAGCGACTATCCACAGCGATTGATAAGCGTACCGGTTCATGAAGCGAGACAGCGATGTGCGGGCCGCTGGGATGAACCAATGAGACGTCGTGCCTACTATGGCTGACACCGTGACCGCCCAGGCAGTGTTCGATGCGCTCCTAGCGGATGGCATGACTCACATTGTTGGGGTTCCGGACAACGGAACGGCGGAAATCTTTGCGTTGGCTGCTGAGCACGAGGACGTGCGACTACTCACGGTGACCCGAGAGGGTGAGGCACTCGCTGTTGCATCAGGGCTGTGGATCGGGGGGAAGGAGCCGGTGGTCGTTATTCAGAATACCGGTTTGCTCGAGAGCGGGGACAGCCTGCGGGGCACGGCATTTCGCATGGGTGCTCCACTGCTGTTACTCGTCTCTGTCCGGGGTTACGCGAAGATGGTTTCCAGCGATCACCAAATCAACATCGATCGTGCTGCTGGCCAGGTCGCACAGACGATGAAACGGGCCGAGATCGATTCCGTTGCGCTACTTACGGAGCCGACACTGCGTGCCTGGAATGTCCCCTGCGTTTCGTGCCGCATTGACGCTGATGTTAGCCAGATTGCAGCCACATGGGCACAAGCGCGTCTNNCGGGGCACCCGNCTGCAATATTGCTCCCGTACACGCTTCAGTGATGACATGCTGAGCCACGAGGAGTTTTTGGCACCTCTTGCACGGCGGCGTACTGAAGAGGTGGTCGTGACGACNATGAGCGTAGTTCGCCCCTGGAGCAGACACTCTGACCACAACCTCGATTTTGCCTCCGCCGACAGCGCTATGGGGCACGCGGCCGACCTTGCCCTGGGTATTGCCCTGGCATGCCCGGAACGTAAGGTTTTGTGCCTAAATGGCGACGGAAGCATGCTGATGAGCCTCGGGACGCTGGTGACGATTGTCGAAGCAGGAGTCGANAACTTAATCATCTTTGTCGTTGCNAATCAGACCTATGAAATCACGGGCAATCAACCAATTCCTGGCGCTGGAAGCATTGATTTTGTAACGATAGCTAAGGGCGCCGGTTTCAAACGGACATTCGCTTTTGATCGAGCCGATGAATTTGAGGGGCAGCTTGATCAAATCCTCTCGGAGCCAGGCCCTACGTTTGTTTGTGTCTGTGTGGAACCGGGCTCAGAGGATGTCATCAGCCGTGGCCCAGAAGAGGAAGCGCGCTACCTACAAGTCTCGCTTGCTGATTGGAGCAAGCAAATGCGAGACGTCTTGGCGGAAAGGGACAAGTAAACAATTCGAGGTGTGTTACAGGAGCGGTTCATGATTCACTTCCACCGTTGTGCTGTCGGGTTCGGCATATTGGATAAGAGGTTCAGCNAAACATGCTAGAGAACATNGTTGCTGGAATTGGTGTTGTCATCNTCGTGGCCAGTATCGCGGTAGCAGCCAAGCCAGGAGCCGTCCGCGAGTTTTTATCGGAGCTNGAGCCCAAGTTTATCTATGCTGGGATAGGNGTACGTTTGCTGACGGGGGCATTCTTTGTGNTTGCTTCCGGAGCTTGTGAGTGGCCGGCGGCAGTTGGGACCTTCGGTGTGATTACGCTTGCTGCGGGGTTTATCGGCTTGTTCATGGGCATCGATCGGATCAACGCACTCATCTCTTGGTTTGCAGCTCTTTCGGATACGGCTGTGCGATCGATAATTCNCGNCGNGATTTTCGTCGGAGTGTTTCTCGTCTATGCAGCGAAATATTATGAAGCGGTATAGCGTTTTGAACCTGCACATGTATCCGTAGCGGACCTGNAAACGCAGGCGGNTGTCACGGCTGACGATGTTGAGAAAACTCGCAGACATGCAGNGGATNTCCACTTGGAGCGCCACCTTTTTGTTGGTTGCGTTGCTGCTGGCTCCAGGATGCGACGGCNTAACGCAGGCACCGCAAACACCACCAGGTCCCGACCGGGCCGGTTCTCCCTCTTGGTCTCCGGACGGTTCAAGAATTGTTTTCTATTCCGAACACGACGGAAACGCTGAGATTTATCTAATGGATGTCGACGGCGCAAACAGAACTCGCTTGACCAACCATCCTGCGGACGATGGCTATCCGGCGTTTTCGCCCGATGGGCAACGGATCAGCTTCGACTCGGATCGTGATGAGGGTAGCTTTGAGATCTACACCATGAACGCGGACGGTTCCGATGTAAGGCGGTTGAC
The DNA here is from genome assembly GCA_002722645.1 of Acidobacteriota bacterium. Taxonomy (GTDB): domain Bacteria; phylum Acidobacteriota; class UBA890; order UBA890; family UBA890; genus UBA890. The sequence goes on from PBML01000040.1 coordinate 10,379, forward strand.
GTACAATTCGGCACGGGATGTTTCAGCGTCGTGGGCACCTGATGGTAGCCAGATTGCTTGGATGTCGGACCGGTCGGGACGTTTCGAGATCTGGTTGATGAACTCAGACGGATCCAACCAACATCAATTCACCGATGTTGCNGCGCCTTCGTTAGGGACGCATTGGTTTCCCCAGTGGTCTAGTAATGGTGANTACCTTGCCTTCCATGTTGAGCGCGACGTGCATACGGTNCGTACCAATGGTAGCGATTACACTCGCCTTACCGTTGACCCGGACAACGGTATGGTGCCGAGTTGGACTCCTGAAGGCCACCTCGTTTTCATGAGTTGGCGGGCGGGCACGACGGAAATTTACAGGATGAACGCGGATGGAAGCGACGTTGCACGACTAACCCATACAGAAATGGGTGAATCGATCGATCCACGGGTTTCCCCAGATGGGAGCAAAATCGTCTACACATGGGTTCCGTCGGGGGCTACAGGTTCCAAGCACCTAATGCTTGTGGACATCGATGGCACAAATGTAAAGCAGCTAACTGAAACGACACACTAGAGCTGTTATCACAGGCTCAGACAATGCCTCCCCTCATCTAAATGCCGTGCTCACGATCGCATTGCCACACACAGTTCTTTGATCTTGGAACTAGTATCGATCGTGGGGTTAGATACGGCGCTGACAAACGCAGCACCTGTTGCCCCAGCGTCTAAACACTCGCGAACGTTGGCGACATCGATGCCACCGATAGCGATTACGGGAATGCTGCAGCCGTCGACGAGTCTCTTGAGGGCGTTGAGACCGACACCAAGCCCCGGCTTTGATCCAGGCGGAAACACCGGGCCGAAGACAACAGCATCGGCTCCAGCTTCCTCTGCCTCTTTCGTCGCGTTCGCGTTGTGGACTGCAGCGACACGCAAAAAATTGTCGTTCCGATTATGCTGCGAACCCAACGGAATCAGCGCCTCCGGCCAGTGAACGCCGGCAAAGCCCAATGCTCTAGCTTCTTCCTCACTGCCGTTGAGCAGAACGGGAACTCCCGCCGGGCGGGTAGCCTCAAGTCCCTTTTTAACGAGGGTTGTTCTTTCTTCTTTGCACACATCTTTTGCACGTAACTGGAAGAGGATTGTCGTTTCCGGGTTCGCAGAAGTTTCGATGGATGAGACGATCCGTTTGATGTTTTGTAGCCATCCTTGGTCGCTACCGGCAAAGGTCCGATCCGCGATTAGGTAGAGGACAGGGCGACCTATTGCCACGGCAGTCCTTCGGTGGGGCTTGAAGCATCGGCATAGAGCCTGCGTGGCATACGCCTGGCCAGGAAGGCTTCACGGCCCCCAACAGCAGCGTGCCGGATAGCGCGCGCCATACGGACAGGATCTCCGGCTTTGGCGATTGCAGAGTTGAGCAAGACAGCGTCGCAGCCGAGTTCGAAAACGATGGCGACATCGGATGCGGTGCCTACACCGGCATCGACGATCAATGGCACTGACAGGGTGTCTCTCATCAGGACGAGGTTGTGTGGGTTGCGAACGCCTAGCCCCGACCCGATCGGCGCCGCCAATGGCATAACTGCTGGACACCCGATCTGCTCGAGCTTACGGGCAACGATTGGATCGTCGTTGGTATATGGCAGAACCTGAAACCCGTCCTTAGTTAATCGCTCGGCGGCGACCAGAAGTTGCTCAGTGTCCGGTAGCAGAGTGTCATGGTCAGCAATCACTTCCAGCTTTACCCAGTTGGTTTCCAACGCTTCCCGGGCGAGTTGTGCTGTCAGCACCGCATCTTCTGCAGTAAAACAACCAGCGGTGTTCGGCAAGATCAGGTAGCCAGCGTCGCGTAGAACTTTGTACAAGTTCTCATTTTTGTCAGTTTCAGGTTTAACACGGCGCAGGGCAACTGTAGCGACCTGTGTTCCCGAGGCTTTGAGAGCATCGAGCATCACTTCACGGCTTGGGTACATNGCGGTGCCGAGCAGCAGACGGGAGCTAAACTCGCGCCCCTCGATAGTCCAGGTATCGCTCATCCTTATCCCCCCGCAAACGGGGCAATAATCTCGACTTCATCGCCCTCGGNGACCNTTNTNCGGCTCCACTNTGGNCGTGGAATGACNCGACGATTNAGACCCACNGCGACACCCTTGCTATCCTCACCGGCCTCAATGGCNACTANGTCGGCGAGNCGGCTAGGCGAGGCAANGNNGCGCGGTTCCCCGTTGANCATCACCTTNATCATGNTNNAATTTCCATGGTNGTTGTTACAACTGCCGGGCGNNCGGCGGCGAACCGNTGCGGAGTAAATNTGGCGATGACTTNGGGTATCTCNCCNGTANCCATTATTNCGAGGAGGTATTTTGCTGTGGCTGGNGCCAANAGNATGCCGTTNCGATAGTGNCCGGTAGCCACGAATGCTCCAGGGAGATCAATTGGTCCAATTGCTGGCATNTGGTCAGGGAAAGTTGGGCGGAANCCGACGTTTATCTCTGCAATTTCGAGNTCATAAACTGATGGCAGGACTCGCCAGGCNTGTCCCAGTAGGTCCATTGTCACACCNGCNGTCGGACGATCGTCGAATCCCTGCTCTTCCATCGATGCACCNACGACAAGTTCGCCACCNGCCCGCGGAACCAGNTAGGCATCGGGNGATGTCACGACGTGAGATATAGCGACATCNCCNCGCAGGCGAATCACTTGTCCCTTGACNGGGTACAGGGGCAGGNCACTGAGTTCNGGAATGAGTTCANGTGTCCAAGCTCCAGCACATAGCACGAGATTGCGGACATTAATCNTGTTGTGTGGTGAGTCTGCTCCCTTAGATTCTTTGTTGCTGCGCAAAGAGACGCNGCACACANCNCCGTTTGGATCCAGTTCCACGCTGGTGACTTCGGTAGCGTTAGCNAAGACCACGCCGCGTGCACTCCCCGCAACCACGAGTGCGGCACTAAGCGCCCGGGGGTCAACTTGGCAGTCGATTNCCGTGCGCAANCCGCCGACGATTCGCGCGCTCAATCCCGGTTCAAGTTGCTGTACCTCNCGGGCNCTGAGTCGCTGTGCCTTAAGCCCCAATTCCTCATGAGTGGCGGCACGATGCTCGAGCTGTTCCATCTGGTCACGATCAGCGGCTACTGAGAGCGTGCCTTCNGTCCGGTAACCGCACTTCATNCCGCTGTCGGCCTCGGTGNGGGCAATGAAATCGGGGTAAAGGCGAGAGCTTTCGAGACCGAACTCGACCATTCCAGGCAGTGTNGCTTCGGCCTCAGAAACCGGAGCAAGCATCCCAGCNGCCACCGGGGTGGCGCCACTNCCGCACNGGNGACGCTCNACNACCAAGACNCTTCGTCCAGCNGNAGCAGCTTCATANGCAAACGAAAGGCCGATGATGCCTCCACCGATNACGACGATATCGACGCTTGANGGCAGTTTTNTTTTTCCGGATGTCATCATCTGCACTCCAACCGTCGCTCAAGGTGGAGNGCGAGACCGTCTCGCGGGTCGCAGGACGCGTCGTTTTCCCTCCGCCGGAATGACCCGGGGCAGGTTCGACGGGTCTGATCTCAGGTCCTATGTGNCTGATGGTGGACCACCCCGAACGACCNGTGCATTNTCACACAAATCGCGCGCCGCGTCGNCATCGGTATTGANGCGTTAACTAGCTNTTGATCTTCTTGGGACTTTCTTCGAGCNGCGTGANCAGTTTNCCGTCACTTGAAGCCAGAGCGAGCCGCTTCCAATCAGCGCTTTTCTGCCNTCNCCCAAACCTCCAAAAACTCGACATGGCGCGTCATGTCCGCGTGGAGGTCTGCGATCGCCGACATATTGGCGAGATCAAGGAGGCGGCTGTAGACAACGTCGTCAGTTTGGAGATCTCGCAGTTTGATATAGCCGTTAACGCTTCGCGGCCCACTTCTTTTTGGCGTGGCGTTAGCTTGTTGATTGCCCATACCTGATTCTCCTGCACTCTGCGACGTAGCCCCGCCAGCAGTCACGTTCCCGCCGACATCATGGATCTCTATGGTCATGCTGTATCCGGCCATATCTTCCCTTGGGACGAGGCCAAACAGGCGGGACGTTACTAGAGCNNGCCTCATCTGTCGGGCNAGTTCATAGAAANCGACGTCGGTGTCAGATGCCGCTGTCTGATTCATGAGNCGAGGATCTCGCCGACTGACTCCGCCCATTGTTCTCAGGTCTANAGCTGAGTCGTACAAACCGGTATCGAGTGGTGCAAGGAAGATTCTCGCGGCCGTGAGTTGGGCATCAAGGTCTGGTGGAGGAGGAGCCGAGGCTATCATGGCTTGAATCAGNCCTNTCGGCCTGCTCGTCTCCAGCCTGGATGGCTTGCACAANGTTTGCCCACGCAAGTTCGTATTGCTGCTCGTTANAGGCTGCGANCGCGGCTNCCCGATGNGCGGCAGNTTGNCCNGGNNNAAGTGACGTGGCGCGGAGAAAGGATTCCAAAGCTTCAGGANNACGACCCATCTGNCCGAGNNCNANCCCACGGANCANGTAAGCCGGCCAAANANNTTCGTTCGCCTCGATTGCCTNGTTANCTTCCNGCAAAGCGGTTTGCAAATCTNGTGGATTCGCTGCANNCGCTGCTTCGGCTCGCTGCAAAGCTTCAANGGCATNCTGTGCGTGGANTTCAGAGGGCAGTGACGCGATGAAGGCAATAATCGCGAAAACTGTAATGAACCACGTCCTGGCCGCTGANTGATTTCGATCGATTGTGAAGATTGCGNCCTCCAGATTGAGGTNGATCAGGTTGTTAGGCTCTCAGCCTACCGGGAGCTTTGGTCTGCCGTCAAAGAAAACCCTTCTANCCAGCTTCACGCCAGGCTGTCCAGACTTNAGCTTCCAGTGGCTAACGCGTNGAGCAGGTCGACGTAGTATTTCTCAATGCGGGCAAGGTTGGCGACACTCGAACCCTCGGCTGGATTGATAACAATGTACTCGTTGGGCGCATGTGCCCCAGAGCCATGGCCAAGCCCGCCCATGACCAGGGGCAGTTCCAAGCGTTGGGTGAACTGGTAAAACGGCGCACTGCCCGCGAGGCGCGGCCATACGTCGGGGCTTGCATCGTACTTGTTGAACACGCTAATCGCGGCGGCCACNAAACTCGCTTCCACTGATGTCTGGGATGATGGATATGCCGANAGTTTACGAATCTCGATATCTTCGAAACCCTTGGCATCGAGNTGGGCNCGGATTTTAGCGAGCTGCTCGTCGGGATCGAAATCAGGCGGTAACCGTGAATCGACCTTAGCGGTGGCTATATGCGGCAGAATCGTCTTCACTCCCGGGCCGGTGTAGCCACCCCAAATCCCATCGACGTTCAAGGTTGGATGATAAAGGTAGCTAAGTAGTGCGTCTGCCCCAGTCCAGTCGTCGATCCANTGNTCCACGGCTAGCAACTGTTTCATTTCATCTTCATTCCACTTGGCGAGAATGCCGTTTATTAGGATTTGCTCTTCTTCGGTCGGTGCGCGNACCTCGTCGTAGTAGCCGGGAACCAGAATGGTATTGCCGTCAGGCGTCGTCAAAGAAGCGAGAGCCTGTGCCAGACGCAGTACGGGTGCGTCGACGATGGCTTTGTAGGAGCCATGGATNTCCGCCTCTTTTGGTCCACCCCAAGTTCCGCCTTTGGCTTGCATCTCAAAGTAGAGAATTCCCTTAACGCCGAGGTTCATGCTCGCTTCGCCGCTGGGTCCCTGTGAATTGAAAGGAAACAGNACGCCTTCAGCGGTGCGTAGACGCTCTTCGTAGGCGTCGATGATCTCCGGATAGTGTGGCGAACCTAGCTCTTCTTCTCCCTCAGCCACGACCATCAGGTTTACAGGTAGNGTGCCTTCGGTGGCAAGGATCGANTCCAGCGCGTTGAGAAANGCACGCTCTGGGCCCTTCTGNTTAGTGGCACCACGGGCGATCAGCACGGTGCCGTGTTGGTTCTCAACCAACCTAGCCTCGAAAGGTGGTGAAACCCAGTCCTCGGNATTCACCGGNTGCACGTCGTACATCAAGTACACCATCAGCGTCTTGTCAGCGTTGGCGTCGTAGTAACCCCATACGCCGGGATGACCCGACGTCGGAACTAACTCAGCCTCTACGAAACCGAGTCCTTCGAGGTCGGAGCGCAGCATCTCAGCCATTTCTTGGATGCCGAGGTTTTGGGCACTGACTGACGGTTGGCGTAGCCAGCGTTGTAGGTTGCCCAGGTGTGCNTCGATATTGTCGTCGATGTAGGCGTAGGNGGCGGTGTGATCGCCGCTGTAGGCTGGCAAGTCGGCGGCGTCGAAGCTTGCTTCGGTAGTGATTGTGAAAGACGGTCGTTGAACTTCACCNCCGGTCCCANAAGGATCCGACATTGGCTCGGCACAAGCAGTAAAGACAAAAGCAAAAAGNCTCAATAACNANGCTGATCGACTNTTCATTTTCGACCNTCTCGTTCTCGTGTCCCCCTGCTGCNAGCGGACTATNANGGTGAAAAGCTCCAAATANCAGGGATGNCAAGTGACGCTANTATCCAGAACAGAATGGTGAGCGGCCCGCCNAAGCGGACAAAGTCAATGAATCGGTAACCACCTGGACCCATNACCATCAGGTTGGTTTGGTAGCCGTGTGGGGTCATCAGTCCGGCCGAAGCGGCAAAAGTGATTGCTATTAGGAACGGGCGAGCATCGACTCCCATGTCTCCGGCAAGTTGCATNGCGATCGGCGCTAGTAAAATTGCTGTTGCGTTATTGGAAATNGTTTGTGTCAGNAGTGAGGTCAGCAAGTACAACACCGAAAGAATAACCACAGGGGTGAAAAAATCAGGATTGATGCGCTGTAGCNTGAGGATGCCCTNGGCCAGGAATGCTGCCGTTCCGGTGGTCTGCATAGCTATGCCNACAGGNACGAACGCCGCGATCAGAAACAGAATAGACCAGTCGACGGCTCGGTAGGCTTCGTTAGGGCGCATGGCGCGTAATGCNAGAAGCAGTATGCAGCCAACGATTGCCCCCTTGAGAATGTCAACGATGCCCAGAGTNGCCAGGATAATGACGACAGGAAGAATTACTAGGATCGCCCAGTTTGTACCACCGAGCGCAGTACNAACCTCTACGCGAGAGGTGATGATCAGGTCTTCCGTGTGCCTCAGTCGGGGGAGTCGGTCCTCGGGGGCGACCAGCAACAAATCGTCAGCGAACTCCAGGCGAACTCGGGCGATCTTGTCGTGCAAGATGTCACCACCACGGCGAATTGCCAGGACAAATGCGCCGACGCGTTGACGGAAATCGATTTCATTGAGTGTTCGACCTATCAGCCGGCTGTTTCGACCGACGATCGCCTCGACCAGGAACTGTCCCTCCGCGGAAATCTTGGTGTCTGAAAGTCGNGCATCCGACAACGGTGCGACACCTTTAGCGCTTGTAAACCGAGTGAGGCCGTCGGCNGACCCGCGCACCACTAGCAGATCCTCTNCATGGATGCGCAAGTGCCGAAGATTCTCGGTGACATGGTCGATGCCTCGGTGGACGGCGATGACCGTGATGTCGTAATCGCGGTTGATGGCGCTTTCTTCAATGGTCTTTCCGACCAATTCTGACGTCGCACTAACTTGAACTTCAGTGAGGTAGTGGCGCATTTCGTANTGTCGGGTCAGGGCTTCAGGTGTGGAGCGCGTTGGCAGCAANTAGGGNGAGGNCAACAAAACATACGCCAGTCCGACGATCATCAGGATGACGCCTAGGGCGGAAAACTCGAACATGCTAAACGGCTCCAAACCATTCTCTTCAGCGATTGAACTCACCAGCAGGTTTGTTGACGTGCCGATGACCGTCAGGGTGCCCCCTGCAATCGAAACATAGGAAAGTGGCAGCATGAATTTCGAAGGACTNAGGTGNAANCGGCGGCANAAATCGACAACTAGNGGGATGAAGATGGCGACCACAGCCGTATTGTTCAGGAAGCTTGACAAAACGCTGGCAGTCACCAGCACAAGCCCCATCGTCAGCCATGGGCGCGACCTTGTTACACTAGCGAGCCAGTCCGCAGCAGCAGCCAGGACGCCAGTCTTCACCAACGCGTGCCCGAGAACCAGCATCGCTCCTACGGTCACAATGGCCTTGTTGCTGAGACCCAATATTGCTTCTTCGACGGTGACGATCCCGAATGCTAACAAGGTGGCGAGCATCAACATCGCCGTTACTTCGATCGGAAACAGTTCGAGAACGAACAAGATCAGCGCGACACTGATGAGTGCCAACATGAAGCCAATTTCGAAGGTCACGGGTGGTTCACTGAGAGTAGTCGACGCTCCGAGGGTTGCTGGAGAACGGAGTGTCAAGCAGAAGGGGACTAGTTTCGACACGGAAAGGATACAACGGGAGTTGTAGAATGGCCCGGACCAAGATTCTTGCCAAAAGTTACTCAAGGCCAGCCATCTATATGTTAGGCGTCCATGCTCTCAGGTCTTTCCGAACGGTTCGTTTTTTAGCGGTTGGGTTTCTTCTACTGACCGTCGCCGCCTCCGCATGGGGCCAGAATGCCGTCACCCTAGCGTTTATTGACGTCAACGTAATCCCAATGGACACAGAGCGTGTGTTGACTCGACACACTGTCTTGGTGCAGGGGGACCGAATCGTGTCGATCGAGCCCTCTGATTTGGCAAGTGTCCCCAAGGGTGCNCAGCGAATTAGTGCCCAAGGCCAATATCTGATTCCCGGACTTATCGACGTTCATTCCAATTTACTATCGGACAAGTACATTGCCGACGAGTACGCCGATGAAGAACTTGCTGTAATCGTTGCCAACGGTGTGCTCACGATCCGTGCCCCAATTGGAAAACCGGAGCTATTGGTCTATCGCGATCAGATCGAAGATGGAGAGTTGTTCGGTCCGTCGCTGTATGTTGGTAGTCCGCAGTTAGCGGGAGTCGGTTACGGGAGCGGCGCGAACAGTCGAATGGTGGCAACCCCATTTGAAGCCGCGGCCGCTGTACGAGAGTTTGAAGCTGCTGGCTACGACTTCATCAACCTGACGTTTGGTATCACGGCGGATATCTACGAGGGCATTATTCTGACCGCACGCGGACGCTTGCCGGTCATCGGCGANGTTGGTCCCGACATAGGGTTGCGACGTGCTCTTGAGTCAGCGCAGCAGATTGAGCATCTAGATCAATACTTGGAGGCCCTCATGGACGAGGCTATACCCCGGGCCAAAGGCTTGTCCGGCGTTGGGGTCTGGGTTCTTGAGAATTGGGCCGAAATTGAGAAACTTGACATCCAGCGCATCGAGGCGGTCGTTCGTGCCACCGTCGAATCCGAGATCTGGAATACACCGACGTTGGCATTTCTCAATTCTTCATTTGGTACCGGTCGTTCGGATGAGGAAATCGAAGGAAGCTCTGAGTATGGGTTTGTTTCGCCAAGCGTACGCGAAGAGTTGCTACACGATCGCGACAGGTTCTGGTCGAACCCCCCGGAAGAGCGGTTTCGTATGCGCTATGTCGAGTTACGCAATCGGATTGTTTCGGAGCTGTATCGCGCCGGTGGCAAGCTTATGGTGGGTTCCTACTCGCCTGAATGGCTATTCCTGCCAGGTTTTTCGTTGCATCGTGAGCTTGAGAGCTTAGTTTCAGCTGGCCTGCCGCCGTTCGCTGCCCTGTGGGCTGCGACGCGGAGTCCTGCTACCTTTCTCAGTTGGGGTGGGGCAGGCCGCACCGAGTTTGCACGAGTCGATTCGGAAGGCATTCGGTTCGAGACAGCAACCACGTTTGAAATTGATTTCGGCAGGATAGCGGTTGGCAAGCGGGCCGACATGGTCTTGCTCGGCGCTAATCCGCTCGACGACATTCGAAACACGACGTTGATTGAGGGCGTTATATTGCGTGGTCGTTGGGTTCAACGTGATGAACTTGATGAGATCCTGGAGCACTCTGCTGAAGTGCTTTCAGAGGCCCCTCTGTTGCCTAGGTTCTAGGAAAAAGAAAAGCGCTGGCGCTCCCCAGTCAAAGTTGGCGCGCACTGAGTAATGGGGGGATTGGATCACGTCGCTGCCAATCCTATCCATTCCCTTCTAGTGAATTGAGACCATGCGTTCGATGGCGCGGCGGGCCCTGGAAGCGATTTCTTCTGGTACGCGGACCTCGTGGATTCCCTCACGAAGTGTCTTGGCGAGCTTCTCGAGCGTGATCATCTTCATGTACATGCATTCGGCGTCTGCCTTGACCGGCAGGAAGGTCCGTTTCGGATGACGCTTTTTCATTTGGTGGAGGATTCCCGTCTCCGTCGCGACGAGAAATTTAGTTNCTGGCGAGGATTCGATGCTTTCGATCATACCTGTAGTTGATGTGANCCTTGTACGATCAGCGGGAAGATCACCCTTCGAAAGCTGCCACATTANGTTAGACACGCAGCCGCACTCAGGATGAANGAGCAATTCGGCGTCAGGATGCTGGGCCAGCTGTTCCTNGACGTCAGCGGGGCGGATGGCGGCATGCACATGGCACTCGCCCATCCAGACATGAATAGTGCGGTCAGTTTTCTCACGTATATATTCGCCCAGGAACATATCAGGGGCGAAGAGAATCTCTTGATCGNCAGGGATCGACTCTATAATACGCAGAGCGTTTGCCGATGTGCAGCAGTAATCGGCTTCGGCTTTCACATCAGCGGAACAGTTGACGTACACCACTACGACCGCTCCTGGGTGCTCTTCCTTCCATGTCCTAAGTTGGCCAGCTGTTATCGTCGAAGCTAGTGAACATCCTGCCTCCAGGTCGGGAATGAGAACCGTTTTGTCAGGGCATAGAANGGCGGCTGTTTCGGCCATGAAGTGCACACCGCAAAATACGATTGTCTCAGCATCCGTTGCCTGTGCCTGTAGCGACAAACCAAGAGAATCGCCGACGAAATCAGCCACNTCCTGAATCGCAGGAATCTGATAATTATGCGCCAGGATTACAGCGTTACGTTCAGTCTTAAGTCGTTGGATTTCGTTTAAGAGCTTCACGGGGCTTTTAAGAGGTAAGGTGCAGAGAAAAATCTATGTGAGGCGGCGACATCGTCAGGATACCCATAGAGATGAAGTCNACGCCGGTATCAGCGTAACGGCTTACCGTATCGATGGTAATGCCACCGGATGCCTCCAAGGATATCGCATCACGAAGACCCGCTGAGCGCAACGCGCTGACGACTTCAACTATGCCTTCAGGTTCAAAGTTGTCGAGTANNAAACAGTCGGCTCCTGCCTTGGCGGCGATCAATGCGTCGGGCAGAGATTCAACCTCGATCTCGATGGGTAACCCNTCTACTCGGTCCCGCACGCGTACAAGCGCGGCCGCGATATCGGTGGCGATCATGAGGTGATTGTCCTTGATCAGCACGGCTTCCGCTAGATCGAGCCGATGGGGGAGGCCGCCCCCCAAAACGACCGCTTTTTTCTGAAACATCCGCAACCCCGGTAGAGTCTTTCTGGTGGCAGTGATCCGGGGTGGATTGTCAGCGTGTAACCCCGTGTGTGCTTCGGTCACAGCTGTAATAGCTCGGCTTGTCGCCGTTGCGACCCCGCTCATGTGGCTCATCATGTTTAGCATCGTACGTTCTATGCCGAGAACAGCACGTGCAGCACCAGTGAGTTCAACCACGACTTGTCCGGGCAGGAAATCATCGCCATCGATCGCATAAGTTGTGATTTCGAGACTGACACTCGCAGCAAGCAAAGAGGCTTCTTCAAGTCCCGCAAGTATACCCGGCTCTGTCGCGCACACTGTTCCGTGTGCTTCGCGAGTCTTGGGAAAGAGAGATTCGCTGGTAACGTCTCCCCGGCCAAGGTCTTCCTCAAGAAAGGTGGCAAGATCTGCGATGTTTTGCTTCTTCATTCTACTTAACACAGAGAGAGAGAGTCATGAGTCAGTTAACCACCATCCCATTCAACATGTTGATGCAGCTAGCTTTTGTCTGTANGAGGCGCGCGCATGGCTGATTCGGTAACATTCTCACGGGCACGGTGGTAAGCCAAGCTTGCATGAATGGGGACAGAATTCGTGCTTGAACAGAGGTCAGGAGCCGGGTAAAATTTGCTTAGCTTAAATGGGCTCCGTTTACCTACTGAACGTCCAATCTNCCTGAGATCCATTCTTTTAGCNCTANTCCCCTTTTTTGAAGGCTATCCCTGCACGGGACTCACANGCGCGCACTTCTGAGGCAATTCNCGAAGCCGCAGCGGAACCTACCGAGATTCTATGAACGAGGACAGGANGAAGGCGATTCACGACCTGGTCGAACTAGGTAAGGATCGCGGCTACATCACTCAAGATGAACTCGACGGGGTTTTGCCCGCAGAGGGAACCAATCGNCGTGCAATGGCCGGTCTGATTGAAGATATGGATATTGAAGTACTCGACGGCGAAGCNGAAGTTGACTTTNAGGAAGACGAGGTCGAAGNGGATGNGAAAGGTGAAGCTTCCTCCAGAAGCNTCGACCAGTACGATGCCGAAGGCTCTGACAGCGGGGATCCTATCAAGGTNTATTTTCGCGAGATGAGCCAGAAGGGNCTTCTCGACCGCGAGGGTGAAGTACGGCTCGCCCGAGCCATCGAACAGGGCCAGCAGGGAATTGTNAAAGCGGCGCTCACGTGCCCGCTTGCCAGCGAGCACGTNCTTGAGTGCCTCGATGATCTCAAGAGCGAAGAGCTGTCCCTCGACNAATTCACCAAGNAGCCCGGCCAAAAAACTAAGATGCGCAGAAAANTTTTTTCCACTCTGCGTAAGGTCGAGAAGATGCGTGGCAATCTCCGCAAAGTTCGCTCCAAGCTCAACCGCAAGCTGCGCGATGATACCGAGTTAAAGGTCCGNCTCGAACTCATTGAAATCCATGGCACGATGGGTGAAGCGCTACAGGGGCTTGAGCTCACCGACAATTTCATCGAAGANATCATCATGCGGATGCGTCGATTGGCAGGCGATCTAGCTCGGGCGGATCACGCTGGTGACGACAAGCGCCTTAAGAAACTTAGNAAGAATCACTTGGTCAGCCGTGAGGAACTGATCCGCTATCTCGAAGCGGTTGAAGAATCTGAATCCNCGATGGAGTGGGCTAAAAGCGAACTCACGGAGCGTAACCTACGCCTCGTTATCTCAATCGCAAAGAAGTACACGAACTTTGGCCTCTTGTTTTCAGACTTGATTCAGGAAGGCAACATCGGGCTNATGCGCGCGGTCGAGAAATTCGATTATACGAAAGGTTTCAAGTTTTCCACCTACGCTACGTGGTGGATCCGCCAGGCGATCACCCGAGGACTCGCCGACAAGGGCAAGCTTATTCGTGTGCCGGTGCACATGACCGAGACCATGCGCAAGGTTTCACAGACGGCTACGGAACTCTATAAGGAGTTGGGTCGCAAGCCCGAGCCGCAAGAGATCGCAGATGCGATGGCAGTACCCATCGAGACCGTTAAGCTTGCGTTGCAGGCCGGCAAGAAAACCAGTTCACTGGATACGCCGATTGGNGACGAAGGGGACGGCGAGTCAACCTTAGGCCACTTCATCGCGGATGAGGACGCCGTTTCACCGGTCGAGACCTTGCTTGCCAAAGACCTCAGCCAGCAGACTCGAAGAGTGTTGTCGACGCTGACCCCGCGCGAAGAAAAGGTCGTNCGTATGCGCTTTGGTATTAACGAGGAGCGTGTCTATACCCTTGAGGAGATAGGCGATTTNTTCTCCGTGACCCGCGAGCGAATCCGCCAGATCGAGGGCAAGGCTCTCCGNAAGCTGCGCCACCCCCTGCGTGGNAAATCGCTTAAGGAATTGATCGACTAGGCCTTTTCCCNCATGGCGGTGNTGCTATATCGATCCCGGGGTAGATGCTCCGGGATTTTGCTATNCGGTAAGGTTCTCGCATGAGTGAAAATCGCTTTATGATTCGCGTGGGCGCAGTTTGCTTGTTACTGGCCTCCATGGCTTCTGCGACGGTAGCCCAGCAGCCGCAGTCTTGGAACCAGTGGCGAGGTCCGGCTCGCGATGGCGTTGGGGACGCCTCTNCTCTGCCGGCGGAGCTTCCAGCCGAACTCACCCGTGTGTGGCAAGTTCCCGTCGGCGTAGGCCACGCTAGTCCGTTGGTCGTGGGTGATGCGGTATTCCTGCACAGCCNNGAAGGGGAACAGGAGATAGTGTCCGCCTTGGGGCTGGCCGACGGTATCGAAATGTGGCGCCGAGGCTACGATGCTGCCTACACGATGCATCCAGCGGCGCGCTCACACGGGCCCGGACCCAAGTCCACACCGATCCATGCGAACGGGCGATTATTTACCTTTGGGATTACTGAGATTCTCTCGGCGTTCAACGCTGCGACCGGCGAACTGTTGTGGCAGCGGGAATTCTCAGACATGTATCCGGAGACCGCGCCGATCTATGGCACATCGATGTCGCCAGTCGTTGTCGACGATAAGATCGTTGTCCACATTGGCTGGGAGCAGGAGGGCGCGGTCGNAGCTTTCGACATGGCCACCGGTGAGACTCGCTGGTCCAACAACGAATTCACCCCGGGCTATGCTTCACCGATCGTTGTNCAGATCGCGGGTACCGATGTCATAGTCACTCAATCNGACAAGCACATCATTGCTCTAGACGTTGATGGTGGCGCGACACTTTGGAGTATGCCGTTTGCGACCGCTTCTCGGCAGAACTCAGTCACCCCATTNGCTTTCGGTGGGAAACTCATCTTTTCCGGCCTCGATGAAGATCTTTTCGCAGTCTCTCTAGGCCCCCGTGGTTCGGTCCCGNTGGTTGGTGCCAGGGCGGGAGCTAGTTTGNCGGAAACAGGCGATTGGGAATCAAATGAACTCTGGCGCAACAAACGCCTTCCCCTCTATATGAACTCTCCTGTTATCGTCGGCAATCGCCTTTTCGGTATGACGCACAAGCGCGCTGGCCAATTCATCTGTGTGAACGTTGAAACTGGTGAGCCGATCTGGGCGAGTCGCGGGAGAGAAGGTGAGAATGCATCGATCGTTGCTCTAGGTGATCGAGTTGCATTCCTGACGGATGAGGCACGCTTAGTAATCATCGACGTAATCACCGATGTTTATGAGCCGCTCGCCGAATATGAAGTTGCTGATACGCCAACATGGGCCCATCCAGTGTTTACATCGATGGGCGTGCTGATCAAGGATCTTGATTCGTTGACNCTTTGGCGTTTCTGAAGGCTAGGCAACACCAAGNTTGTCANCGCCNGACGATCGAGGCGATGTCATCTGGACATTGTGNTGTGTAGTCAGGCTCCTCCGGCCAGGCGCCGGACTCGGTCCCTATGCCGTAGGCGGCGCCGATGGAGAACACATGTATGTCGTAGTCATCGGCGGTCAAGGCCTCGTTGGCGTTGCGTGCGCACTCGATGTCTATTTGATGGTCACCAACATAAGCCACGTGTCCCGGGGCCATGCCGGTAAGCTGA
The DNA here is from genome assembly GCA_002722645.1 of Acidobacteriota bacterium. Classification (GTDB taxonomy): domain Bacteria; phylum Acidobacteriota; class UBA890; order UBA890; family UBA890; genus UBA890. The sequence continues at coordinate 25,801 of PBML01000040.1, forward strand.
TCGAGGCACATTAACAATCCGTCGGGAGCGGGTTTCTGACGGGCTTCAGAGACTTCCTCATACCCGATTACGGACTCGAAACGGTCGAGCAGACTCGCGTTCCCCAGCGAGCGCTCGATGTTGCCNTTGGAATTCATCGAGACGATGCCGTGCGGCAAATCCCGCAGCTTCCCAAGCACTGATTCAACACCCGCGTAAATGGGCGACACGGTGTCGTCGCTGAGTTGGTATTCGGTCCACAGACGGCCCGCTTCGCTCAGTGTTTCTTCGCTCATGCCGAACTCTGTCATGTAAAGGTGCCGCCAGTCATAGTAGTGATGCAGCGCGACGGTGTAGCCATCGAGCGAACTCAGGGACTCGATCGTGTCAGGGTCAGTACCNGTAAAGTGCNGCACAATGTCACGNGTAATCCTCCAGTTCTTNGCNCGTGTNTCNACGAGNGTACCGTCGTAGTCCCAGATTACGGCAGTGACNGGGCGGGTCCNGATCATGGTGCCGCCGCCGCGATGGCGACGACATGGCCCTGGGTGCGAAATAGCAACATTCCCTCGGAGATTGCCGGCGTTGCCATACACACCTCGCCCATCTGGTTGGTCGCGAGTAGCTGGAACCTGGGTCCAGCCTTGAGTACGAAGATGTCGCCGTCTTCACCCGTAAAATATAACTTACCGCCAGTGGCGACAGGGGACGCCGAAAAACCGCCANCGGCTCCAAGACGAGCTTGGTACATAAGCTCGCCGCTATTAGCGTCAAAAACGCCAAGTGCTCCATTATTACGCAGGTTATACAGGTAGTCGCCATAGACGATTGGCGTCACCATGTAGCCGCCGCCGCGCGGAACGCTCCAAACGATATGCTCGTTGACATTCTCGCCTTCAGTCAACGAGATATCGCCAGTGGCATCAGGCCGGATGGCGTAAATTGGCGACCAGTCACCATGGGCGTTGGTGATGAAAATCAAGCCGTGGGCGAACACCGGCGTTGGCACCGGGATATCACCGCCACCCCGCATCTTCCAGATCTCACTGCCGGAGTCTGGGTTGTAGGCGCCGATGTGACGGTANCCGTTGACGACGATTTGTGCACCGTAATCTGAGAGATAGACATTCGGCGTTCCCCAGGTGGGGACTTCATTGCGTNTTGTGCGCCAAATTTCCGCGCCGTCCACTATGTCAAAGGCGGCGATGAACGCGTCATTCTGGATGTCAACCTGCAGGATAACTTTCCCGTCATAAATGATCGGCGACGAAGCGATCCCCCATTGCGCTTCGGGAACGACGTAGTAGCCAGCATCGAGAACACCAAGGTCCTTCTTCCATACAAGNTCGCCGTCCATGTCATAGGCGTAAAGGCCTTCAGAGCCAAAATACGCGATGACGTAATTACCATCTGTGGCCATCGTGGCNGAAGCATGTGTTGACTTGGTGTGGCGCATAATAGCTGGCACCCCAGTGTGAGGCGTATGTTCCCAAACTATTGCTCCGGTGTATTTGTTGAGAGCATAGACTTTCCAGNTGTGTTCGCTGTTGTCTCGTACCGGTGCAATGTCACCATACAAGCCAACGCGGAGGGAGTTGTTGCTGGGGCTAATTGCTGTTGTTACGAACACGCGATCGCCCCAGACAACTGGGCTTGANTGTGAAAGACCGGGNATTGGAGTCTTCCACAATACGTTGTCGCCGGTTTCCGCGTTCCACGTCGTCGAGGTGGCGAAACCTTCAGCAATTCCGCTGCTACCCGGACCCCGGAAGACTGGCCAGTTGACGCCCGAACCTTGTTGTGCCCCCAGCCCAGCAGGCGCATTGCCGGCCAGTGTGATCAAACAAGACCCTAAGACTCCCACTAGAACNGCTTGTTTCATCTTTGTTCTCTCNCTCCTTGCAGAATTCAATTNCGTAGCTCTCTGAGCGCTTGTAGCGGTCCTCTAAGGTCGCTGCCTGAAGACTCCTGCAGGGGGTTGANCTCAGCCTCAACGTCGGGATCGATCTCGGGAACTGTGTACAGCTCGCGCAAGCGGACGAGTTCGGCCTTGAGTTCGGCAAGCACGTCGCCGTGGGTCGAGTCGTCATAGAGGTTGATGAGCTCGTCGGGGTCGGTTTCGACATCAAAAAGCTCCCACTCCCCGAGATTATAGTAGTGGATCAGCTTGTAGCGCTCGGTCCGTACCCCGTAGTGGCGCCGTACGCTATGCACCGCCGGATATTCATAGTAGTGGTAGTAGACCGAAGTGCGCCAATCTCCTGAATCNNCGCCGCGTAGTAACGGAACCAGCGACCGTCCTTGCATCTCAGNCGGTGCGTCGACGCCGGCGATGTCGAGAAAGGTCTGCGCAAAGTCGAGGTTCTGGACAAGGTGTGAATCCANCGCCGCNGNGGATGTGACCCCGGGCCAACGAACAAGTAGCGGTGTGCGAAANGACTCCTCGTACATCCATCGCTTGTCGAACCAGCCATGGTCGCCGAGGAAGAAGCCTTGATCGGAGCTGTACACGACCACNGTGTTATCGGAAAGGCCGCTCTCGTCTAGGTAGTCGAGCACGCGGCCGAGTTGGTCGTCGACGGCGGCCACCGCGCGCAGGTAGTCTTTCATATAGCGCTGGTACTTCCAGCGCACTAGATCGTTGCCCTCGAGGGTGGATTCGCGGAAGGCTTCGTTCTTGGGCTCATAGGCGGCGTTCCACACTTCGAGTTGATCGTCGGTCAAGTTGCGAGGCGGGACCAGCTTCAAGTCAATCTCGTCCATCGTTACCTCGATTGACATGTCCTGTTCCAAGCGCGCACTGGTGCGGTTGCCCGCGGTGTGATCGTCGAACAAAGTGGCGGGCTCGGGAATTTCGACGTCGTCGTACATCGCAAGGTAGTCGAGGCCGGGTTCCCAGCGCCGGTGGGGTGCCTTGTGCTGATACATCAACATAAACGGCCGCTCCGGATTGCGGTCATTTTGTAGCCAATCGAGTGCTAGGTCGGTGATGATCTCGGTCGTATAACCGGTGTAGTTGACCTCACCCTCGGGGGTCAAGAACAACGGGTTGTAATAGGGTCCTTGTCCGCGTAGCACACGCCAGTAGTCAAAGCCTGTAGGCTTGCTCTTCAGGTGCCACTTGCCGACGATCGCCGTCTCGTAGCTCGCAGCCTGGAGCAGCTTGGGAAACGTTGGTTGCGAGCCGTCAAACTCAAGACGGTTGTCAATGATGCCGTTCAGGTGGCTGTGCTTGCCGGTGAGGATGACGGCACGGCTCGGGGCACAGATCGAGTTCGTCACGAAGGCGTTACGGAATAGCATTCCTTCGTTGGCCAGGCGATCGAGGTTCGGGGTCGTATTGATCACCGACCCGTAGGCGCTGATGGCGTGCGAGGCGTGATCGTCTGTGAACACAAACAGGATGTTGGGTGGTTTCGCCGAGGTTAAGGCTGTGTCCCTGCCATCTGGCGTCTGGGGCGCGCATGAAACCATCGTGGCGGCGAACAATGCGGTTACAGATGCCAGAATCCGAGTATTCTTCCCGTGGTTCCGGTGTGGCGCCGGTGATTTAGTATTCACTGCAAAGGCTCGCCGCCCCGCACAACANCGGTTTCGGAGTCAAACACCGAAGGGAACAATGCCGACGGGGTGCGCGATCGTTGGGCGAGTTCCAGCATCTCATTTAGTACCTCTAGTCGCTCGGCTGCTAGGTTAGTTTCCTCACTCGGATCGTCGTAAAGGTTGAACAACTCCACAGTATCGATCTCACCGTCGGCATTGCCGCTACGATACAGCTTCCAGTTGCCGGCGCGAACTGCCTGTTGGCGGCCAAGTTCCCAGTACATTACATCGTGAGTGGCCTGACTACCTTCGGCGAGTAACGTAGGTGCGAAGCTGATGCCGTCGATGTTTGTCGGTATTGTTTCAGCCGCCCCGACGAGTTCGAGCACCGTGGGTAACACGTCCCACTGCGCAGAGAGATGATCGGTGACTTTTCCGGCGCCGATGTGTCCGGGCCAACGGGCAATCATCGGCACCCGAATGCCACCTTCGAAGAGTTGTTGCTTACGGCCACGAAAAGGGCCGTTACCATCAAAGAACTCTAGGTCGCTGCCGCCCACCCAGGTCGGCCCATTATCGCTACTGAACATGACGATTGTATCGTTGTCGATATCAAGTTCCACGATCAGGTCTAGGATGCGTCCAACGTTGCGGTCCATGCGCGTGATCATGGCTGCGTACGCTGCGCGTGGTTCCGGGTGTGGCAAGTAGCTTTGGTCGCCTAGGTAGGGCGGATCTTCGAAAATTCCCTCATACTCGGCCAGCGAGTCATTGGGCACCTGCAGAGCAACGTGTGGCACGATTGTGGGGTAGTAGAGGAAGAACGGTTCTTCGGCGTGGTCGCGGATGAATTGGAGTGCCTCGGTGGCAATGGCGTCAGGGGCGTATGTCGTGCCCTTGAAGCGCTCATAGTCAGCACGGTCCTGAAACGGTGTCTCGATCTTTTGATGGGCGTCGAAGTACTCGTTGCCCGCCAGCATGTCTTTCTCGTCGTTGCGCCACAGATGTGTTGGATAGTAGTTATGGGCCACCCGCTGGCATAGGTAGCCGTAGAAATGATCGAAGCCTTGCAAGTTTGGGCGGCCGTGGGCATCGGGCCCGCCCAGGCCCCACTTGCCCATAGCCCCAGTGGCGTAGCCGTGTTGCTTCAGGATCTCAGCTAGCGTGACCTCCTCTGCGGCCAGCGGCCACTGGCCCTCTGGCTCCTCCGGCCCCCAACCACCGAGCTCCTTATTGTTGCGGATGTAGGCATGTCCGGTGTGCTTACCAGTTAAGAGAACTGACCGTGAGGGGGCGCACACGGCGCTACCAGAGTAGTGCTGGGTAAAACGAATGCCCTCTGCTGCTAGACGATCGAGATTGGGCGTCCGGATTTTTGCCTGCCCATAGCTACCAACTTCGTTGTAGCCAAGGTCGTCGGCATAGATGTAGATTATGTTAGGCCGCGGTTCCTCTTTTAGTTCTTCCGGTCCGGAAGATATCTGACAGGCGGCGGTTAGAATCACAGCAGCGGCGGCTATCGACGCCTTGTACGGGAAAAGTTTCATCGATGATGTCCTGATGTGCTCGCACGAGTGAGCCTCGAACGGATGGGCCGCACTTTATCGCTGCTTACGACACAGGGCAATGGGCAGGATATCCTCGGCGGCCGTTATCAAATGGATTAGCAGACTTCCTCAGCGCGTTTACGCAGCACGTATTTCTGGATCTTGCCGGTAGAGGTTTTCGGCAGCAAGCCAAACACAATGTGCTTTGGCACCTTGAAATGAGCCATATTGTCGCGGCAGTAGTTGAACAATTGGTCGACGCTAGTGGTAGCACCCTCGGCTAGAGTGATGAAAGCGCACGGTACCTCGCCCCATTTCTCATCTAACTTTGCCACCACGGCGACCTCAAGAACGTCGGGATGGCGGTATAGAACGTCTTCGACCTCAATACTCGAGATGTTTTCGCCGCCTGAGATGATTACGTCTTTGGAGCGGTCTTTAATCTGAACGTACCCATCTTCGTGCCAAACGGCGAGGTCGCCCGAGTGGAACCAGTTGCCCATGAATGCTTCTTCTGTAGTTGCCGGGTTCTTTAAGTAACCTTTCATTACGTTGTTACCGCGCAGGAAAACCTCACCGATCGTCCTACCGTCCCGTGGCACTGGCTTCAGGGTTTCAGGGTTGGCGACCATTAGGCCCTCAAGCATATGTCCACGCACACCCTGTCGGGCCTTGAGAGCAGCCCGTTTTGCGGGTTCTTCGGCATCCCATAGATCACCCTGCCATGCGCAAAGCGTCACTGGCCCATAGGTTTCGGTGAGGCCATACACATGTGTTACGTCGAAGCCCATCGCCTCCATTCCCTCGATTACTGTCGACGGCGGTGCGGCTCCCGCGGTCATCGTTGCGACGCGGTGCTCGATACCGGTCTTTTCTTCGGGTGGTGCATTAACTAATAGATTCAAAACGATCGGCGCACCGCAAAAATGCGTGACTTTCTCGGTGCGGATCAGGTCAAAGATCTTGTCGGAACGAACCTGCCGTAGACACACGGACGTACCGGCGCGGGCTGCGAGGGCCCACGGAAAGCACCAGCCGTTACAGTGAAACATTGGCAGTGTCCACAGATAGACAGCGCTCGTTGGCAAGTCCCAGTCGAGCACCATCTGCAAAGCGTTCAGGTAGGCGCCGCGGTGATGGTAGACGACCCCCTTCGGATTGCCCGTTGTTCCCGAAGTGTAGTTGAGGGCGATAGCGTCCCACTCGTTTTCTGGTCGCACTGGTGGTTGTGTTGCATCTCCCTCAATGAGTAGCTCCTCGTATGTAAGGGAACCTATTCGTGATATTGAGTTCGGGTCATCGGGGATAAAACTTGGATCTTCGATATCGATGACCAGTATGTTGGCGTCAAGACCGTCTAGAGCTTCCCGAGCCACCGGGGCAAGCTCCGGGTCGACGATTAGTGCCTTGGCCTCACCGTGGCCGAGGATGAACCGAATAGTGTCAGAGTCAAGACGCACGTTGATAGCGTTGAGTACCGCGCCCGACATCGGCACGCCAAAGTGAGCCTCGAACATCTCGGGGATGTTGGCCGACAGGATAGCGACGGTGTCGCCGGTGCCGATGTCTCGTCGCCGCAGGGCTGATGCGAGGGCAAGCGCACGGCTGTGGGTTGCGGCCCACGTATAGTGGCGTTTGCCGTATACGACCGAAGTTCGGTGCGGATAAATGTCCGCAGTACGTTCAAGGAACGAGATTGGTGTGAGCGGGATATAATTTGCCGCGGTCTGAGGCAAATGGTGGTCGTAGATTCCGCCGGAAGCCATTGGATCCTTTACTTTATTATCGTTCGTTTGAGCCTATGAACGGCTCGGTACTCCACCACAAGGACAGGCTGGCAGCAACCGACATCCGTTGACGCTTTAGCTTAGCCCAACTTACACTGCGGTTATCGGCTATCGTCCAATCACCTCATCGAGCCGCAAAATTTGCCAGTCGAAGCCAACCCAATTCCTTTGATCGAACCGATCCCCAAACGGGAGTCATCTGCCTGATGATCGTTTTTCGTGTTTCTAACCTAGCTTGTGTGTTGCTCGTTGTTCTCGTGACGGTACTGGTTACATCCCCACTTTCTTATGCGCAACAAAAGGGGCCGGTAACAGATGCCGGTGAACGTATGCGCCTGTATGACGACTACGTGGAAATGATTGAAGAATCGTCGTTCAGCAACCTGCCGTGGCAGTTTGTCGGCCCGACGAATATCAGTGGCCGTATGACCGATGTCGCAGTGGTGGAACCACGCGGTGAGAATTACACAGTCTACGTGGCCGGGGCTTCAGGGGGTGTATGGAAGACGACCAACGAGGGGACAACGTGGGAGCCAATATTCGATCATGCTGCGTCGACCTCGATAGGTGAGGTAACCGTCGCCCCATCAAACCCCGATATTGTCTGGGTTGGTACCGGTGAGGCCAACATTTTCCGTAGTTCAATGGCTGGCTCGGGTGTCTACAAATCTATCGATGCCGGTGAGACATGGGTACACATGGGATTAGCGGCGACCCTCACGATTCCACGGATCATCGTCCATCCGACGAATCCCAACATCGTGTACGTCGCGGCATCCGGGAACGAATGGACCGACAACCCCGAGCGTGGTGTCTACAAGACTACCGACGGCGGTGAGACCTGGGAGAAGATCCTTTACATCAGCGAGCAGACCGGGGCGATCGACTTGGTCATGGATCCTTCTGATACTGACACGCTCTACGCAGCTACTTGGCAGCGTGTTCGTGAAAAGTGGAACGACCCTCGAAACGAACCCTTCTACGTTGAAAGCGGTATCTATCGAACTAATGACAGCGGCGGCAACTGGGAGCCGATCAACAACGGCCTTCCGGAGGGGCGGTACCGAGGCCGTATCGGTATCGACATCGCGCGCTCGAACACCAACGTGCTGTACGCATTCGTCGACAACTACGAAATTGGCGCTGAGCCTCCACCTGGCGCGACTGACGCATACGGTCGTCCGCGAGGTGGTGTGATCAAGGGCGCGACGGTCTACCGTACCGACGACAAAGGCGACGAGTGGTACCAGGTGAGCCCCACCGACGGGTCCCTGGAGCGGGCCTCGGGCACTTACGGCTGGGTATTTGGCCAGCTCCGCGTCGACCCAAACGATGAAAACACAGTCTATTTCATGGGTTTGGGTCTAAACGTCTCGAACGACGGTGGGCGTACTTATCGACCGTTGCGTGGAATGCACGGGGATCACCACGGCCTGTGGATCGATCCTAATAATTCCAACTACTTGGTGAACGTCAACGACGGCGGGGTCGATTTTTCGTACGACGCAGGTGTCACATGGAAGGCATTCAACGACAACCTGCCATTGGTGCAGTTCTTCAACATTGGCATCGACATGGACGATCCGTTCTACATTTACGGATCTATTCAAGACCATGGCTCTCGTCGCGGAATGGTTGATTTGAGCCGAGGGCGCGACAGGATCCCTGCTGTTGCATTCGAAAGTGCCCCAGGCGGAGAGGGGAGTAGCCACGTTATTGACCCCACCGACCCGAACATCGTTTACTCGGCGGGCTTTTATGGCACGATTTCGCGTACCGACTTGAGCACCGGCGAGCGAGTCTCCATCGTTCCCGAGGCTGCCGAGGGTGAGCCTCCGCTGCGTGGCCAGTGGGTTGCCCCTTTTATCATCTCGCCGCACAACCCGCGCATCATTTACCACGGGATGAATTTCCTGTACCGGTCAATGAACCGTGGCGAAAACTTCGAGAAGATCAGTCCTGACCTGACCTACAACGAACTGGATCGAATTGGAGATATCCCCTACCAGACCATTTACACGATCTCAGAATCGCCTTTCAGGTTCGGTCTCATCTATGTGGGGACCGACGACGGCCGCGTCTGGATGACGCCCGACGGCGGCGAGACATGGAACGAGTTGACCGGCAACCTGCCGCCGCGCAAGTTCATCTCACGGATTGTCGCTTCGGCGTTCGATGAGGGGACCGTGTACATGACGCAGAACGGCAAGCGTGATGACGATTTCGCTGCCTACGTGTGGAAGTCAACAGACTATGGTCAGACGTGGGAAGACATCTCAGCCAACATCCCGCTCGGCCCCGTGAACGTTATCCGCGAGGATCCCAACAACCCTCGCATCCTATATGTTGGTACCGACCTCGGCGTGCACGTATCGGTCAGTGGCGGCGAGTATTGGGAAGTGCTTGCTAATGGCTTGCCAAGCACCTTCGTTTCCGACATGCAGATCCACCCACGTGAACAGATCGCGGTGATTTCCACCCACGGCCGCGGCATGTGGGCGATCGACGTAAAGAACATTTCCGCAATAACGGCTGATGTTCTGGGCAGCCCACTGTACCTATTCGATGTTGATCCGGTGACGTTGCCGGGTGGCGGCAGTGGTCGCGGCCGTGGAGGCAGTGGTTTCGGGGGAGGTGGTGAAGCATCGCATGCCAGCATCAATTACTACCTGCAGAGTGCGCAAAGCGTCGATATTGTGATCAATGACGCTGCGGGCAATGTGGTCAGACGGCTACAGGGGTCTGGTGACGCCGGCTTGAACAGCGTTGTTTGGAATCTGGATCGTGAAGGCGTCTCCGGTGTTGGCGGTGGTCGCGGTGGTCGCGGTGGTCGCGGCGGTCGGGGTGCTGGAGCCCCGAGAGTACCTCCTGGCAACTACACCGTAGTGATCACTGCCGGTGGCAATACCGCTACAGGTACGATCGGCGTACAAGGCTAGGCGGCCGGATAGAGAGGTCAAGCGATAGATGGCGCAATGGGAGCGACTCTAGAATGCGCCTGTTCTAATCTCTGACCCCTAGCCTTTCAGGTCGATCTCTTCGCCCATACCACGGTCGACCGCTTTGCGGTAAACGTAGGCTGCAGTGGCGATGTCCTGGTAGGCGACGCCAACTGATTTAAATACGGTGATCGCGTCGTCCGAATTGCGCCCAGGCTTGGTGCCTGCGATCACCTCGCCAAGTTCGCCGGCGATGTCGGCTTCGCTGAACTCCCCGGATTCGATCGCCGCCATTAGATCGCCAGCTTCCATCAAGACCTGCTCTTTATAGTCGACGACGACATGGCCACGTGCGTACACGGATGGGGCAAGTTCTTTCTTGCCTGGTGAGTTAGCACCGACTCCGTTGATATGAATACCTGGCTCTAGCCATGCACCATGGATGATTGGCTCTTTGGAAGTCGTTGCGGTGGTTACGATGTCACTTCCCACGACTGCCTCTTCGCTGCTATCAACCACTGAGGCATCGACGCCATCGCCCCGAAGGTCGTTGACAAACTTATTGGCTGCCTCGGGGACAACGTCGAAAACCTTGACTTGCTCGATGTCACGGACGACGCGGATCGCTGCTACCTGGGCACGTGCCTGAACACCAGCACCGAAAACACCGAGGGTCTTTGCATCGGCGCGTGCTAGGTGCTTCACTGCGACGCCACCTGCTGCTCCAGTACGCGTGCGGGTGATATGGCCGGCTGGAAGGATGGCTTGAAAACCGCCCGTATCGCCGTCGAATACTAGAATCGTAAAGTAGGTTAGTTCCGGCTGACGGTGGCCAGGAACCCCGGTAAGCGTTTTGAGGCCAAAGGTACTCATTCCTGGGAGCGCCGCAGCCATGATTCGGTAAGTACCGACCTCACCGCCAAGCGGTAACGCCATGCGTGGCGCCAGGACCACTTGACCCTCGGCGTCGAGTTTGTGGGCTTCCTCCACGAGGGTGACACCGTCTTCCATACTTAGAAGTTCGCGGACCTCAGATTCTTTCAGTAGCAATGGCATAAGTGCTTGAGTCTCCGTTTAGTTTTCTTGAGCAACGACGGGGTTGCTGATGCGGCCAATCCCGGCCACTGAAACGTCGACAGTGTCGCCTGGCCGTACGGGGATCATTCCCTTCGGGGTCCCCGTAGCGATTATGTCGCCGGGGTATAACGTCATGATTGATGAGATAAAGGCGATAAGCTTCGGGATCGGGTGCACTAATTGGGTTAGCGGGCCATGTTGTTGCAGTTCGTTGTTCACGTGCGTCTCAACGATTAACGAAAGTGGATCGAGGCCTGTGGCAACGCAGGGTCCGACTGGCGCAAAAGTGTCATATCCCTTAGCGCGCACGAACGCTTCCTCGCGGTTCTGTATGTCTCGAGCCGTGACGTCGTTGATCACGGTGTATCCCCAGACGTGATTCATAGATGCTGCTTCGCTTATTAGATGTCCCTCTTTGCTTATGACGACCGCCAATTCTCCCTCATAATTAAGGTGCTCGCAGGCCGATGGATTGACGATCTGTGCTCCGGTCGGGGTCAACGTCGTGAGTGGCTTGAGGAAGATCAGTGGTTCTAGCGGCACCGCGCGTTCGCGTTCTTCAGCATGGGCAGCAAAATTACGCGCGACGCCGATAATCTTTGTCGGCGTGCAGGGAACGAGCAGCTCGACGGAGGCGCGATCTACGAGGCGATCATTTGGCTCACCCCCAGAAAGTGGATCACCGCTCAACAGGTGCAACTGGTTGTCCGATGGGTAAAGTTCGTCGGTCTCGGGCTCGGCAGCCTGGGCCCAATGGACGGCGCCTTCGAACTCGATGCGATAGAAGCGGTTCTTCACTGACACGGCAAGGGGGCCCCTTTTCGGTATGCGCGGTGATTTATGGGTAATTCCTGCAGGGATGCTATCCGGTCGTCATCGCAAACACGATTACCCGTGTAGCAGGCTATTCCGCAACTTCTAGCGGTTCGATCCGCCCGGGCCTCTGTCCCAATCTTGTGCACTGGAGATGTTCGGGTATCCCCACTGCTCCCCGTTCCAGCCGCTGAAGCCATCCATCCGAAAAGCCCAGAATCCAGTGGTCATGTCAGAAACCACAATCAGACCATCGGCGTTACGCACATCGACCCCCCAGACTCCGTCAAACATCGGGTTTCCCCTCGAAGCCTGAGCTGGGAGAAAAGTGTCGTACCAGCCAACTGTAACCGGGTTGGTCGGGTCCATGACGCTGAATACCTGCAGCCCGTCAAGGTAGCCAGAAACGAAAACGTATGGCCAGCGCACCTCGTGGTTGTGTACGAGGTTTTTCCAGTCGGCCGTCCAAGCGGATATAGGTCGGCTGATGTTTTTCCGACCTCCTTCGAGTGCCGGCTGTAGGTCGAAGATGCGCAGCGGGGCGTGCTGATATTCAGTTTCGGCGACTACATAGCGGCCGTCTGGTGAGGGCGTGAAGGTGTGGCCGCGGGTGACGCCCGAAATTCCGGTCAGGCTGACGAGTAGGCTTGGGTTTTCAAGGTCAGTGATGTCGTAGACGTAATAGCCTCCACTACCGCCGCCGTAGAAGCGATCAGTTTCGCTATCCGGGTGATAGCCAGCGTAGAAGTCATGGTAACCGCGACCGCCGGTTTGTCCTTCAGGGACGGGAATGTGAGCGACGAGCGCTTCGTCGACGCGGCCCTCGACCGCGTAGCCGAGGTCGTAGACGTGGGCGAATGGACCCGAGATCGTCGTCATAAGCAAGACACGGCCGTTGCTGTGCTTGTAGATGAAGATGTTGTGAAAGCCCCCAAGTAGCTCAGGGTCGCGAATTCGNGCGACCTCTCGCACGGAGTCCGGATCGGGCAGATCGGTGACATCGAGAACGACGGCGCCAAGGTCTGCATCGGGACCACCCTGGCCGAACTGCATCGAAAGGACGACGTAGTATCGCCCTTCCCACTTGAAGTACTTGATGTCTTTGCCACCAGCTCCGACGTGGAGGTCTTGGTTCTCGATACGCCAGCGGTAAATTACCTCTGGGCGCTCAGGGACGTGTAGATCAATGATGTCGAGGCCCATCTCGCCCTCGAGCCCGAAGATTTCGCGCGCCACGTAAGCGTAAGGGCGGTCCATCTCCTGCTCAATTTCGATGTCTGCGATGCTCAGCGCGGCTCCTAGTGGCAGATGAGAGACGACCTGTATGTTGTCGCTGCCACGTTTCCCCGGCGTCCATTGCTGCGGAGAGCCACCCACCCGCTCCGGGGACAAGCTGATTGTCAACAGGATAAGGAGCGGGATCCATGGGCGTCTTATCTTCATCGGAGCCTCTCGGTTGTGCGTGTGCTTAATGTTTTCATGTTGGCGGGAGCAATTGTGTAAAAGACCATGCCAGATGATCGGGAAATTGTCGACGGAGCTGTGCCGCCATTCAACTCCCCACAGACTCGAATTGATCGTTGGACAGGCGAGGTCAAAAAGGTACTTTGTTATGGGCTCCGTCCAGTTCGCTAATCAATCGAACCTCATTGACTTGCCCGGCGCCGTCCAATTCCACTGTATCAATGATTTCGAAATCCTCATTGGTCCTGATGAGCTTGCCCGGCATTCGACCGTGACGTTCCTGTCGCGTTCCTTCGGCTGAAAGGCCTATGTAGAAGCGGTCGTTACCCTTTGCTAGACCTCGCGGAAGCCATTCCCCCCCCAGGAGTGAGAATTCCGTTATTTCTTTGCTACGAAGGTCGTAGCGGATCATCGCGCGGTCTAGCGAGCTGCAGATGTATAGCATTTGGTCCTGACGGAAGATGTTGTGTGCGCCGAGCCCCACAGAGACGTCTTGTACTGGCTGCCAATTAAAATCGAACACCTTGACCGTCGACCTTTGTTGTTTGTTGTTTTCTAGAACATAAAAGAAAGACTCATCGAACCCAATTGTGTTGATGTGGTGCACGTCTTTCTGCTCGCCTGTCCAGTTAATACTNGAAAACCTGTNGTTGTTGTAGATCTCGATTCGNTCCTTACCGGTGTTGGNAACGTAGATGCATCCGTCACGTGCAATTGCCTGATGGGGATCGTGTATCGATGGACATCGGACCGAGTCGACCTGCCGGAAGTTCTTATCGAGAATTTCTATGGTGACTGTGTAACCAAAGATACGACGCACCTTTCCATGCCCGAGGTTGTTTCGGCAGAGGATGTAAATGAAGTCACGGTCCCAGGTCAGGCCGAAATAAATGCCGCATCCGGTGTGGATGGTTTTCGGGCCATTCCCCTCGACCAAGAGAACAGCGGTCGATGTCGTTACAAGAAGGCTGGGATGTGTCATCAGGTTGTTAGCCGGATTCGATCCTTTTAATTGTCAGGACAACGGTTTTAGTATGCTGAAGACGCTGTTATTAAGCGAATGCCAAAGGGAGATTCAGCCATGAAACCATGGAAGACAGGAATACTGCTTGTTTTATGTGTGNACGTACTAACTGTAACAACCGTTTGGGCGCAAAGCCCCGCGGTGGTCCCCACCCCGCGGGCGGATATGGTGTGGAGTTGGGGAGATCGAGACGAGACGTGGATGGGCCGCTTCTTTGCGAACGTTCAGCAAGTCCAGAACAATGACGTCGAGTTGTTGCTCATCGGTGATTCCATAACCCACGGCTGGGAAACAACGGGGCGTGCGACCTTTGACAAGTACTATGCTCACCGAAAGGCAGTAAACCTCGGATTCAGCGGTGACCGAACGCAGCATGTCCTATGGCGCCTAATCCACGGTCAACTAGGGGACATTAGCCCGGAATTGGCCGTGGTGATGATCGGCACGAACAACTCCAACAGTGACACTCCGGGCGAAATCGCTGCCGGTATTCAGGCTATATGTCATACGCTTCGCGGTTTGATTCCTGAGACGAAGATCCTTCTTCTGGCCATTTTCCCGCGCGGCGAAACGGCCGGGGATTGGCGCAGAGGCGTCAACGAGGCCACCAACTCGATGGTGGCTGAATTGGACGATGGTAAGTGGATCCACTACCTGGATATTGGGCCGAATTTCCTTAAATCCAATGGAGATCTTCCCGAAAACGTTATGCCCGATTTTCTACACCCNAACGAACATGGCTACCAGATCTGGGCAGAGGCCATGGAGCCTACATTGGCCCGACTGATGGGAGAGAATCCAGTTCGATGACAAAATGGAGGTTGGCCGCTTGCACCAGGGTGGATAGTGGCCTTGGTGTATCTATGTGTGGCAGGTATCCTGCCTTNCTTGATACTGTTACATGCTATTTCCCACGTATTGATCGGAGGTAATCGGATGCGAAACGGGATCCGTCAGGCTAGAACTGTCACCCTCTTTAATGTGCTCGTCGTGGCTGTCCTTTCCCTCTTTGTTGTTGCCTGCACTGGTTCCAGTGAGGACACGATGGGGAGGCCGGTAGTTGAGGATCCCGGCGTGGTCACCGAAGGTGATTGGCCAGTCATCACTGGNAACCTCAAAGGTCAACGCTACTCAACGCTGAATCAAATTACCGCCGATAACTTCGAAAATCTCGGTGTGGCATGGAGTTTCGACGCGTCCGAATTCCCTGAGGTTAATGCGCGAGCGACACCAATATACGTGGATGGCAAACTCATCAGCGTGGCAGGCTCAAAGCGACACGTGTACGCCCTTGATGCGGGCACTGGCGAAAGACTTTGGTCATGGGTTGAGCCCGAGACTTTTCGCTGGGAGTACTCCATGAGAAAGAATCACGGGAAGGGCGTCGCCTACGCTAACGTTGATGGTAGAGACATTATCTATGTGGTGACGCCGGCCTTCTTCCTACATGCGTTTGACGCGAATACCGGAGAGCCGATCGAAGGTTTCGGTGGGCAGATACCGATCGAGGGCTTCCCGGAAACGGGATCGGTTGATCTTTTAGCTCACCTTGGGCACGAGTACGATCCGTACAACGGTGTTCCACTTGAAAAGGGTTACATCACCAGTTCTTCGCCGCCGATCGTTGTCAATGGCACCATCATCGTAGGCAACTCCGCTGAGCAGGGCTATTACCAAACCCGCCAGGAGATGATCCCGGGTGACATTCTTGCTTTTGACGCGCGCACTGGTGCGTTCAAGTGGAAGTTTGACGTGTTGCCAGGACCAGGTGAATTCGGGCACGAGACTTGGGAAAACGACGCCTGGCAATGGACCGGCGACATCTCGTCATGGGCGCCGCTTTCGGCGGACCCAGAGCTGGGGCTGGTTTACATTCCTACCAACGGTGCCACAGCTGATTTTTATGGTGGCTTCCGACCCGGAGACAATCTGTTCTCCACTAGCCTAATTGCTCTGGATGTAGAGACTGGGGAGAGGGTGTGGCACTACCAGCTTGTCCATCACGACATCTGGAACTACGACACACCCCAGGTTCCGATTCTCCTCGATGTAACCGTCGACGGCGAAGATATTCCAGCGGTTGTCCAAGTAACCAAACAATCCTTCGCTTACGCTTTCAACCGCGCCACTGGAGAGCCTCTTTGGCCCATCGAAGAACTGCCGGTACCAGAAAGCCTGATGCCAGGCGAACAGCTTTCGCCGACGCAGCCGCACCCAACCAAGCCTGCGCCATACGAGATGCAGGGGTTGAGCGAGGATGACCTTATCGATTACACCCCGGAACTTAGGGAAGCGGCGCTCGCGGCGCTGGAACCGTTTCATTGGGGGCCATTTTTCATGCCACCGTTGCACCGCGACAACGATCTCGGCAAGAGAGCAGCACTCTGGTGCCCTGGCGATGTAGGTGGCACCAACATCAACGGCACACCGGCGGTCGACCCAGACACAGGTATTCTCTATGTCACCTCGCAAAAAGCATGTTCGTCGCGGGTTATGGTACCGGGTGTCGAGGCTGATGCTCGGCGGCCGAAACAGACTGGTACTACCATCAACGCCTTCGCCGTGGGTGCTAGTGGCAGAGGCCCATCCATTCGTGGCCTTCCGGTGTGGAAGCCTCCCTACAGCAGGATCACCGCGATCGACATGAATACCGGCGAACATCTGTGGTGGATACCTGTCGGGGATACTCCGCAGAGGTACCTGAATAATCCAATGCTTGAGGGAATCGAACTTCCTGAGAGCACGGGCACGGGCCAACAGGCGGCTCAGCTTGTAACGACGAACCTGCTCATGTACACCGGCAACGGATCCGATGGCACGCCAAGGCTATATGCGGTTGATAAGGCAACGGGTGAGCGGCTTGCTGAGGTCGATCTGCCGGTCAACGTCCGATACGGGATCATGACTTACATGCACGCTGGCGAGCAGTATGTCGTTGGACAGGCCACCAATAATTTAACAGCGCTGAAACTACAGTAAGCGTCGTCGGGTTATGGTTGGCCGCCCAACTTTGGTACGAGTGTGGCTATGAGTCATCTTCTGATCGGTGTATGAAAACAATAGGCCGATCCAGTTGGTTGCCAATAGCGTTTTGTCCCAACGATTTCCAATCTGGCCGTAATCTGCTGCCCTGCTCCGATCCTTCCAGTACCCGTGCGTCATCGTTATAGGATTCTTGATGATCTCTTCGCTTGTCCCACGCTCGGATTATCCAACCCTTGA
Source organism: Acidobacteriota bacterium (assembly GCA_002722645.1). Classification (GTDB taxonomy): domain Bacteria; phylum Acidobacteriota; class UBA890; order UBA890; family UBA890; genus UBA890. Next base: position 43,196 of record PBML01000040.1, read on the forward strand.
GGAGAGCACTTACCTCAACCAAGCATCCCTAGGGCTTATTGGTCGGCCGGCTGTTGAAGCGATGCACGGATTTCTCGATGACGTTGCCCAGCATGGCAATCGCTTCATGTCTGACCAAGACGAAGTGGCCTACTTTGAATCATTGCGAACACATGCGGCGCAATTTCTGAGTTCCGATGCTGGTTGGATAGCCATTGTGGGCGGGGCAAGTGAGTTGCTGGGCCAATTGCCGTATCTGCTTGAGCCCGAATCTGGTAGCAGGGTCTTGGCAGTCTCTACCGATTTTCCGGCAGTTACCCGTCCATGGCTTCGCTTGGCTGAACGTGGTGGTTGCGAGCTTTGTTTCGTAGACGACGTTTCGACAGATGACTTAACAGACACTTTGATTGACGCTGTCGATGAACGGACTTCGGTGTTGGCTGTGAGCCAGGTTCAATATGCGACGGGTTCGATACTAGACATCCCCCGCCTACGTGAGGCGACACGCCGTGTTGGTGCAAATCTGATTGTTGATGCTACACAAGCAGCTGGTGCGGTCTCTGTTGACGTTTCTGCGTGGGGAGCAGAAGTCGTGGTATGTAGTGGCTACAAGTGGCTTGGTGGTCACGGTGGGGTGGCGATTGCTGCCGTATCGCCAAGTTTGCTTGTGGATAATCCGCCATTGCCTGGATGGATGGGTGCACCGGAACCGTTCGGGTTCGATGCGACAAGCTTGCTNGTNGCAACAGATGCAAGGCGTTTCACCCAGTCCACAATGTCCTACGTTTCGATGGCTGGACTGACGGNTTCCTTAAACCAACTCCTATTATTAGAAGCTAAACGGATCGAAGCTCACGCGGAAGCCCTTGCATCGTTATTGGTNAACAAGCTGGCTGCTTCCGGCTGGCACCCCTTCCGTAACCCAGGCGATGCATCAGCTTCACCACACATCATCTCAATCGCCCATGAAACAAGAAATTATGAAGCCGCAACGGCCATGCTTAGAGAGCAGGGCATTGTTTGCGGCACCCGAGGCGGTCGGATTCGCGTTTCGCTGGCACCCTACAATGATGAAAATGACGTGCAGTTGCTGGTCGAGACTCTGGTGTCCTCATAGATGATGGGCCGATCAGATCTATGCTTTACAGAAATGTTTATGCCGTAATTGGCATCTAGCTGCAGAAAGTGCTTATTATTGCCACGCTCAGCTCAGGAGGAAAATATGAGAGCCATCAAGTTCTACGCCATAGTCGCCATCGTTGGGCTCGTGGGTGTGGCGTGTCAGAGTGCGCCGGAGGGTGAAGCAACAAACGCTTCGGGGGAAACTGTAACGCAGGTTGCCGAGGAAGCCCGACGCGTCGGCCTTGAAGAGCTTGCCGAAGTTTTCGCGGGCGATGAGGTGTTTTTACTCGACGTGCGTCGCCCGAGTGAAATCGAAGAGTTCGGTACGGTAGCGGGCTACACCAACATTCCAATTGATGAACTCGCGGACCGGCTCAATGAACTGCCTCGCGATCGACCCATTCTCACCGCCTGAAACGGCGGTGGCCGAGCCGCGCGTGCCGCGGCTTTATTGCAAGAAAACGGTTTCGAGGTGTATGGGTTTTGTGGTCTTANGGACTACGAAGGAGACATGGTCTATCCGAAGGNAGGTGACGGGTCTCAATAGGGAATAGGGNGGCCAAAAACCGTGAATTCNAGNACGCCGATGGGTAGGTTTGTTGGCCAGGCAGCGATAGTCAGCCTGACGTAACGACATTCTGTCGGTGTGATCTCATCGAACTCAATGGCGTTGTCGCGATCGTTTCCAGTCTTGTCCACGACGGTGGTAAAGGTTTCGCCGTCCATNGAGACCTCGATTTTGTATTGACGGAAGCGAGCNGTGGCACCGTCTTTGTTGGGACTGTAGTCATCTTCTACATCCCCCTCTGGCAACGTGAAAAGAATGCGCGCTGAATCTACGACGTAGTCNTGTTCCTCGCCTGCACCGAGATCGATTTCCAGCCATCGCTCTTCATCGTTGTCGTCAGGTGCCCACCAGGTTCTNGCATTGTTGTCGAGGGCATAGGGGGCGTTTCGGCCCGGTGCCTCGCTNCTAGCGANGTAAGTTTTGTCNTCTGACAAAGGAATCGCGTTAGCNCCATTGTCTTCCCAGGGNTTCGCGCTAACACCAGGGGCCCACTGCGGGGTCTCTGAGGGNCCCTTTATGAACATGTTGCCGTTNGCNTCGAAGCCAACGGGNTCCATNCCAATACGTCGCTCGAACATCCGATTCCANTTTCGGTANAGCAAGGTATANATCGCCCANAGATTNCCGNNNGGGCCTTCGACGACNCTGTGGTGNCCAGAGCCGTTGATTAGCCCNCCGTCATGCACGAGAATCGGGNTTCCNTCGTAGTAGTCGAATGGACCCAAAGGGTCNTGGCTTGTGTAAACGCCTANCCCATATGTTTTCCATTCGGTNCCTGGTGCGGCGTACTGCAGGTAATAAGTCCCACTGTGCTTGGTTATCCAGGGTCCTTCGATCCAGCTTTGAGTGCTCATNTCGTTGCGACTGCCGTANCGNTCCCAGATGTGGGAAGGNTCGAAGCGAAAGAAATGCTTNGCCGGCCCCACAAACNTTCTTAGGTNGNTGCNATCAAGNTCNACGCCGTATACGCCNTCGCCGCCGCCACCCGCGTAGTATAGGTACACTCGANTGTCNTCATCGACNAAAACGGCAGCGTCGAAAACNCCCCCATCGGCACAGCCNNGNCAAAAGTCGTGNAGGCNNCNTTCNAGNCTGTGCCCGTGTTCNTCNACAAAATCGCCGAAGAACTCNAAGGGNCCCAGCGGGTTNCGNCTNCGAAAAAGGCCTGTGTCGTTTCCAGCTAGGTATACGTAACCNTNGTATTCAAAAGCGGTCGGCGCGCCNATTCCGCGACCTCCTNCGATNGAGACATCGTNATGCTTCCAGTTCACTAAATCAGTGGATGACCAGACGGCCGCTCCCAAACGACCGCCGGGCGAAACTCCCCCCGTGAGATATAGGTAGTACGTTTCTTGAAACTTAATAACTGTGGGATCGGCAAGTCGCCCAGCGTTTTCCATC
>PBML01000041.1 GCA_002722645.1 Acidobacteriota bacterium
GTGAACAATTAAGGGCTCGAGTGAAGAAGGCGCTACAGACCGATTTGACACACTTCNAACGNTGCGNTAACCNTCAGTGCAATGANCGNTCCTAGAGACATTACGCNGNCTCCCGTAAACTTCGNGATGGACGTTNTGCAGATGNAAAAGGCNCTCTNTGAGTTCTTACGCGCCGCCGGATTGCCNGAGGCGGCCGAGGGCGAAGCACCGGGGAAGGCTNCTGAGGCNTGGGCCGGNGAATTGTTGTCTGGATATGGCCGTGATCCAGTNGAANTTCTCGGTGAGGCATGGCCCGATGAATCGAGCGAATTGGTGGTTGTNAGTGGNATTCCTTTCGTCTCCGTGTGTGCCCACCATCTGTTACCCTTCTACGGTATGGCTCACGTCGCCTATCTCCCTGGAGGCCAGTTGGTAGGGCTTTCTNGGTTGGCCGCGTTGGTCGATTGCTTGGCTTGCCGGTTGCAGATCCAGGAGCAACTGAGTGAACAGGTGTGTGAGGCTTTGATGGAGGGATCGGGCGCACGTGGAGCGGCGTGCGTCTTGCGTGCGTCGCATGATTGTGTCGGTGCGCGAAAAGTTCAATATAGCGGCTCTCGAGTCCAAACGTTTGCTTACCGTGGAGCGTTTGTTGATGATCAGATGCTGCGGAACGAATTCTTGCAGTTGGTTCAAGCAAGGGAGAGCCTCGAAGATGAGTGACAAGCCTTCNGTGANTATGACCCCCGAGTCAGACGGCTTTGCTGCGCGCTACGATCGCATGNTAGAAAAGTCTGGANCCTGGGTNTTCAAGANCNTTCTTTTGATTATTGCTTTCGTTGTCGTTGTCGGTCTGATTCTGCAGTCNAATAGTTAGTAGCCNNGGATGTCGGTAGCCGACCACGAACTAGTACCGGANCAGCTGCGCAGACGCAGCGACCCGGAACAATTCTCCTTCGAGACGACAGCTGACGTCAGCCCTCTTGAGGAGATCATCGGGCAAGAGCGCGCTGTTCGCGCCCTACGTTTCGGGCTNGATATACAGTCCCCNGGCTACAATGTTTTTGCTGCCGGACTCTCTGGAACCGGCAAGGGAAGTATTGTTCGTCGGNTCTTGACTCAGCTTTCTGCAGATGAGCCGGTCCCCGACGATGTTCTCTACGTTCACAACTTCGAGGACCCAGATTCTCCGCGGGCGCTCTTTCTGCCTGCCGGAATGGGCCATCGNCTAAGAGATGCNACTGCCGATCTTGTCGAGGATCTCCACGAGCANGTGCCCAAGGCCTTCGAAGGTAAGGACTATGAGGAACAGCGCCGAAGTACGGCTGAAAGCCACCAGGAACGAAAGCAAGAGCTTCTCGANCANCTNGAGGGTCTAGNTCGNGAACGTGGNTTTGAGCTCAAGANTACGCCGATGGGCTTCCGGACGGTCCCGATCCGGGATCGTAAGCCGCTGAGCCANGAGGAGTACGAGGCTNTGGAGGAGGGGCCTCGCAGCGAGCTTGACGACCAAATGGAGCAGCTTGAAAAGGAAGTNCGTGAGGTCTTAGCAGAGGTTAAGGCCGTGGANAAGGCGCTTAAGGAGCAATTGCGGGACCTTAACCAACAGGTGGCTATGAATGTCCTTGGCACTCTGATGGTTGATCTAAAGAGAACCTATGCTGAGCACCCTAGCGTTGGTGCGTATCTGCAGGCGGTACAGAAGGACATAGTTGACAACATCGAGCATTTCCGAGAGACCGAAGAACAACCCATGCCGATTCCGGGGCTTCGCCTGCCACGGCAAGAGCCGGACTTCTCCCGATATGAGATTAACGTTGTCGTAGACAACTCGCACACCGAGGGGGCCCCCGTGGTGTTCGAGAGCAACCCGACATTCACGAACCTCGTTGGCCGAATCGAACGCCGTGCGCAATTCGGTGCTTTGCTAACCGACTTCACGATGATACGCGCTGGTTCCCTTGCCAAAGCAAACGGTGGCTACCTAGTGCTCAACGTCGAGGACATGCTGCGTAATCCTTTCGTCTATGAAGCGTTNAAACGTGCTATTCGTGACCGCGAGATACGCATCGAAGATCTGTCGGAACGCTATGGGGTGTTTGCTACCCAGACGTTGAATCCGGAGCCTATTGCGCTTGAGACCAAGGTGATNTTGCTCGGCAGTCCAATGTGGTACCAGCTTCTGTANGCCTACGATGAAGACTTNGCCAAAATCTTTAAGGTCAAGGCNGACTTTGACCATCAGACGGACCGTGAAGAACANCGCATCATGCAGCTTGCCGGCTTTATTTCCCGGTTTGCCGACGAAGAAGGCTTGAGGCACATGGATCGCACAGCTTTCGCGGCGATCACTGAGCAGGCATCGCGCATGGTTGAGGACCAAGAAAAGTTGTCTCTACGTTTCTCGGAACTCACNGATCTAATGCGCGAGTCGGCATATTGGGCTGAGCAGGACGATGCAGAATTCGTGTCGGCGAGGCACGTCGAACGCGCTGTCGAAGAACAAGNGTTCCGCACGGGCTTAGTAAAGGACCGGGTCCAAGAACTCATACACCGTGATGTGCTACTGATCGACACTGAAGGGGAGGTGACTGGTCAGGTTAACGGTCTGGCTGTACACATGCTGGGCCATTCGGCCTTTGGTCGACCGTCGAGGATTACTGCTAACGTCCACCTCGGTCGCGCTGGAGTCGTAAACATCGAGCGCCGATCTGGTTTGTCTCATAGCACCCACGACAAAGGTGTCCTTATTCTCTCGGGATTCCTAGGTGAGCGCTTCGCCCAAGAAAGGCCGATGTCGCTTTCAGCAGCTCTGACATTTGAGCAGTCGTATGGTGAGATCGCCGGAGATTCGGCTTCCTCGGCAGAGCTTTATTGCTTGCTGTCCGCACTTTCTGGGGTGCCAATCAAGCAAGGGATCGCCGTCACAGGATCAGTCAATCAGAAAGGTGAAGTTCAGGCGATTGGCGGTGTGAATCACAAAGTCGAAGGTTTTTTTGATGTCTGCAAGCAACGCGGTCTGACGGGAGAACAGGGTGTGATGATTCCAGCCTCCAATATCCAGCATCTCTTGCTACGTCTCGACGTCGTTGAAGCGGTCGCTAACGGCGACTTTCATGTCTGGGCAGTGAGTCATGTGGACGAAGGGATTGAGGTGCTCACTGGTGTTGTAGCTGGGGCTCCTTTGGAAAGTGGGTACTGGGAGGAAGGTTCTATCAATGGGCTCGTTGACGACAGGCTGAAAGAACTGGGCAAGCGGTTGCGTGATTGGGGCAAGACATCTGACCGACCCACTGCTGAGATTGTGAGCCCAGTATCGCCAGGGGACCAAGGACTCCCCGAGCCGCCCAAACCGCCAGACCGCCCCGAGCGGTAAGTTGAAATGCTGTAGGTTTTACCGAGCCTCGGTGTCGGGCGAACTGCTGGCAAAAGTGCAACACCTCGCGTCGTGCACATTGCCCCAGCAAACGCCCCGCGCTACGCTCTAATGGGCCGTTAGCTCAGTTGGCAGAGCACCGGCCTTTTAAGCCGGGTGTCGACGGTTCGAGCCCGTCACGGCCCACTCCCGGAGTTCCGCAGCACCTCCCGTCTCTGGTGACCCTGTCGTCCAGCCTGGTCTAGGACGCCGGCCTTTCAAGCCGGCAACACGGGTTCGAATCCCGTCAGGGTCGCCTTCTACAAAAGCCACTTTTTGTTAAAAGAGCAATTCCGAACGGACTTGCCGGACCAACTTGGCGATAGCGCCAAGTCTAGGATTCTCCAGGACGGAATGGAGTCGATACCTTGGATGTACGCCAGCGTTTCGAGTCACAGGTGTTGGCCAGCCAATCTCCGAAACGGGTGCCGGGTACGGTGATGATCGCACGGCGCTCTGCTCCGACGGAGAGAACGCCGACCTCGCAACTGGCAAGTTCTGATATCCGGTTGACGTAGTCGCGGCACGCCTGAGGCAAGTCAGCCCAGTCTTCGATATCGGAGGTCGGTGTTTGCCAGCCTGGCATTTCTTCAATAACAGGAGTTACTTGATCCAGTAACCATGTTTCTGCTGGCATTTCGTCACGACGTTTGTCACCGATCTGGTAAGCCGTGCAGATTGGGATGGTCTCCAGGCCGTCGAGGACATCAAGCTTAGTTAGCACGAGAGAGTCACAAGCATTGACGCGAGCAGAGTAGCGGAGGACGACGGCGTCAAATGAGCCGCAGCGACGCGGCCGACCAGTAGTGGCACCGAACTCGTTGCCTTCGGAACGAAGTTCTAGGCCCAGATCATTGTTTAATTCACTCGGAAACGGACCCGAGCCGACCCGCGTAGTGTAGGCCTTAGCAACACCCACGACGGCATCGATCTGGGTAGGTCCGATTCCGAGACCTGAGCAGACGCCGCCAGCCGTTGCGTTTGAGGATGTTACAAAGGGATAGGTGCCGTGGTCGACGTCGAGGTGAGTTCCTTGTGCGCCCTCGATGAGAATTGTCTTGCCGGATTCTATTGCCTGGTTCAAATACAGTGATGTGTCTCTAGTGTAGGGGCGTAGCCGCTCTCCGTACGACAAATAAGTCTCGATGATTTCATCAGCGTCGAAGGAGGGGTACTCGTAAAGACAAGCAAGCAACTCGTTTACCACGCTGAGGTTAGCGCGCACCTTGTGAGCAAGCACATCGGGGTCAATGCAATCAACGACTCGGATCCCGGAGCGCGCCATCTTGTCCTCGTAACATGGCCCGATCCCACGGCTGGTTGTTCCAATATTTTCCTCGCCCCGCCGCATTTCCGAGCCGAGTTCCTTCCCGCGATGGTAAGGCAAGATGATGTGGGCTCGTTCTGAAATTATTAGCCGCCCATCGACCTCGATGCCAGCCTCGGAGAGTTCATCGATCTCCGCGAACAACGCGTGCGGGTCAATGACTACTCCGTTGCCGATGACACATTTTCGNCCAGGGCGAAGAATTCCAGACGGAATCAGGTGGAGGACATGCTTCTTGCCATCGATGATGACTGTATGGCCAGCGTTGTTGCCACCCTGATAGCGGGCCACGATGTCGAAGTGCTGGGTAAGCCAGTCGACGATCTTGCCCTTCCCTTCATCCCCCCATTGGGTGCCTAGAAGGATTAGATTAGACATGTTAGACAAACTCCGCCTGTGTCGAGGCTATGTATGCGGGATGCACTGGGCGATTATTAGCAGACCAGATGATCGTACCAGCAGCGCTGAAGCTGCGACAAGCAGCCCACGATACAGAGGCAGTGAGCACCATGCTACTGTCGTTCCCGATGACGAATAATGGTATGGAAGACGATCGTGTGCTGTCCATCGATGGCAGCTCATTGACTCTGGAAGACGTGGAACGGGTGGCCCATCGGCGCATTTGCCGCTGCGAACTCGGTGAAGAAGCGCGTGCGGGAATGGAAGGTAGTCGCGGCCGAGTAATTGAGGTTGTCGAGTCTGGTGCGACTGTCTATGGGGTTAACACGGGATTTGGCCACTTTGGCCAGGTGCGAGTTGACAATAAACAGATTGGGCAGCTACAGCTAAATTTGGTGCGTAGCCACGCGACGGGCGTCGGCTCACCACTTCCGCTCGAGTCAGTTCGGGCCATGATGTTACTTCGTGCCAACGTTTTAGCTTCCGGCTACTCGGGCGCGCGCGCGTTAATTGCCGACCAACTCATTGCGTTGTTGAACAGGGATGTTTGTCCAGTAGTGCCACGTCAGGGGAGTGCGGGAGCGAGTGGGGACCTTGCGCCTCTCGCGCACGTCGCCTTGGTTTTGATAGGAGAAGGGGAAGCTTGGGTGGACGGTGTCCGCGTTGACGGCGCCGAAGCACTCCAAGCGGCGAGGCTGGCCCCTGTTGTTCTCGAGGCCAAGGAGGGGCTTGCGCTGCTCAATGGTACCCAGATGATGACAGCAATTGGAGCGTTGGCCTGTCGGGAATTCGAAGATCTTTGTGTCGTTGCCGATATGGTGGGTGCGTTATCTGTTGAAGCACTTGGTGGCCGGACGGATGCCTTTGACCCTGCTGTTGCTAAGTTACGACCACACCCGGGACAAGTCGAAGTTGCACTTCATATGGTGGAACTCCTGGCGGGCAGCGAACTCGCCGACCGATATGGTGAAGAGCGTGTACAAGATGCCTACTCATTGCGTTGTATTCCGCAGGTGCATGGTGCTGCCCGTGATGTTTGCCGAATGGCGCGTCAGATTGTCCAGGTGGAAATCAATTCAGTGACCGACAATCCGATTGTGCTTGAGGATGGTCGAATAATTTCAGGGGGAAACTTCCACGGCCAACCCGTAGCTTACGCCGTTGACATGCTTGCAATTGCTTCTGCAGACTTGGCATCGATGTGTGAGCGCCGTGTGAATCGCCTAGTTAATCCAAACCTGTCAGGTTTGCCGGCGTTCCTTGTGGAAGATGGTGGGCTGCAGTCTGGCTTGTTAATTACTCAGACTGTAGCAGCGGCGCTGGTAAGCGAAACTCGGAGTTTGGCGGTACCAAGCTCCACTGACAGTATTCCCACTTCCGCTGATCAGGAAGATCATGTCTCAATGGGAGCATGGGGTGCGTGGAAGGCTTGGCAAGCTGTAGCCAATTGTCGACGTGTTATCGCCATTGAAGTGCTTTGTGCTTGCGAAGCGTTGGAGTTTCAATCGCCCATATTGCCGGCGCCTAAGCTGCGCGCCTTCAGGGACCGAGTCCGGGAAATGGTCGAGCCATTAACGGGGGATCGTGTCTTAGCTCCAGACATTGCGCGGATCGAGGCAGCGCTTCTTGAGGGGGATTTGCTAAGGCGGGGACGTGGCTAATGAGGCTTGTGGTGGTTTTGTTGGCATTGTCATTGCCTGGGTGTTCAGCAGGCGATCAAACTGGCGCCCTTGTCAAGAGTGTCATCGATGACCTTGCATCGCAGCGTTATGGAAGGGCGACGGCACGCTACAGCAGAGATGAAAGCGACATACTGAGCCCCGCGGCAGCTCGGGCATGGCGGCGGGGTCTGGACCACCAGGATGCGACAGTGCGCGAATGGTCAGTAGACGCACTTGCCCGAATTGGAGATCCAGAGGACCTGCCACGCATCGTGTCAGCGCTCGATGACCCGTTCCGGAGGGTCCAGGAAACGGCGGCACGTGGTATCAGCGAAATGGACCCAGTAGCTGCCCGGATGGCTTTTACTGAACGCTTGATGTCGGGTGGCCCNATGCAGCAAATGCTTTCGGCGCAGGGTCTCGGAGACCTAGGAGACCCAATCGGTGTTGATGCATTGTTAGCGCAGGTTGGTAATTCCGATATCGAAGAAGCGGTCCGGGATGTGATCGTGCAGTCACTTGCCACTGTTGCCGACCCCCGGGCAATCGTGCCGTTGGCAACGATCGCTGCAAATACTGCCAACGGCGTTCAACTACGACGGAATGCCGCCGACGCGCTTTCCACATTTGAGCAAGAGGCTGCCACTTTAGCGTTGTTGGCTCTCCTGGACAGCGGTGACAGCTACGTGGAGGAAGTCGCGAGACGCGCTATTGCAGTTCGTCGCTGAGTTCGGATGCTGACATCGCCCACATTGCTGCTACGGTGGCAGCAGCGCGGGCGTGAAGGTTGTCGATCGTTAACCATAGCCAAACACCATGGTGGTCAGGTCGGACAGCGATCGCATGGAGGCCAGGGGTTCCGGTCACCTGTACCGGACTGTCGATTTGCACGCCATTTCCAGTTCCAACAATGAGATTCGCATCCAGTAAGGCTCTCGAGACCTCACTGGTGTCGACATCGGGTACGTACAGTGACATCGCCATGCCATGGAACACTGGGGCCTGAATTATCTGTAGGGGTGGGGGCACGAAGTCGAGTCGTTCGAGTTCCCTTCTCAGGACCTTTTGGGCTTCGCCACGCAAGCAGGCAGTTGGCCAGAGGTCGAAGGCCAATTGCCGCCCAAAGATCGGGGAATCAACTGCCTCAAGGTTTAGCACTGCGATCGATTGTTGTGAAAGTTCCTGAAGTCCAGCTTCGCCTAGATCTGAAGCAGGGAGAAAAATAGTTACGGAGGCTTGCTCCCCAAGCCTGCCTAGTGCTGCAAGGGTTGTCCCCAGCATCAGGCACGCGGCAGAGGGAATGACGATGGCACGCTGGTCGCTCATAGTCGGCGGGGTGCTCACGCCTGGTATCCAGGCGAAGGTTCTGGGGTCATCAGACCAAGCCTGGGTGCAATCGATCCCAAGCTTGCCTGAGCTGAGAATCACATCGAGGGATTCCGTGGCCTTTGCTGGGTCACTGCAAAAGCAAATGAGTTTGTGTGTGAGAAGATTTTCCGACACCGTTTCGGCAAACACACGAGCTTCGTCGCCGTATTCGGTGAGCACGCCAGCCACCTCTTTCATGTCAAACAGGCTGACCACGTCACGCGGAACACCGGAAGCAGCTAGCTGGTCTTTNACCTCAGTCCCGAGGAGAGAAGAGGCTCCTACCAGAGCCAAGCGCCAGTTTTCAAANTGCGATGATTTTGTGGGCACGGTAACAAGGGGGTTCAAGAAGTTTTGTCGCTAGAATCAATCCTGGCCCTTCCCAAGTCATCGTGGACGTCAATCCTTCCAGCTCCNCTTNGGCGTTGGTGACGGCGACGTAGCTGCTGCCAGAGTTTTTCGGTGGGGCCGGAGGCGAGATAGATGGCCGCCATCAGTAAGAGCACAGTTTGCGATGCGTTAGCAACCAAGGCGAATCCGATTGCGAGAACAGCGACCAGTGAGTACGGCTGCCGCGCCCGCAGGTCGATATTCTTGAACGAACGATAACGAACCTTCGAGATCATGAGAATCGCAAGCATTACCACCATCACCACAACCCCGTATGATAGTGCTGGAGTAGTGACCCTGGCCGGTGAATAGAAGGCCATTGCAGCAAGCATGGCTGCGGCGGATGGTGCCGGTAGGCCGACGAAGTAGCGCCGGTCATGGTTCCCTGTGTGAACCATGAAACGAGCTAGGCGTGCGGCGCTACAGGCAAGAAAGAAAAAGGAAACCATCCAGCCGATCCGCTCTAGGCCGGAGAGTGCCCATGAGAACATCAGCGTGGCTGGGGCTATGCCGAATGTAAGGACGTCGGCAAGTGAGTCGAAGGCTCCGCCGAATGCGCTCTCGCTGTCGGTCATCCGAGCGAGCCGCCCGTCTAGAATGTCAGCCACCATCCCAATGCCGATGGCCACCGCCGCTTGTGCGTATTCACCCTGTAGTGTTGCGATTAGGCTGTAGTGCCCACAAAAAAGGTTACCCACCGTAAACAAGGAAGGTAGGAGAGGAACACCGCGTTTGAGTTTTTGTGTTGTTTTAGGCTTCTGAGTCATGGCTATTTTATTCTAGTGCCTTGGCAATGACCGTCTTGCCAGCTCGAACCGATCCCCCTACGGATACCANGGCAGAGTACCCAATCGGTAGCCTTAGCTCGGTGCGAGAGCCAAATTTGATAAGCGCGATCCGTTCACCGCGTTCAAGATATTTCGGTGGNATGACAAAGGGCACAACGCGACGGGCTAAAGCGCCAGCAATTAGTGATAGTTCCACCTTGCCAAGTGGTGACTCGATGACAGCTCGATGGCGGGCGTTATTTGAAGCATGCTCACGAAAGGCCATGGCGGAGCCTCCCATAATACGTTTCCATTCTATGAGCTGGCCAGCAAGGGGCGACCGGGTGACATGCACATTGAAAACCGATAAAAAAATTGCAATTTTGACGCCATTGTCACTGGAGGATACCTCTACCACTTTGCCGTCCGCTGGTGACAGTATGCAATTTGGGGGATCGTCTGATTCGCGTTCTGGGTCGCGAAAGAATGCCGCAAGCGACGTTGCAAGCAGAGCGAAGGCAAGTGCGGCGAGCTCGTATCCCGTTGAGGCTGTGGCTGCGGCTCCCAAGGCGACCGGGAGAACGTAGGGTAAGGCTTCGGACCGAGGGAGCATGGATCAGTGACCTGTCTTGCTCGGAGCTGGTTCGAGGTCAGTGGGTGACGGNGAGCTTTTCGCGGCGATAGTCGCGGATTAAAGTGGCCATCTGATCCTTAAGGACCAACTTGTGCTTCTTAAGCTGGATTTCCTCAATCCATTCTTCTTCGGTAGGGGCGGGCGTTTGGGCCAGTTCTTCCAGACGGGACTCGAAACCGGCGTGTTGCCTGACCAGGCCAAGAAATTCGTCGCTTTCGCCGAGCAAGATAGTTCGGATTTCGGGGTCAGCCAGCTCCATACGTGAAGTCTCCGATCGTTGCGGGCATTATGAAATTCTGAGTCCGGATCGGATCGTAGCATCGTTATTAGGACGGCTCAAATAGATCCTCTATCTGGTGTTAGGTGTGCTGATCTCGCAGAGGATTTCGAGGAGGTCGGGCATCCGGGGGGCGCAGATAAACAGGGCAAGGAGCTGGCCATTGAGGCTGCTTTCTGCAGTTTTTCCAAGTGCGTGAGGCGAGCGAACCGATCGCTGTCGCCAGAGGAAAGGTGTCGAGGGCCACACGGAATTCACCGTGCGGGACGACCAATGGAGTTCCACTGCCGCATACCAGCGCTTGGGGTTGCTTGGCGGAGANAAGTAGNGCGAACTCTTCGGGGTCACATACGTTTGGTCCCCAGATTGGCTCTATAGGTAGTGAGAATTCAGATNGTTCCGGGCCATATAGGGCGCCATAGATTTGGCCACGGCGAGCGTCGATGCAGGTGGCGATGACGTCGGATTCAGAATGAGCGATCGTTGCTAAGGCATCAAGAGTGCGGACTCCAACAACCGGCAACCCTAGAGGGGCCGCCAGACCAAGGCAGGTGGCAATACCGACCCTGATCCCGGTAAATGTTCCCGGTCCCACCGAGGTGGCTATGCCGTCAAGCGCGTCTATTTCAACCTTTGATTCAGCAAGGCATCTACCGATCGCTGCTCCTAGCCAGGCGTCGGAGCGAAGGTCGTTGTCCTGGACTAATTGGTGGGGTTTAAGGGTGCCGCTCAGCATCGCGACACTTGCCGGAATGGTTGCGGAATCGACTGCGAGAATGTGTGGGCGAGAGCTCATAGAGCGTTGATAATACCGTGCTAATCTGGATCACATGTGCGCTGCGAACTCGAAGACCTCTATGATGCAGCAGTTTCACCGCATCAAGGCCGATCATGATGATGCCATCGTTTTCTTTCGGCTGGGTGATTTCTACGAGATGTTTTTCGAGGATGCCGAAGTCGCTAGTCCCCTTCTAGAGATCACCTTGACGGCACGTAATAAGGGGAAACCTTCAGAGGCGCCAATGTGCGGTGTGCCGGCGCGTGCTGCAGATAGCTACATCGCACGACTTCTGGGGGCCGGACTTAAGGTGGCGATCGTTGAGCAGGTCGGTGAACCGGGGGGAAAAGGGGCGATGGACCGCGAGGTAGTCCGGGTTATGACTCCGGGCACTTTGGTCGAGGACAATCTCCTTTTCAGCCGCAAGGATAACTATCTTGTCTCTGTGTTTGAAGACAACGACTCTGTTGGAACTGCTGCGTTAGAACTTTCAACCGGCGAATTCGTTGCCGCGCAGTTCGTTGGCGAAGATCGTCAGCGGCTGGCACGAGAAGAAGTNTCGCGACTTGCTCCGCGAGAGATTTGCGTTCCTGACAGTGCTGAGGTTGAGAATTGGCTTTCCATGGAGGGAGGCGTGGGCGCAGGTACGGGGGTGACAACCTGGAGCCCGCTGCCGGCGTGGACCTTTGAGCCTTCGCGCGCCCGAGGGCGATTGTGTGAGCATTTTGAAGTTTCGTCGCTAGTCGGCTATGACCTCGATGACTGTGATCAGGCCGTGGGAGCTGCAGGTGCCTTGCTGTCATACGTAGCGAAAACCCAAAAGGCACCACTCCATCACATTCACTCATTGCGTCGTTATCGAGAGCGGGAATACTTGCAACTAGACGCCACCACGCGTCGGACATTAGAGATCTTCGAGTCGTGGCAGGACCGGACAGCTAAGGGGTCGCTACTTGAGATCCTTGACGCCACTCTCACAGCTATGGGGGGACGCTGCTTGCGGAAATGGCTCCTGCGACCCTTACGGGACCCTGTGGCGATCAACCANCGCCTCCGCACTGTCGCGGCAATGCACGCTGCGGCGTTGCCTAGGGCTGGGCTTCGAGCCTCACTGGGTCGAGTGCGCGACCTTGAACGGTTGACAGCCCGGACTACCATGGGAAGCGCGACGCCTCGGGACCTCGCCGCGTTGCGAGTCTCGCTTGAGTCGTTACCGAAAATGCTTGCTCAGCTTAAGGAACTAGATGCTACACCGATCGTCGATGAGCTTCTTGCCGAGTTCGATCCGTGCGGCGANATTGCCGCGTTGATTGAGGAGCGACTCGCCGATGAGCCTGCGGCTGCCGTTTCGGATGGTGGCGTTATCCGGGACGGGTTTGATGAAGGTCTCGACACCTTGCGCAATACGAGTGGTGAAGGGAAGGACTTCATTGCGACCCTGCAAGCTCAAGAACGCGATCGTACCGGCATCAGTTCGCTCAAGGTTGGCTTTAACAAGGTATTTGGCTACTACATTGAAGTATCGAAGGCCAACTTGGGGAAGGTGCCTGAAGAATTCATCCGCAAGCAGACGTTGACCAACGCGGAAAGNTTTATCACACCTGAGCTAAAGGAATTTGAGCAGACGGTTCTGAGCGCCGAAGAAAGGATTGGTGAACTAGAGGCTCGTTTGTTCGCGGAGCTCCGCGAGCTCGTCAGCGCCGAGGCCTCGCGGTTGCATCAGACCGCGGCATTTGTAGCCACAGTTGATGTTTTGGCCTGTTTGGCTGAGGTCGCGGCTNTAAACGGTTATGTGGAGCCAATCGTAGACGACGGGCGAGTGCTGGAAATTCATCAGGGCAGGCACC
Source organism: Acidobacteriota bacterium (assembly GCA_002722645.1). Taxonomy (GTDB): domain Bacteria; phylum Acidobacteriota; class UBA890; order UBA890; family UBA890; genus UBA890. The sequence goes on from PBML01000041.1 coordinate 12,840, forward strand.
CGGTAGTTGAGATGCTTCAAGATGGCGGGCGCTTTGTCCCTAACGATTCCTACATGGACGATGGGGCCCACCGTATACAGCTACTTACAGGCCCTAACATGGGTGGCAAATCCACTTACCTTCGACAGGTGGCGTTGATTACGATCATGGCCCAGATGGGCAGCTTTGTCCCAGCGGAGTCAGCACGCGTTGGTGTCTTCGACCGTATTTTTACGAGGGTAGGAGCGAGTGATAATCTCGCCCGCGGAGCTTCTACTTTCTTAGTTGAAATGCAAGAAACTGCCAACATTCTCCACAACGCTACTCCCGCGAGCCTTGTTATCCTCGATGAGGTCGGGCGTGGCACCAGTACTTACGATGGTTTAGCACTCGCATGGGCAGTGGTCGAATACCTTGAGCACCAAGAAAAAATCGCACCGCGGGCGTTGTTCGCTACTCACTATCATGAGCTAACCAGCCTAGAGGGCGTCTTACCAAGCCTTCGCAATCTGAACGTTGCAGCGCAAGAGATTGGTGATGGCGTCGTGTTTTTGTACCGTGTCGAACCGGGCGCGGCGGACCGTTCTTACGGAATTCATGTTGGTCGCCTTGCTGGCTTGCCAAGAGGGGTAGTCGAACGCGCTGGTGAAATACTTTGCAACCTCGAGGCAACTGATTCGCTGACTTCGTCTGGAGCAACCTGGGCCCGGAGCGACGACGAGCAGTTGGACGTACAGATGGATCTNCACCCCGTTCTAGAGCACCCTCTGGTTGCTGAACTGCGCGAACGGCTTGTTGATGAATTGACACCGCTCGAGGCGCTGAATTTGGTCTCAAAGTGGAAGGCAAAGTGGGGGAGCGAGCANATCGACGGGGATTGAGTCGCAGCGGTTTAAAGCTCCGCTAACCTCTTAGAGAGGCTTGCCAGCGATAAAAGGCAAAGCCTCCAACGGTGACTAACAACGCCGTGGTTAGGCTTGCTAGTGCGCCATTAGCCTGCACTGTTGCGATAATCTGTTCCCCGTAGCGCGCTGCCAAAAAAGCTTCGAGGCCGAAACGAATGACACGACCTGTCCCGACACCTACGATAACGCTAGGTAGTGGTTGTCGAAGATATCCCGCGGCCAGTACAACCATTTTGAAGGGGAAAGGAGCTGGCATGAGTGCTGATCCAAGAAGCGCCAGTGTCCCATGTTTTTTTAGAAAGTTCTCCGCCCAAGCAATGCGTTTCCCGTGGCCCTTGGTGGCACGGCGGCCACTTCGTGCTAGCCCGTATACGATCACCACCCCAGCCGTTGAACCAATGACTGCTGCTGNTCCGTAGCTAGCAGCGTTCTGAGGTGCCAGCGCCGCTGCGCCCATCACNGCCAAGTCGATGATGGCCGGCATTGGTACGAACGATGAATCTATAGCCGATAACAAGAGAATTCCCCACGTTCCATAAGGAAGAAGGACTTCTTGAAACCAAGCGGCAGTGGATTCCATGTGACGGTGGTAATACTCCGAGCAGGGAAGCTTCCGGCGCGCCAAGCTACCATCGGGGTATGAGTCACGCAATCGAGCCCAATCTCGTGATTGGTTTGTCCTCGGGAACTTCGATGGATGGCATTGACGCTGCCTTGGTCCAGCTGGACCATTCGGCTGTCCCGCCAGCGATCGAACTTATTGCCTTCGAAACGTATGCTTACGCGCGATCGCTGAGCGAAGCGTTGAGAGCGGCACCAAAGAAGGCTCTCCCTGCTGACCTGTCGCTGATGGACGTGATGGTNGGGGAGGAATTTGCCCGTGCGGCGTTGAAGCTGCTCGAAACGGTGGGAATGGCGACCTCCGAGATTGCTGCGATTGGCTCCCACGGGCAGACGATTGTCCATCTTCCGGGCAGAACACCGGATGCTGGTCCGGGTCCGTCTATTCACGCTAGCTTGCAGATCGGACAGCCTGCAGTCATAGCCGAGCGCACTGGTATTACGACTGTGGCGGACTTCCGCGCCCGTGACCTAGCTTCAGGCGGACAAGGTGCCCCCCTGGTGCCGTTGCTCGACCATAGACTCTATGCGGATCCAACTATCGGCCGGGTGGCGTTGAATGTTGGTGGGATCGCTAACGTTACTGGGCTGCCACCATCTTCGGATCTTAGTGATGTGCTTGCGTTCGACACCGGGCCTGGCAATGTATTACTGGATGCTGCGGCAAGGTATCGAGGCATCGGAGCTGGCTGCGACGTTGACGGAGAGTTAGCGATATCTGGCCAGCCGCAAGAAGAGATCCTCGATGAGTTGCTTGCGAACCCGTTCTTTAAGCGTAAGCCTCCGAAATCAGCCGATACAACCGACTTTCTCAACGATAGAATTACAGCGTTATTCGATCGTAGTGAGTCAATTAGCGACGCTGATTTGCTATCCACTCTCACGGAGTTCACAGCGTGCACTGTAGCTAAGGCTATTGCCCGCTTCCTAGCTGTGAGGCAACCTGTTGACGAGGTTTTGATCTCGGGTGGAGGGGTGTATAACCATGCGCTCCGCGGGCGATTGAGTGAGCTAGTATTGCCGGCTCAGTTGCGAGATGCGGGTGACGTGGCCTGTGTTCCGGGTGATGCGAAGGAAGCCGTGGCATTCGCGGTTCTTGCTGCCGAGACCCTCGCCGGACGCCCGGGAAACGTTCCGACGGCTACCGGGGCCTCTGGACCGCGAGTTCTGGGTACAATTGTTCCCGGGGTATAATTCACATCCCTTCTTGGTATCGGCAAGTTATGGAGAGGTACAAATGGCAGAACTCAATGCATCGGCGAAGATCTGGCACAATGGAGAGCTGATCCCTTGGGATGATGCCCATATACATGTTTGCTCACACGTCGTTCACTACGCATCGGCAGTCTTTGAAGGAATTCGCTGCTATAAGACTCAGAGTGGTCCAGCGGTCTTTCGCCTAGACGAGCACGTTAAACGGCTGTGCCGGTCAGCACGCATTTACCGCATGCCGATTGAAATCGGGGCTGAAGGCCTTCGGGAAGCTTGCCTTGAGACCATCCAGGCTAATCAGTTGGAGTCTTGCTACATTCGGCCAATTGTTTTCCGTGGCTACCATTCACTGGGTGTGGATCCGACGACGTGCCCGGTCGAGATTTATGTCGCCGTCTTTGAGTTTGATAAGTACCTTGGAGAAGAGTCCCTTCAGCAGGGCGTCGACGTTATGGTGTCTTCGTGGAACCGGGTTGCCACTAATACCCTGCCCGGAATGGCCAAGGCTGCTGCCAACTACATGAACGCAGCGCTGATCAAGATGGAAGCTGCACAAAATGGCTACGTCGAAGGTATCGCGCTCGATTCCCGGGGTTACGTCTCGGAGGGTAGCGGCGAGAATGTATTCATCGTGCAAGATAACCAAATCATTACCCCCCCAATCGCTGCATCGGTACTTCCCGGGATTACACGTGATGCGGTTATGGTGCTGGCAAGGGAACTCGGCTACACGGTCGAGGAGGCGGACATTCCACGTGAGTATCTCTACACGGCTGACGAAGTTTTTTTTACTGGCACAGCAGTTGAGGTAACTCCGGTTCGCTCGATCGATAAGATTGCAGTGGGCACGGGTCAACGGGGCCCAATCACAGCACAAATACAGGAATCCTTTTTTTCTTACGTCGAGGGACGTGCTGAGGATCGTCATGTGTGGTTGACGCCTGTTTACGCGGAGGACCGTACCGTCGGCGCGTCTCCTATCGTTTCTGCGGGCGCCTAGTAGTTAGTTCGGTCCTGCGCTCGGAGTCGTAGCCTGTTTAGAAGGGGTCTCTTGGTCGCAGAAAAGGGGANCGACTACCTTCAGTGGCGGACAGCGCAATATTTCGGCCGACTGAAACTTCAGANCGGAGGATGCAGACGTGNCCTTAGAACTCGGNAAGTTGTGTGATACTCGCCCAACTACCGGGGCAAGGACTACTGNCTAGGTGGTCAGGCCTCAGAATTCTGTGACGGCCGACGCACTGGCGATGCTGACCCGAAGAGATTACAGCCGTGCTGGTATTCGAGCCAAACTTAGGGCGAAGCATCACTTGNCGGATGATATCGACGAAGCGATTGAGAAGTGTATCAAGTGGGGTTACCTCGATGACCAACGGTTTGGTCGTAGCCGGTTAGAATCTCGGTTGCAAAGACGGCCTGCCGGCCGGTCAGATGCGCTGCGAGACTTGCAGCGCCAAGGGTTGACCGAGACAATGAGAAAGGTGGTCGCCGATGCGGTATTTGAACAACTCGGAGGCGAGCGAGGAGTCCTTGACGATGCCTTTGATCGGTGGNTTGCNCGACAAGGANAGCCCGAGAATCTCGCGGCTGCAAAGCGCTGCTTTGATCACCTCATNCGACGTTCCTTNCCGCGGTACCTGGTANTGGAAAANTTGTCNNTCTGGCTTGAAGATNTCACCGGCTGACGCGGNAGCGGACNCAATCANGAATCCNAAGGNATGACACAGNTGANTGACAGGGAATTCNTGNAGCAAACNNCTGGNAAGTCATCTNTAGAANTCCGGNAGNNCTTCCTTGANTACTTCNAGNANCGTGGCCATNCNNTNGTNAGTTCGAGCAGTCTGATACCNCGNGACGANCCGACNTTGTTGTTCACGAATGCNGGGATGAATCAGTTCAANGAAGTNTTNCTCGGCCACGANAAACGNAGCTACGANCGNTCGGTGACATCNCAGAAATGNATGCGNGTNGCNGGTAAACACAANGANCTNGAGAACGTTGGACCATCNGGGNCNCACCANACGTTTTTCGANATGCTTGGNAANTTCTCTTTNGGCNACTACTTNAANTCTGATGCCATNAAGATGGCNTGGGAGNTNCTGACCGANGGTTATANCCTNCCTNNAGAGCGNCTCTGGGCGAGTGTNTACGAAGAGGATGACGAAGCCTTCAGTCTCTGGAAAAGCATCGTTGGCTTGCCGGACTACCGTATTCTGCGACTCGGGGCAAAGGACAACTACTGGTCGATGGGCGAGACTGGTCCGTGCGGTCCATGCTCGGAGATTCACTTCGACTATGGTGTTGGTGACTTTGCGTGGCCATTGGACGGGGCTTACATCGAGCCGAAGCAAGTCGATCTCGATGATGAAAGGTTCGTTGANCTCTGGAACCTGGTTTTCATGCAGTTCAATACTGATGGGAGAGGCATAACCNAGCCGTTGCCGGCCCCGAACATCGATACNGGGGCTGGCCTAGAGCGCTTGACGGCGGTTGTTCAAGGCGTACGAAGCAACTATGACACCGACTTATTTCTTCCGCTAATCTCCGCAGTTGCCGAACGGGCAGGCCATCGCTATGGGGTCGATGAGGGCAGCGACGTAGCATTACGGGTCATNGCTGANCACTCGAGGGCTACTGCTTTCCTNNTAGCCGACGGCGTCAGTCCAGCCAACGAAGGGCGTGGCTACGTATTGCGTCGGTTGATTCGCCGGGCAACGAGATTCGGGATGAAGTTGGGTTTTGACTCTCCATTCNTNAATAGCTCCGCGGGCGACGTGGCCGACCTCATGGGGGATGTGTATCCGGAATTGCGGCAAGCTGCAGAGCTCATTGCCCGAGTAACGATTGCGGAGGAAGATCGTTTCTTCAGGGCGTTGGCCGCAGGAACGCGGGTTTTTGAAGACGTTGTCGAGGAGGTACGCGCTTCCGGGGGTAGCTGTATCCCGGGAGATCAAGCTTTTCGCCTCTATGACACATATGGATTACCCGTTGAGCTGACGCGCGAATTTGCCTCCGACGTCGGTTTGCAAATCGATGAACGTGAATTTAAGGCGGCNATGGAAAGTCAGCGGAGNCGAGCTCGTGCTGCGTGGAAAGGGGGAAGCGAAGCAGCCGCTGNCCAAACGCTTGTGGCCGAGTTGTCCGAGCAAGGTATTGAGAGTACGGCGTTCACTGGTTANGAGGAATATGCGCATGAGGAGGTCAAAATTATTGGCTTGCTGCATGAGAATCAGCCAATTGAAAGACTCNAGTGCGGGTGGAAGGGGGCCATGATTGTTGACGTCACGCCATTCTATGGAGAGTCCGGTGGCCAAGCTGGTGATCGGGGAGAGGCTTGTTCTGAAAATGGCCACGCCGTAGTTAGTGACACACAGCGGCTACCAGGTGGTCTGGTTGTTCACTCGGTGGAAGTTGACAGCGGAGAATTGTCGGTTGGCGGCAAGGTAAATCTCAAGATTGATACCGAACGGCGTGTCAATACGGCTCGCAATCATACGGCAACCCACTTGCTGCACGCGGCTCTACGCGATCAGCTTGGNGAACATGTTCGGCAGTCAGGCTCTATGGTGGCGCCTGATCATCTTCGGTTTGACTTTAGTCACTTCGAGCCGGTTGATGCCGACCAGCTAGCTGAACTTGAACGTGACGTGAACGAAGCGATCCGCGCCGATATTGCAGTGNAAATTAGTGAGATGAGCCACCAAGAAGCAATCGAGCGAGGCGCTTTGGCGTTCTTTGGCGACAAGTATGGTGACGTTGTTCGTGTCGTTAGCGTCNCGGGTGTTTCAACAGAGCTGTGTGGTGGAACGCATGTGGCGCGGACCGGCAAGATCGGCACCTTTATGATTATTAAGGAGGAAAGCGTTGCGGCTGGAACACGCCGTGTNGAGGCAATTACCGGCCCGNCAGCGGTCGAGCGCCTCCAACGGCAGCGTGACAGGTTGCGTCAAGTCACAGCTGGGCTGAAGACTCGCGAAGAAGACGCCCCAGATTCTGTTGAGCGACTTCTGCTGCGTCTCAAGGAGGCTGAACGGGGCAACGAGGAGTTGCGAATAAGGTTGGCCTCACATGAAACTTCTACTGATTTGGAAGACTATGAAGTTAAGGTCAAGGGAATTAGGTTGTTGCGNCGTGAGGTTGAAGGCCTCGATGCGGGTGGTCTGCGNAGTCTCGCCGACTCGATGAAGANANAAATCGGTTCAGGAATTGTCGTGCTTGGGACACGCAATGATGATGGGGCACAAATCGTGGTTGGAGTAACCGCTGACTTGTCGGAACGTGTGAAGGCGGGCGATATCGTGAGTTCGCTTGCGAAGTTGGTTGGTGGCGGAGGCGGTGGTAAGGNAGAGATGGCGCAGGCCGGTGGTCCAGACGGTTCGAAACTGTCCCAGGCGCTCGAAAAGTCAACCGAAATTGTCGAAGAGCTGCTGGGTTAGTCTAGGTCGCTGCTTAGCAGTGTAGGCTTGCACCGGATTCACGCCGGTAGTGAAACTTTAGTGGGATGTATGCATAGNTGCTGATGCATTGCACCAACCTGTCCACGCTCGGTATAATTTACTAGCTTCGGGGCGAAGCTAGCNTGGGTTTGAATGGGGAGGCACGTCGGGAGATGTGNCGTGCTGAATCTTACGAACCGATACCTTGTATCGCTAATCGTTGCGATAGCTCTGTCGGTAGTCGCCCCGTCCAGCGCGTTNCCTGCTTCCCCACAGGAACTCTTCGAGCGGGCAGAGACTCTGTATCGACAGCTTGAGATCGTGGACCCATCGGGGCACGCCNCGTCCTGGAGGTGGGTAGCGGACGCGTTCAACGATGTTGCCCTCCGTTATCCCGAAAGTCCGTTCGCATCCGAGGCGTTGTGGCGTGTTTCTGGGATTTATGGTCGCAGAGCTCTGNCTGGTGATGAAACCGCTGCTATTTACCAGCGTGAGATTTANCGCGATCTTGTGCAGAGGTACTCGGCTAGCCCACATGCGCCCGAGGCGCTGCTGCGCTTGGCGATCGATGCCGAAGTGNCNGACAGTCCACGGGTTGCATNGCTCTACTCCCGGTTGCTNCAGCGTTATCCGCGTAGCCCGCAGGCTAAGGTGGCACGTAACCGAATGAACGAGTTGGTACTTGCCAACAACAGTGTGGACCTGGAGGCCGTTGACTCACGGGACGCGCCCCNNCTGGAGACGTCTGTGCCGCCGACTAATGATCGGNGAAGACTAGTCGCGGCGGTTTCTGACGATGACCCTTTTCCNGTTNACTCCGGCTTGGATGGACTATCGCTAATTGCGACGAGNAGCGATTTGGCACGCCTTACCGGTGTACGTCACTACAGCGATCCGACCCATACGCGTGTTGTTCTNGACCTTGATCGCTCAGTNCAATTCCAAACTGGCGAGGTGCACCAACCAGAGCGCTTGTTCATCGACTTGCAGGGAGTCGATGAACCGGGATACCTCGNCGGTGCTGAGTTTCGAGGACATGAGCAGGTAGTCGCGATTGAAGGTGGAGCCGTAGCACGGGNCAGAATTGCTTNAACACAGCCAGGAGTCGTACGTGTGGTTATGGATTTTAGTGATTCTGGGCACTACACGTTGTTCACTCTCGGAAGTGAGGGCGAGCCGTTTCGGATAGTTGTGGACGTACCCACTGCAANTGTTGCCTCGCGAGTAAAATCGGACCGTCGCCCACCAAAACGTGAGGGTGATTCGATTTCGGAACAACTGGGACTGGGCGTCCAGAGAGTCGTACTCGACCCCGGTCATGGTGGCACGGACCCGGGTGCCATTGGTCGCACTGGGGTTGCGGAAAAATGGCTAACTTTGCANTTGTCGCTGACGCTGGCAGAACGGCTGCGTGCTACGGGATATGAAGTCCTTCTAACCAGGCAAGACGACAGCACATTAACTTTGCAGAAGCGCACCGAATTTGCTAACGGGNNCGACGCGGACGTGTTCATCTCCATTCATATCAATTCNGCGCGCAACCGCAAGTTGCGNGGCTTTGAGACCTATTATCTAGATATGGCGATTGATCCAATCGCNGCTGAGACGGCCGCCCGTGAGAATGCATCAGGCGAAGCTGGCAGCATGGGTGATCTCGGCGAAATGCTTGAGACGATTATGAAGAATGACTTCCAAGGGGNCTCAAGCGAACTCGCGTCCTCTATCCAAGACAGCCTGGTGATGCATGTTGCCAAGAGCTATGGGAACGTTCATGACCTGGGTGTGAAGACGGCTCCATTCTTTGTGCTNGTTGGCGCCGGCATGCCCGCNGTTCTCGTGGAGGCCTCATTTGTGAGCAANGAAGAGGAAGAGGCGTNGCTGAAGAGCGCCGCCTATCGTTCNGAACTAGCCGAGGCCATCGAAATAGGCTTGCAGAGTTACATTGATAAGCGGCGCGTGGCAACGGACAGTTACCGCTGATTTATTCCGCNGCGGGNCCGGGCCAATAAATGGCACTGAAGCCAGCTGCTTCGCCTANCTCAATCCGTTCAACCGTAGCCTCGGCGAGGGAATCGGCGATCTGCTCGGCNAGTGTCCTCGCGACCTCCTCAGCCGTGGGGTTGACCACATCAAACGGCGCTACGTCGTTTANACAATTACCATCATAACGGGATACCCACTGGGCCAAGAACTCTTTAGCTTCAGTCGCAGGCCCCATATTGTTCCCAGGGACTTTGAGAAAAGCTTTGATCCGCCAGTCNTGNGCNTGCANCGGCTCCAGTGTCCCATGTACATCGACACGAATTCGGTGCGTTGCTATAAACGATGAACAGATGCTGAAACGCATATAGTTCTCGCGACGATGAGCGGGACAGACAANGTATCGTACCGTGGCAGCGCTGCTTGGTAGCCTATTGCTCCCTGCTAAACTATTTGCAAGGCGGACGGAAAAAGGGACGAATCATAGTGAATACGCTAGAGACAAGGCAAGCGANCACCGAATTGTCTTCTATAACTACTGGCAATTGGACGCTGCCCAACGCGCTGACAGCGTTACGGATCTTTCTCGTACCNATTCTGGTTGTTTTTCTCCTGACAGACTACAGGCTTGTCGGGCTCTCGGTGTTCATCATTGCGTCATTGACGGACTGGTTTGATGGCTACCTAGCACGAACGCGCAAGCAGATAACAACNCTTGGGCAATTGCTCGATCCCATCGCNGACAAACTATTGGTTTCAGCGGCCTTTATATCGCTGGTGGNATTGGGGGAAGCACCAGCGTGGATGGTGGTTATNATCATNGGTCGCGAGTTGGCAATTAGCGGGCTACGTCCGNTTGCGGCTGACCAGGGGATCACTATCCCGTCGTCTTCGCTGGGTAAATANAAAACCACTGTACAAATGTTCACGNTTATCTTGTTGCTTCTCGGCCCGTCGTATCTTGGTGAGCACTTCTTGGTCGGAGAGATATTCGTTGGCGAGATTGGNTTGTGNTTGGTCGTCGTCTTGTCTTTGGTGTCGGCTGCTCAGTATTTCCTTGGTTTCTGGAAGCAGCTCGCACGGAGCGGCAAACCATCCTGATGCGGCTAGTAGCTCACCTCCGGAGATCTCTGCTTGCCGGCCTTCTCATTATCTTGCCCGTCTTCGTCACCTTATGGCTATTTGCCCTTATTCTTCGTCCAGTACAAGCGTTTGTGACGCCGCCTGTGNTTCGANTAGTGGAGGNGATTGGCTTCGGAGGCTATCTAGACCTGCCAGGTGCCAGAATAGTTGCAGGGGTGATTGGNCTAACACTGACTGTTCTGGTGATCTACTTGATTGGGCTAGCCGGAAGCAACATCTTAGGGCGATCGATAGTTCGCATGATGGATAACCTAGCGCTTAGTATTCCATTGGTAAAAAGTGTCTATGGCTCGGCACGGCAGCTAGTTGAGACCTTTTATAGCGGTGCGGATCGAGCCTTCGATTCGGTTGTTCTAATCGAGTACCCGCGCAAGGGAATCTATACCGTTGCATTGGTCACGGCGGTTACCCAAGGAGAACTCCAGAATTNCTNACCCGNTACGACGGTGAATGTTTTTGTACCCACAACACCCAATCCAACCTCGGGGGTTTTGGTGCTGGTGCGGCAGGANGACTTAATCTTTCTTGACATGAGTGTTGAAGAAGCACTTCGTTTTGTCGTTAGCGGTGGGATTGTTTCGCCGCAGCAAGTCGAAGGTGTGAACAGTAAATTCGCGAATGAATAGTGGCCTAGAGGATCAGGTCACAATACTAATGACTCTCCCTCTGCTGTCTCATTGGCGAGCTCGTCGGCCAGACGCGCTTTGATCTGCGCTGCCACTTCTCCGTAGTCACGTTCGCTNAGTGGAATCTGGCCGCCAGCCATCGCGCCGTGGCCACCCGCGCGTCCGAGTCCTGCGACGACACGACGAATTATCTGCCCAGCGTGTGCATCTTCCTCAGCCGTACGCAAGGACAGTAGCAGGCTGCCATTGTAGAGTCCCATGCACCCTGCCCAGTCGGCACCTTCGAGGCGAAGTAGGAAGTCTGCTATCTCGGCCACGAGGTCAGGATTGTCCACTGTGTTGAGGTCGGTGATGACGATGCGGCCTTGGAGGTAGGCGTTCTCGATCCCGACTTGAAAGGCACGAAAGTAGTTNCGAGGCACAGGGGCTTGTTGGATCCNGGAAACAGCCAGCTTGTCGGCTCGGGGCAAAAGGCTCANGTAGGCTTCCTGGTCGGCGTAACCGGCCCCACGGCCTAGCTCTTGAGTTTCGGATTTGATGGCATAGAAGAGTGCAGTCAGGATATTTGTCGGTAGCGGAAATCCACCAACCTGGGCGTATTCATAGATAATTGTGGCTGTNGCCCCATATCCGTCGCGTACGTCGACGAATGCGAGGTCGTCAAGATTTTGGCGGCNAGGGTGGTGGTCGATAACCGCGTTCGGCAATCGCCCATCAGGCNGGGAGTTNTTGCCAAAGCCGGGTTGTGTNTCNACNAAAGCGAGAGCGTCGAAGCGTTCCAAGGCGTCTCCNTGGATTCGTATAGGGGCCAACGNGAGCTCGTGGAGCATGGCACGATTCTCGGCGCGGCCAATGATNCCNGCGTATCCGACCTCGCAATCGATCCCAGTTAGATGACTGAGAGCATTAGCGAGTGCAAAAGCGCTCGCGAGCGCATCTGGGTCAGGGTTGTCGTGGGTCAGGATGAGAGCGTGTTTGCAGCCGTCAAAGGCGGCCNCGAGGTTCTCGACACGCTCTTTAGNATCAATGGGCTCAGGTTCGCTCAAGTGGATAGCCAGCGGGTTAGCAGCCGAACGCCAAATCCTGTGCCACCCTTCGGCTGGTAAGGTGTGGCCTTATCGAGGAAAGCCGTTCCTGCAATGTCTAAGTGGGCCCAGGGCGTGGTCCCAACAAATCGTTTGAGAAACATTCCTGCTGTGACCACACCAGCGGCCCGGCCCGCCGAGTTGCGCACATTGGCTACCTCGCTATCGANCAACTTGTCGTATGCCGACCAAGCGGGNAGNCGCCATAGGCGTTCACCTGTNGCCTNNCCAGCCGATATCAGTNCATTGCACAACTCGTCATCGTTTCCCATGAGTCCNGCCGCTTGTGACCCAAGGGCGACGACACAGGCGCCCGTCAGGGTAGCCAAGTCAACCATGCAGCATGGTTCATAGCGTTTGCAGGCNTAGGCTAGCGCGTCAGCGAGAACGAGGCGTCCTTCGGCATCGGTGTTCAGAACCTCGATAGTAGTNCCGTCGTACGCACGGATGACGTCGCTGGGCCGATAAGCCTGCGAGCCTGGCATATTCTCAGCCAGCGGCGTGACCCCGATTACCCAGGTTGGAGCGTCGAGCTCTGCCAGCGCCCGCATTGTGCCGAAGACAGCCGCGGCCCCCGACATGTCCGCCTTCATGTCACCCATCTTTTGCGCGGGTTTCAAGGATATGCCACCCGTGTCGAAAGTGATTCCTTTTCCGATAAGCACNGTTGGTTGGTTAGCCGCTCCTGTTGGGCGGTGCTCAAGAGTTATTAACCTTGGCCCCACGGAAGAGCCCTGCCCAACGGCAAGCAAAGCATTGAGCCCCAGTTCATTGGCCGCTTCATCATCGATGTTTTCAAATTCTAGGCCGGTTTCCTCNGCCATCTCTATGGCGCGGGCAGCAAGCGAATCAGGCCGCTTCATATTGCTTGGAGTATTGACTAGATCCCGGGCCCAACAGGNAGCGTCAGCGATTTTTTGGGCGCGCGTAGTCGCACTCGCGATATCGACTGGCGCAGCGATTAGAATTTCTTCGAGTCCCACCTCCTCCGTTGAGGCAGCTTTGAATTCTCGGTATCGATACGACGTCAGAATGGCTGCTTCGGTGGCCGCTGTAGCCAGCTCCTCAAAGTCGTGCCCGTCGATCTCGGGAAGCGGCACTGCAATCCTGCTATTACCGCGTTGGCGTGCCTTGCTGGCCCCATTGGCGACCGCGCGGCGCCAGGCCTCGAGGTCGATTTCTGCTGACGTGCCAAGTCCGACAAGTATAAGTTCACGGCAGCGGTTCCCTGGTGTAGAGAGAGCGAGAGTCTGTCCGCGCTTGCCCTGAAACCCAGGACCTGCCAGCGCTTCCGAAACGATGCCGCCGACAATGGCGTCCACTGCGTCCCAGGGCGTGGGCTTGCCAGTGTCATCAGGAATCGCAAGGATCAATGCCTCGGTTTCAATTTCAGCCGCGGGAGCATTGGTTGTTGAAACTTTCATCAGGAACTCCGATCAATACGGGGTGCGGTCACCCCCGTTTGTGCCTGATACTTGCCGTCACGGTCGGCATAGGAGATTTCACATGACACGTCGCTCTCGAAGAACAAAAGTTGCGCAATACCCTCATTGGCATAGATTTTGGCAGGGAGCGGTGTTGTATTTGAGATCTCTAGGGTCAGGTGTCCTTCCCACTCGGGTTCAAGCGGTGTCACGTTGGTGATAATTCCGCAGCGTGCGTAGGTTGACTTTCCGACGCAAATCACAAGCGTTGAACGAGGAATACGGAAATATTCCATCGAACGCGCTAGGGCAAACGAGTTTGGCGGGATAATGCAAACGTCCCCCTTGAAATCAACGAAGGAATTAGGGTCGAAACTCTTTGGGTCTACCACGCTTGTGTTGATGTTGGTGAAAACCTTGAATTCGTCAGCGATACGGATGTCGTAGCCATAGGCGGACACCCCGTATGACACGATACCCTTACTTACGAGTCCCTCCTCGAAGGGCTCGATCATTGATTCCTCGAGAGCCATTTTCCGAATCCAGCTATCTGGCTTGATACTCATACGTTTTCTTCCGTTGAATGTATGTTGGCACGGTGGCTCGTGGCGGCTTCCCGAAGTGCCTCGAGCCACTGGAGCGAGACCGCATACTCGCCCAGCCGGGTAGTTCCGACCGGTGGTCCATGAAAGTCAGACCCTCCAGAGGGTAGTAGCCCCATTTCGTCGATCAACCCTTTGAATTTTTTGCGGGCGTTTGAGGTGTACGAAGGATGCACTAGTTCAAACCCGTCGAGGCCAAGGTCGGCGAGCGTTCGTATTCCCTCCTGGCATCGGCGCCACGACCATCGGTAGCTTCCCGGATGAGCAAGTATCGCAACTCCACCGGCCCGATGCACGACGCTGATCACCTCCTCTGCACCAACGGTTTCTTTGGGGACAAAAGCTGTCTTGCCAATACCAATCCACTTACGGAAAGCTTCATTGACGTCACCGGTGTCCTTGTCTGCTTCGACGATTGCCTTGGCAATGTGAGGCCTTCCTATGCTTCCGTAACCTGCTGCCGATTCCACGGCAGTGAATTCAACGTCGATACCTAGGCTATTGAGGCGCTCCACAATTTCGACAGCTCGCTCACGTCGAAAGCGACGGGCCTGGTCCGTGCATTTGATGAGTTCATCGTTTGCATCATCCACGAAGAGGCCTAGCATGTGGATCTCGTGGTTCTCGAGATTGGTGGAGAATTCAACGCCCGCGACAATTTCAAGGTCCAGGTCGAGCGCGGAAGCTCGTGCAGGCGCAACGCCACTAACAATGTCATGATCGGTGATGGCGAGAGCAGTAAGGTCGGCGCGCTCTGCTTCAGCCACCAGATCACTCGGGCTTAGAACACCATCCGAGTAGGTGGTATGCGCGTGGAGCTCGGCCTTGCCAGAATTCGAGATACACCCTCCGAGATTCGTGAATAACGTTCTGCGGCGCCTATAATAGCTTGGAGATTGACATCGTGTTGGCGAGACGTCGTTGCCTGGATTCTCCGGCACCCGACGCACCCTTCGTCCGCCGGGAGGCTCCTTGGGATTAGTGAACAGTAAAGAGCAGATCCTTGCATTCCCTTACACGATAGGCGAGGACAAATCTCAGATCCAGCGTTATACGGTGAAGGGTGTGGTGCTTAGTGGCTGAAGCGAAAGCCAGCACGAACATTCACTCGATAGTTGACCGGCTCGTGGCCGGTGATCGGCGTGCCCTG
>PBML01000042.1 GCA_002722645.1 Acidobacteriota bacterium
CCGATCATGTCCATGTTGAGCACCGCGACTGTACTCCCCAGCGAGAACGTTGGAGCCTCCGTGTAGTACCAAGCACCAAGCAGCCCCCGCTCTTCAGCATCCCACGCAGCGAACAGCACCGTGCGGCGCGGACCCTCTCCACGTGCAGCCGCCAAAGCGTAGGCTTCGGCAATGTCTAGCAATGCAACCGTCCCCGAACCATCGTCATCCGCACCGTTAAAAACACCCTGTTCATTGGCTCCATCATGGTCGAAGTGGGCACAGATGATTACCACCTCGTCAGCCACGTCGGGATCCGATCCCTCAACCATTCCGAGTACGTTGCGTGCTGGAATGGCTCGGCGATTGACTGATGCGTTGATTTGAACGTTAGGGCCTGGAATGGCAAGGACGCCATGGCCGCTTCCAGACTCCGCTCCGGCAGCGAGTTGCTCGAGAGTCTGCCCACTTTCGGCAACTAAACGTTCGGCGAGTTGTGCTGAAACGCGTGCGGCCGGAATCTCGATCTTGTCCATCCAGGTTTCAAGGGTCACCCGCGGGCGTTGACTAACGCGCCAATAGTTCTCCGCCGCAGATGTGTAGTCCGTACTCTCGGGTCGGTTGTGAACATCGCTCACGAACAGGATGCCTGCAGCGCCACGCTCCTGTGCCACCAACGCCTTGCGCCAGTCGCGCGACTGCTCGGCAGTGACCACACCATCAAAGGGGCTCGCGGGGTCAGCGACTCCGGGTTCCCTGTCGAGCACCAAAACGATCTTGCCTTCGACGCCCTCTCCCTGGTAGTCGTTGTAACCGAGTCGCGGCTCGACGATGCCAAATCCGGCGTACACGAGCTCGCCGCTACCGGATCCAGAGGCGCTGAAATTCAGCGTATAGTAATCCTCACCGATCGACCGGCGACGCAATCCACCGGTGTCAATACCGTCGATCACCAGCGAATTGTCACCGTCTCCAAGCGCCGCTGACACTAAGTTGAACGGCTGGAAGTAAGAGTTCTCGGGACCACCTGGCATCAACCCGAGCCGTTGGAACCGAGCCTTAATGAACTCGCTGGTAATTGCCACGTCTCGACTAGTCGCCGCACGCCCATTCATTGCGTCGGAAGCCAGAAAAAACAGGTCGGCACGCATATCCTCCTGGCGAATCGAATCGACAGTGAATCCGGGGGCCTCCCGGTCAGGCGTGTAAACCGATGAGCACGCTGCAGAGCTGGTAGCTAGCGCAAAGAGAACCAACAATAAGTGTGATCGGCGTGGACGAGCGGCAGAAAAGTCATCAGTTTGCTTCATAGTGCGCTCCCGGGCTGGTGGCAGTTGGAAGATAGGACCTAAAGTTCGTGGAATGCTCAGAATTGTGACCGAGATGGCGACTCGTGAAAAGGCCAGCCGTGCTTGGAAGGTCAACTGTAGCTCGGACGTTGCTCACTGATAAAATTCTTGGCGGGCGATCTTCCGCCCTTGAGCTTGCGGAGAATCCTTTGCCAAAGTTGGCTGTGCGCACGACACGCTATAGGACCGTCCCTAGCCGGGGACCGCGTCCATGGAACCTGCCACGCTACTGCTTCTTGCCTGCAGCGACCATGATCACCATCTTCGCCCTGCTGGTTGTTCCAAGGGCAACCGCTCACGATCTGAGCTTCACTCGAACCACGGTGGTTTTGCTTCCTGGAGGCGATTTTCGTATCGACATGCAAGTCGACCTCGATGCTTTGGCACTGGGCATGCCACAGGATGCGGACGACGTCCAATTGATGCGCACGCTAAATGCGATGTCAGAGGCCGAACTCAACCAAACCGTCGATGACCTGCGACAAACGTTCCTTCGGCGTGTGCGGATTCGCTTCGACAATGAGGTCTTTTTGCCCAAGATCACTTTCCCGGATCAAAATACCGTGGCCGCACGGAGCACCAGCACGATGCTCGGCCTCACGGTCCGCATGGCCGGTTTAATTCCCACCGATGCGACTAACTTAAGCTTGCAGGCATCACGGGCGTTTCCACCACTGCATATCTCTTTCGTCGACGTGAGGGGGCACCAGGTTGTAACGGACTTTCTCAACGAGATGCTCGGATTCGATTACGGGACACCCTCTGGACTCGATGACGACCCAGAGTCCTTCGCATCCGACCAGTTGGGCAACCTCGTCACGTTGCGTCAAATACTGGAACGCGGTGATCGTTCCGAAATTTATGCTTTGGACGAACCGCCTCCGACACCGGGCCGCCTGAATGTAATTAGCCAATACCTGTACCTGGGTTTTGAACACATACTTCCGCTCGGGCTCGACCACATGCTTTTCGTGCTCAGCCTTTTCCTGCTCAACACTTCATGGCGGCCATTACTTGCCCAGGTCACCGCATTTACTGCTGCGCACACCTTTACATTGGGACTGTCTACCTACGGCATCGTGAGCTTGTCACCATCGCTCGTCGAACCCTTAATAACTCTATCGATCGCATGGGTCGCGTTCGAAAACGTCATCACGGGGGAACTCAAACCATGGCGTCCGGCGGTCGTTTTTGGCTTTGGCCTCTTGCACGGCCTTGGCTTTGCCGGGGTGTTGGCTCAGCTCGGATTACCGCCCGGTGAATACCTAACAGCTTTATTGAGCTTTAACGTGGGTGTCGAATTGGGCCAACTCGCGGTGATCTTGGGGGCGTTTCTTGTCCTTAGCCCATTTCAGCACCGCGACTGGTACCGTCCACGAATCAGCATACCTCTGTCACTGACGATCGGAGTCATTGGCCTCTATTGGACAATTACTCGCGTCTTTTTTCCTTAGGACAAATGCCGTTCGGGTACGGTTGCGGCCTCGGAGAAGCAAACATACGATCAGGGGGCCCACCGAATTGATCCGTCGACCTTCTCACGCAAAGACCCTGAGAGAATACGAATGCCCACGCTACAGACTCATGCTCCTCGGCGAACGTTTGTAAAGCGATTTATTGGTGGTTTGGTAATTTCTGCCACCGTGCTGAGCAATATCGCCTGTGCCGGTGGAGCAACTGAGGAGTGGCCGAGCTGGCGCGGTCCAAACGAGACAGGGGAATCTTCCGCGATCAATCTCGTGTCCGATTGGGCAATCGACGGCGATAACCTCATCTGGCAACAAGCATTCGTCGGTCGCTCGACACCGGCGGTTTTCGATGGCCGCGTTTGTGCTAACGGCCGACAGGGCAACGGCATGACTAAGCAGGCTGTTGTCGCTTGCTGGGATGCTGGCGACGGCACGCCGTTGTGGGAACGAACTTTCAACGTCTACCACACCACCGTACCGTTCTCGCGCGTTGGCTGGGCAAGTGTCATTGGCGATCCTGAGACGGGCTACCTATACCATCACGGTGTAGACGGTCTGCTGATTGCCCTCGACCGTGAGGGCAACACGGTGTGGGAATGGCGGTTGGGCGAAGACACGGGGCGTGCCTCAGGCTATGGAGGCCGCACACAGAATCCTGTCATCGATGGTACCCAGCTTATCCTCAGTAATATAGGAGCAAATTGGGGCGAGCACGGGGCTCCTCGACATCGCTTTTGGTCGTTCGACAAGCTCACCGGCGAAGTCCTGTGGAACTCTTTGCCGGGTAACAGGCCATGGGCCGATGCCAACACTCAGGGCACTCCGGTGGTCGCCGAGATTGATGGTCGTCGACTGCTAATCGCTGGCGCTGCCGATGGCTGGGTCTATGCCATGGATGTCGGCACCGGGGATCTCGTTTGGGAATTCGAGCTTAGCAAGCGGGGCATTAACGTAACACCAGTCGTCGTCGGCACAACTGTCTATATCGCCCACAGCGAGGAAAATATAGACAATGCCAGCATGGGCCGCGTTGTAGCGATCGAAGGAACCGGCTCCGGCAACATCACCAGCAGCGGTGAAATCTGGCAGGCCAACGCCCTCGGGATCGGTTTTTCTTCACCGCTCTACCACGACAACATCCTTTATGTCGTCGATAACTCATCAAAGCTAATCGCGCTGGACGCCAGTACGGGCGCAGAGTTAGAGCAACTTAACGTTGGCACTGTAGGCAAGAGCTCGCCAGTATGGGCCGACGACAAGGTCTACTACACAGAAGTCAACGGCCGTGTCTATATATTGGAGGTTGGCCCGAGTGCCCTTTCGATCCTGGACACCGAGGAAATCCAAGTTCCAGGGGAGGAACGCCATGCGGAGATCTATGGCTCCCCGGCTATAGCCTACGAGCGCATCTACATTAGTACAGAGGCTGGCATCTTCTGTATCGGTGATCCAGGAGCTTCTTACAGCGGGGAAGGTTTGCCTATTCTTCAAACTGCTTCTTCCACTGAGAACAGGGAGCCGTCCCGACTACAAGTCATACCGGCGGAACTCATCGTCAAGGCAGGGGAAGAAATTTCCTTTGAAGTCAGGGCATTCGACGCCGATGGCAACCAGCTCGGGCCCCAAGACAATGCCTCGTGGCTTCTCGACGGTCTCAGTGGCACTATCGATGATGCTGGCACGTTTCGTCCGGCCGCTGGCGAAAACCAAGCTGGCAAAGTCACTGCTGAACTTGGAAACCTGAGCGCCGAAGCCCGCGTTCGCTCCTTTGCTCCTCTGCCTTGGGCCACAAACTTCGAGTCGGGCCAGAAACCTAATTGGTGGATGGGGGGTGGCCGATTCCAGGTACAGGAACTAGATGGCGGCATGGTACTCAACAAGAGCCGCTCGCCGGTCGGACTCAACCGTCACGTCATCTACATGGGTCCCTCGTCGATGACTGGCTACACAGTTCAAGCCGACATCATGGGTGCCCGACGACGGCGCACCCGCCCTGACCTCGGGCTTATCAACGGCGGTTACACCCTCGACTTACAAGGGGGCTATAACAGACTTGAGGTGCGTGCCTGGGCGGCAGAGCTACGCATGATGCAGAGGGTTCCGTTCGAGTGGCGAGAGGACAAGTGGTACACAATGAAACTTACTGTCGAAGTTGGCCCAGACCGCACCCTCGTGTACGGGAAAGTGTGGGAGCGTGGCACCGAAGAACCCGAGGAATGGACAATTTCTGCTGAAGATCCCATGAGGATTAGCAGTGGGAGCCCCGGGATCTATGGCTATTCACCAGTAGACATCTTTTTTGACAACGTACAAGTGATGGAGAACCAATGATGCGAAGGCGTGGTTGGCTGATGGCCGCAGTAATCATCTTAGCGGCCGTGGTGGGGTTTAGTCCGTTGTACGGAAAGACCACCGGACAATCGGGGCAGGCAGCAATGTTCGGCAACACCCCGTCGCGCAACATGGTCTCGGACGAAACGGACCTTCCAGATACTTGGGACATCGAAAGCGGTCTGAACGTGAAATGGTCGCAGCCGGTAGGCTCACAAGCCTATGCTGGCCCCGTTGTTCTTGATGGCCAAATCTATGTCGGCACAAATAACGAGGGGCTTCGTGACCCCAATTTGACCGGTGATCGCGGTGTGGTTATGGCGTTCAACACTAGTAATGGCGAGTTCTTGTGGCAGGTAACACACACGAAGCTACCCGCTGGGCGGGTCAATGATTGGCCTCTGCAGGGCGTTTGCTCCACTCCTTTTGTCGGAAACGATCGAGTCTACTACCTGTCCAATCAAGCCCATGTGGTCGCGCTCGATACCGCAGGTGACCTAGTTTGGTCGTTTGATCTAATCAACGAGCTCGATGCATTCCCCCACAACTTAGCGACAAGCTCGCCGCTCGTGGTCGGTGACATCCTATTCGCATCAACTGGCAATGGTGTGGACGAAGGCCACGTCCAGATACCTTCGCCGTTCGGATCAAGCTTCGTGGCGCTTGATATAAATACCGGCGAGTTAATCTGGGACAGTATCCTGCCCGGTGAAAACATCCTCCACGGGACATGGACTAACCCCGCCTACGGGGTGATCGGAGGACAACCCCAGGTTATTTTCCCCGGCGGGGACGGCTGGCTTTACAGCTTCGTGCCCGAGACTGGCGAGTTGATCTGGAAGTTCGACCTGAACCCCAAAGACTCAGTCTGGGCCCTAGGCAGTCGAGGTACCCGAAATAACGTCCTCGCGACACCTGTAATCTATCAAGACAAAGTGTTCGTTGGCGTTGGCCAAGACCCCGAACACGGTGAAGCTCCTGGAAATTTTTGGGCAATCGACGCCACCGGGAGCGGTGACGTCACCACGACACACTCTGTCTGGCACATCGGAGGCGATCAGATCGGTCGCACAATGTCGACAGTCGCGATCTCGGACGGAATTATTTACATTGCTGATCTGTCTGGGTTCTTATACGCCCACGATCTTCAGACTGGTGAGCGACTCTGGACGTACGATGCCTTCGCAGCAATCTGGGGCTCACCATTCGTCGCCGACGGCAAGGTTTACATAGGAGACGAAGACGGTGATGTAGCTATATTGCGCCACGGCCGCGAGCTTGAGGAACTAGGGGAGTACCACATGGGGGCAGCCGTCTACACGACACCAGTGGCCCAGAACGGTGTGCTGTACATACTTACCCGGAACCGCTTGTACGCTCTTGAATCAGGCGGAACTCCCTAACGGGTAACCACCAGAAATAAGTGGCAACGTCTTTGCTACCCGGCTAAGCCTCTACGTACTATAAGGGGATCGCCTCATCAATAAGCATGATCGGGATATCGTCCCGAACCGGGTACAGGAATTTACCGTCCTCACGAATAAGGCCTTCCGAGACCTCTTCACTAACCACATCGCCAACTCGATTCTCCACCTCACCAGCACGGATTCGTCCATTGAGCGCATCAATCTCAGATTGTCCGGCAAGATGGACGGGCGTTTTGTCTTCGGGGCAGGCGAGAATCTCGAGCAGTTCCACGGCTATCATACGTATCTCCTTGTGCGTTGCTGATGCTAGCACGTTAGGATTATGCGTCGCGAAGCCTTAATAAGCCTGATCCAATGCCTACTTGGCACATCCTGTGCCTCTCTGCAGAGCATATAAATGTCGACAGCAGACTCAATGATCGAGAGCGGCCCTGACCCAAACGTCACTGCGGCTCGTGAACAACTCGACTGTCACGTACGAGACATAATCAAGTGGCACTTCGCCCCCGAAACTGGGTGTCCTTTCTGGCTTGAGTGGGCGGAGAAAGCCAACTTTGACCCGCGTAGTGATGTCCAAGGCTTTGATGATCTGGCTAAGTTTGGTTTTTTTGACGACGAATGGATGCGTGGCGGGCCCGTAGAACGCTGGGTACCAAAAGGGCTCACTGGACAACCCGTATACGTGTTCGAGACAGGCGGCACGACAGGCATCCCAAAGAGCCGGGTAGCAATCAACGACTTTCGCACCGACTACGAACAATTCTCCAAAACGCTTCCGGACGAATACTTCCCGCAGGGGTCAAACTGGCTCATGCTTGGTCCTAGCGGGCCCCGCCGCCTACGGCTAGCCGTTGAGCATCTGGCACAGTTTCGGGGAGGTATTTGTTTTTGCGTCGACCTAGATCCCCGCTGGGTTATCAAACTAATCAAAAAGGGCTGGAACGATCATCTCAAGGCATACCAGGAGCATGTCATAGATCAGGCAATGACGATCCTTTCGGCGGGCCATGACATCAAGTGCATGTTCACCACACCGAAGCTTCTCGAGGCTCTCGCCCTTCGGCTTGAGGGAGAGGGGTCGAGCATCGGAGAGGCTGGCATCACAGGCATCTTCTCCGGTGGCACAGAGTTCACACCTCAATGGAACCGCTTCGCCAAAGAAGAGCTACTCGAAGGTGTGTACATGACACCCACCTACGGCAACACCCTGATGGGACTCGCTGCCAGCTCGCCGAGCGGACCGGAAAATAGTTACAAGATCACCTACTACGCGCCACAACCTCACGCCGTCATCCAAGTAGTAGACCCGGACGACCTCGACCAAGTAGTGAACTATGGGGAAACTGGTCGCGTTGTCTTGACAACACTGACCAAGGAATGCTTCTTGCCGCGCTTCCCTGAGCGCGATGAAGGGGAGCGTGAGCCTCCTTATGAGGCCTTCCCTTGGGATGGTGTCAGTGGCCTTCGACCTTTCAGCCGCTTCGCGAAAACAACCACGGTGGGTGTTTATTAGAATCCAACAGGTCTGCTAGCGGCCTTCCCAATCTGGGTTCACCATCGGCATAGAAGCATCAACGCTGACACGCCAGCGGGCAAGCATGTCACGAAGACGAGCAGTCTCACTCGAATCACGTTTTGCAATGTCATTGGTCTCGCCAGGATCAGTTTTCAGGTCATAAAGCTCCGTTCGCCCGTCCTCAAACCACTCCACAAGTTTCAAGTCCCCGAGCCTTACGGCACCCGAGGGCCGATTTCCCGACCCGTGATAGTGCGGAAAATGCCAGAAGAGAGCCTCTCGCTCCAACGCGTCACCACCCCGCAACAACGGCACCAGACTGAGGCCATCTAAGTGCTGATCGGGGCGCGGGGGAAGCCCAGCGATCGCGAGCAACGTCGGATACAGATCCATACTAGTAGTCGGGACATCGTTGATTGATGGAGCGCCGCCAATACCAGTCACACCGGGCCACGCAATGATCAGCGGCCCTCGGATACCGCCTTCATAAAGCCAGCCTTTACCAGCCCGCAACGGGAAGGTCGACGTCGGTATATTGGTGCGCCCAGGAGGCAACGTGCTGAGGCCGCCATTATCGGAGACAAGAATCACCGCCGTTTCCTCGGCAATTCCCAGTTCGTCCAGGGCATCGAGTACCCGGCCAACGCTGTCGTCGGTGCTCTCAATCATGCCAGCGTACACTGCGTGATCCTGCCGGGTCTTACTAATTGCCAACGTGCCCTCGGAAACAAACGCCTCGGGATTTGGTGGCAATGCGGAANCCTTGGTCTCATACTTCGCAGANAGANTTTCCTTCGCCTCCAATGGAGTNTGCACCGAGTAGTGNGACANNACGAGAATGAATGGTCCGGNCGCATGATCGCGCAAGAACNCGATCGCTTCATCGGTTAGACGGTCGGTGAGGTACTCNCCATCGATTCCANCACCAAGANCCGGNACNTCCCAAANCGAAGGGGNATCACGGTGATAGGGATAGAAATAGGTCGCTGGTTGCCCGGCNTCGTTGACNGCCACTGTGATGTCGAATCCCTGCGCATCAGGCAGGTAATCTCCGGCCCCAAGGTGCCATTTACCCATGTATGCGGTCGTGTATCCGGCTTCCTTGAANGCCTCGCCCGGCGTCACTTCGTCCAGGGAGAGCTGATGCGAGTAATCACCCTGCAGCAACATACCGGCTTGCTGGCCACCAATCCAGTTTGTGATATTGACCCGGGCTGGATGCTTGCCAGTCATGAAGCTGGCGCGCGTCGGCGAGCAAACTGGGCTGGCGGTATTGAACTGAGTAAATAGCATCCCGGCGGCCGCCAATCGATCAATGTTGGGAGTCTCGTAAAATAAGCTTCCGGCCACCCCTATGTCGCGCCACCCAAGGTCATCGACGATTATCCAAACGACGTTGCGCATCGGCTGAGGCGGGATGGAGGCCGGGTCGCCCAACCCACAGGACAGCACACTAAGTGCTCCGAAAAACAGTGCGCACGCTCTGAACACCATTTGCATAAGAGACCTCTGNAGGATTTCCGAGAGACAACTATCCGCTCTCCCTGAGAACCATTTTGACGCGCTCATCCTGTTAACACGTTTAGGCTAGAATCAACACTCACCTACGGAGGAGCGTGTGATCCATTTTCCGGTTCTCAGGTGGGGGGAACCCTACCAGAGTCTCGAAACCGAAACAGTCGTTCATTTTGCTACTGGCGAAGAGATCGCCGAAGTGAGCCAAGCTAACGGTGGTCTCGTTGAACGCGACCTGCGAAAAGCACAAAGGGCGCGGGCAGTTCTGCGCGAGATTCCAATCCCGGAGCTCATTAGAAAGGTACAGAAAGCTGGGGCTCTGTTTATGTCGGCCGAGNTANCACTTGGCGACGGCACCCAAACCGCNGACGACTTCGTNACCCAGCAATCCGCTACCACCGGCCTNCCAGAGCACATGTGCCGAGCCAACATGGAAAANCTCAAGTTCGTCCTCGATCAAATGGACAACATCCTANGCTCGCTGACCCGCAANTTGCCCTATGACTTCCTCTCGNAGGGCTTCGGTGAAGAAAATGGNTTGATGCGCAGCTACCAAGCNATCACNCCGGTGCTGGGAATGGTGCTGCCNTCAAACTCNCCCGGAGTGCACAGCTTGTGGCTCCCAATCATCCCGCTTCAGGTCGGGCTGGTGCTCAAACCCGGCCCGCAAGAACCGTGGACACCCTGGCGAATGGCGCAGGCATTTTTCGAGGCAGGTATTCCACGCCAAGCGATAGCCCTCTATCCAGGCGCCGGTGATATAGGAGCGGCAGTCCTTAAGAGCTGCCCGCGCAGCTTAATCTTTGGGGGTTTAGCAACGGTCGAGCAGTACGACGGGAACCCCAGTGTACAGGTNCACGGGCCTGGATTTAGCAAGATTCTGTTCGGTGAAGACACTGTGGATGACTGGGAAGAATACCTCGATTTGATGGTCGACTCTGTGCTGGTTAACAGCGGGCGCTCATGCATCAATTGTTCTGGAATATGGGCACCGCGTCATGGTGCCGAGATTGCTGAGGCGTTGGCCNCGCGACTCGGACCCATTGCGCCGCTACCTCCCGATGATCCTCATGCGGTACTGGCGGCATTCACAGTCCCAGGGCAGGCGGAGGCCATTTCGGCTGACATAGACGCCACCTCNGAGGATCACAGTGTCGACGAAGTCACCAATGCTCACCGNGAAGGTGACCGTCTAGTCGTTCAAGAACGCTGCGATTACCTTCGACCCACCGTACTCCACTGCGACTCGCCGAACTCCCCTGCCGCCTCGAAGGAGTACATGTTCCCGTTTGTGACCGTAGTGGATTGTCCCCAGGACAAAATGATCAAATCGATCGGGCCGACTTTGGTGGCAACTGGCATTACCAACGACGAACCGTTCCGCGCTGCGCTGCTCGACGCCAACAACATCGACCGGCTCAACCTCGGAGCAGTGCCAACGATTCAGCTCAACTGGCTACAACCTCATGAGGGCAACATCGTGGACTTCCTGTTCCGTGCTCGCGCCTTCCAAATGGCCTGACTGAATTGTGATCGAGGCCGCGAGGCTCGACTTTGTGGAGCTGGTTATCGACGCGGAACAACGCATCCGCGGCCACGTCCGGGAAACGCCGCTCGAACGCAGCAACTTTCTGAGTCAGCTCACTGGTGCCGACGTGTATTTGAAGCTAGAGAGCAGTCAGATCACTGGCTCGTTTAAGCTGCGCGGCGCAATGAACAAAATGCTGGCGTTATCCGAAAAAGAGCGAGCAAATGGAGTGCTAACAGCATCGTCCGGCAACCATGGCACCGCGTGCGCTTACCTGATGAATTATTTCAAGATTCCTGGAACAATTTTTCTGCCAGAAAGTGTCTCCCCTGCCAAACTTGAAGCTATTCAATCGTTTGGGCCTGATACCGAGTTGGTCCCCGGTGATGGCATCGAGGCAGAAAAACGGGCGCGCAACCTAGCTGCCTCGCGCGGCCAAGTCTATGTTTCGCCCTACAACGACCCGCTGATCATCGGTGGTCAGGGCACCATCGGTATTGAACTACAACGCCAAACCGAAAACATCGACGTTATTCTTGTTCCGGTCGGGGGTGGCGGCCTCGTTGCTGGCGTAGGCAGCTACCTTAAGTCAAGGGATCGAAAGGTCGAAATCATTGGCTGCCAACCGGAAAACTCACGGGTAATGTAC
Source organism: Acidobacteriota bacterium (assembly GCA_002722645.1). Lineage (GTDB taxonomy): Bacteria > Acidobacteriota > UBA890 > UBA890 > UBA890 > UBA890. Next base: position 11,764 of record PBML01000042.1, read on the forward strand.
GAGTCGATCCAAGCAGGCGAGATCATTGATATGGAATCAAAGCGAACGCTTTCGGATGGCACCGCAGGTGGTATCGATCACGATTCGATCACCTTTGACGCGTGCTGCAATGTGATCAGCGATTGGGCTTTGCTATCGGAACAGGAAATCGCGGATGCGATTTTAGTCACCTTGGAAAGACAACACTTAATGATTGAGGGTGCCAGTGCGCTAACGATTGCTGCCCTAATGCGGAGTCCGCAACGCTTCGCCGGGCAGACTGTCGTATTGCTCCTGACCGGCTCGAAGCTCGGGCTGGAGACTCTTCGAAATCTGCTGGCCGCCACCGGCCACGACTAACGGCGCCCACAACAATCACCAGCGGCGAGTATGGGCAGCTTCGACAAGCCGGCGAACATGCTCTACAACCACCAGCTGGAGTGCCCCATGCGTCGTGTCTGCGTTCGCTAGAAGCGAAAGGCGGGCAGCGTAATCACTATCACCGGTCGGCGTACCAGAGTCGAGGTCTCTTAAGGCAGTTAGCCCCGTTTCTGCTGTTATCCGTAACTGTGCAGAGAGCGCCTCAGCTTCCGGGAGCATCGTCGAGGACGCCGTGATCGCAAGTATGGATTGGTGATTGTCACGCCAATTCACAAGCTGTTTCTCGATCCGGAGGCGCAAATCGTCGATACGATTACTGCCAGACTCGAGATATTCATCAATTAGAATTCCAAACTCGCGAGCTTGGATGCTCTCAGGACGAGCTGCGTCGACCAATCGATTCAAGGGTGTAAAGCGGCTGTAAGCGCGAGTCCGTCCCCGCCGATACCCTTTGAGTGGCTCCAGCAGATCGGTGAGCGTCCTCAGTGGTTCGATCGGGCGCCCCACACTCAACCGGGCCAACATCGCTGGATAGCCCGATAGATGGGTGACACCGACCCACTCGAGCCACCGGCTAGTTGTCTTTAGCCGGCGGTACATATCGTCTACCTCACTCACATACGCCGGTGACCAGAATCGTTCCGCGATCGCTGCCGTGCGCGGCCAAATCCGCGAGTCGATAGTTTCATCAACGACGTACTCTCCCCACATGGTGGCTTCACCACCGAGGATACGAGCTCGCTGCTCAGCCGTTAGCGTTGAGGTTTGATCACCGAGTGGATCAACAGCGTAGTGCTGTTCTGCCGGGTACATCAAATCTATGTAGTAACCATTTGACAGAATTCCTTGGAACCCAAGGCGCGCCCCCTGAGCCAACATCTCTGGGCCGCGCCACGACTGCACAACGATGTTGGGGGAAAGGTCCGGATGCATGATCTCGTCCCAGCCGACCATCTTCTTGCCATGCTTGGTGAGGATCTTCTGCAGGCGGCGATTGAAAAACGACTGTAGCCCATGATTGTCTTCGAGCCCTTGCTCACTAATGAACGCCTGGATGTCAGGGTTGCCGTTCCATTGGTTGCCATTGACCTCGTCACCACCNATGTGAAAGTAGTTGTCGGGAAACAATGCCACCATTTCGGCGATAAACGCCTCCAGAAACTCATAAGTTTCATCACGTGTTGGGTCCATTGATGGATCCTGGATTCCCCAAGTCTCAATTATCTCGTACGGACCTGGTGCGCTTGCCAGCTCTGGATATCCAACAAACCAACTCGTCGCGTGGCCGGGCATGTCGAACTCCGGCATCACCCGAATTCCACGATCGCGCCCATAGGCAACGAGATCCTGGATTTCGTCTTGCGTGTAGTAAAAGCCTCCAGAACCGAGTTCGTGCAATTTGGGGAATATCCTGCTCTCAACCCGAAACCCCTGGTCTTCCGAGAGGTGCCAATGCAGAACATTGAGCTTCACTGCCGCCATGGCATCAAGGTTGCGCTTCATGACATCGATTGAAAGGAAATGGCGGCCCGGATCGATGAGCAAGCCGCGCCACGGAAAACGCGGCACGTCACGAATTTCCACACCAGGAACGATGAAGTCCTCCGGCTCAGGTTCGAGATCTGGGATTGTGGAAGGCCTATCAACCGCAGCTACNGCGGTAGCNGGGACAGCGACCTCAACAAGTTGCAGGAATGTTTCGATGCCACGCAGAACACCGTACGGGGTCGGGGCACGCAGTGCAGCGCCAGCTGCATCGACTTCGAGCGTGTACGACTCGTCCTCGATAGCGCGTTGGACCCCCGGCACAGATTCAAAGTGTTCAATCAATAAGGTAGCGCGGTCAGAGCCCAGGCTTGTCTCAATAGGAATGGGGATCCCTGTTTGCCGGCCAAGACGTTCGAGAAGACGCAACGCGGCACGGTAAACCCTCGGACTGGCAGGCCCAGAGGGACCACGTAACGCAACCGTGAAGGTTCGATCGATCGGCAACGGCGTGCCCCGGAAACGCACAGACTCCGGGACTGGCATCAAATTGCGACGAATAGAAGTAAGGTCAGGTCCCTGTATTGATGCGGAGGCAAAAACCACCGTTAAGACCACGCCACAGGGTCCNGCAAGCACGACAGCCGCGTGGCGCGTCAAGCGTGCACTATCTCTAACCGCGGATAGCTTCGCCAGCGACCTCGGGTAAAGTCCGGAAACTCAACCGGAGTGCTCCCGTTCGCCACCGAAATCTCGGTAAGTTCGCACACCGCACTGAGCGAAGCTGCCCAATAGACGTTGGTATCCGTCGGCAGGCCTTCGTTTAGGCATTTGATCAATCGGTAGTCCTCAACGTAATCCATACCTCCGTGACCTGCGCCTTCCGATTGATCGCGCAGCTCATTGATAATCGGGTGCTCGTACTGCTCCCGTATCCGAGCGAGATCATAGTGTTCATTTTCATATTCGTAGCCCTCGTCATCGATCCACCGGTGACCACGGCCAAAGTCGTCAAAATACACTCTATTGGGGTAGCCCTGAAAAATTCCCTTAGTACCCTGCAGCATGTGAATACGACTATAGGGTCTCGGCAGGTTGGTATCGTGACTCAGATAGATGGTGCGGCCGTGTGCCGTCTTGATCAAAGAAACATTTACATCGCCAAGGGCATACTGCTCGTCGCGTCTAGGATCACTCTCAGGAAAGTTGGCTGTAGCGTACTCCTGCAAACCACGCGATGGGCTCGACATAGACACCAGGTACTCGAAACGATCACCGCGGTCAATGTCCATGCAGTTAGCGATAGGACCCAAGCCATGCGTCGGGTAAAGGTTACCGTTACGCAAAATCGAATGCTCGCGTCGCCAGAGTCCTTCATTACGGTTTTCGAACTTGATGCCTCGAAGGTCATGGAGGTAGCCACACTCGGCGTGTAGCAATTCGCCGAACATCCCCTGTCGGACCATGTTAAAAACCATCAGCTCAGGACGGTCATAGTTGCAGTTCTCCATCATTACGCAGTGCTTGTTATATTTCTCGGCGGCTTCGACGAGCTTCCAACAATCCTCGATTGTGTAAGCAGCGGGAATTTCGCTAGCGGCATGCTTACCGTTCTCCATCGCAGCGAGCATGACCGGTACGTGCCACTCCCAGGGCGTCGCCGTGTAGACAAGGTCCAGGTCTTCTTCTTCGCACATACGAATGAAGTCCCAAGGCCCATCAGAGTAGCCAGTCGGTTCCGGGAAGCCAGCTTCGACAACTTGCCGCTGCCAGCGTTCAACCTTCTCGGGAATGATGTCGCAAACGGCAGACAGCCGGGCACCCGGGATACGCAGCAGGTTGCGGCAATGACCCGAACCCTGCAGTCCGACGCCGACATAGCCAACTCGGACGGTCTCGATCGGATCCGCCGACAGTGGGTGATGCGGCACCATACCAAGCTGAGGTGCCTGCAGATGAATACGCCCCGACTCCGAAAGACCAGCAGGCAGGCCAATCCCGAAAGCTCCATCTTTTCCTGGCTCGGTGGCTGCCTCGGCAAGCCCTGAGGTGCCAACAACGGCGGCACCTAGACCTGCGGCCCCGAGTTTCATCAGTTCCCGGCGATCTAAGACTTCACGTGCTTTGTTGAGTGAATAACTCTGGGTTCGTTGACCTCGTTTGTCGTCACTCCTCATGCGCCGTTCTCCATCTGGCTACTTGCCTAAAATCGTCGACCTCGGTGATCTTAATCTCGTCGGTTTGAACTGCGCCAGTGATCCAGCCTCGGAATTAGTACCACTTCATATCTCAGTACCGTGGTGCTGGCAAGAGGTCTTCTGGACCATGACATTCTGGACGCTCTCGCCTAGAAGAAAACAACGNGCAACAAAACCGTCAAAACTAGGATGCCAAGACACAGGCCGTCGAAGAAATGGTCGCTAGCTGTTAGCACTATTGTCGACCACCGCGCGCTATCCGTGAACATACGCTCCCTNTACTAAATGAAAAATGCGAGCGTCGGGAGTGCGGTCGAAACGGCACTCAAACTCAGAAGAAGCATGATCGAGAAAACAATCCACGGCGGATGCCTTCACCAGGTTGATAGTGCAACCACCAAAGCCTCCACCCATCATCCGCGCACCAGCACACTCGTCCGAACAAGCAGCAGCATCGACGAGAACTTCCAACTCAGCACAGCTCACGGCGTAGTCNTCACGTAAAGAAACATGGGAGGCNCGCAACAGCNNACCAAGTGCNTCCGGTTCACCAGCAGTGATCGCCTTAGCGGCCTGTTGTACACGGTCGTTTTCAGTTANGTAGTGGNGCANGCGCCGCCGCAGTANATCGTCATCNACGGCTGCAAGATGTTCCTCCTTGAGATCCCGAAATGAAGAAACTTNGTCGATGACACGTACCACCCTCTCCAGAGCAGCACGAGTTTCGTTGACACGCGCTCCGTAGGCACTATCGGCAAGCTGCCGACGCACGCCGGAATCAAGCAACAACCACACCCAACCCTTAAGGCTCGCTTCGATGTATTCATGACTTACAGTGCGGAAGTCGACCAGCATGAGTTCTTTCCGGTGCGCGAATTGTGACGTGTACTGATCCATCAAACCGGTCTTCACCCCGAGGTGCTCGTGCTCAACACCTTGTGCGGTGCGTACCAATTCGAGGTTATCGAGTGATATATCGAACGCGTGTCGTAGAGCGTTGAGCACAGCAACTTCAAGAGCAGCCGAGGAAGACAAGCCGGCACCCAGTGGTACGTTGCCGCCGATAAGAGCATCAAACCCAGCATCCACGGCTGCAAGCTCAGCAAACAGAAGTCCTGTCCCCAGTGGTATTCGGCCCCAGCCCACAACTTCGTTTGCTATTGGATCTTCTAGTGACGCTGTGGCTTCCTGGTTGAACGCCTCGCTGTACACACGTATTTGTCGATCGCCACGTGGGGACAGCGCCACCACCACCCAACGATCGATAGCACCAGACAGGGCCAAACCTTCATTGTAGTCAGTATGCTCCCCTATGACGTTGATGCGTCCCGGCGCCGAAGCAATCGCCTTCGCTGGCTGACCGTACCGTTCTATGAAGCCTACGGAGCACTGATGAACCAATTCCTCTAGCATCTCGACCGGGTGCTCAAGATCAGCCACGATACGTTTCAGTGACCGAGCCCGTCGCATCGTTTCCCTGCGACTCTTTGACGGCAAGCTCGATGATCGATCGCATCTCATCTTCGTGAGCGACTATGCTATCGAGCAAAGCGATCTGCACTCGCGCCCGATCGAGGTTATGGGCTTCACGGTGGATGCGGAAATAAGTATCACCGGCAAGGTGGTCAGCGAGAAAACGGAGCGCCTGCTCGTAGGTCATCAACTTGCTGCCGACGATCAGGCTATCGACTTCCGAATTTGTTAGGAAGCTTCCACTAGCTGACAGGTATCCAATCGCCAGTGCTTCGAAGATCGGCAGCTCGACCATCACCTTCGACAAGTCACGGTCGTCCTCACGAGCGAAGCTGCTACTCGTGCGGACCAAGTCACCGAAATCGTCAGCCACCAGCCCCGGCATCACGGTGTCCAGGTCGATGACACACAAACTTTTACCAGTCTCGTCATCGATTAGCACATTGTTGATTTTGGTGTCGTTGTGCACCACGCGCAGCGGGATTTCTCCAACGCGCTGCAGTTTGAGTAGATCGTCGACCAGATCGACATAGTGATCCACACGGCCGATTTCGTCTCGTACTGAGGCGGCACGGTTACAAACGTCTCGTTCAACCGCCTGCCGAAATNCTCCCAAGCGTTCTCGGGTGTTGTGAAAGTTCGGAATTGTAAACGCCAGCTGAGGTGGCCCAAGGTCAATCAGCTGGCNCTGGAACTCACCGAANGCGCGCCCAACCTNACGAGCTTGATCAACCGTCTCGACCACATCGAAGGTCGTGGCACCTTCTATAAACTGGAAGGTACGCCAATAGTTGCCACGCTCATCAATGACCCAGTCACCGCTGTCGCGGGTTGTGATCAACGTCAGCACACGGCGTTCGAGATCCTCTTCGCCCTGGGCTTCTAACTTGCCGCGGATGTGCCGGGTGACCCGCGCGAGGTTGCACATCAGTGTTGCCGGATCCTTGAAAATATTGGTGTTGATTCGCTGNTGGATGAAACGGCTTCGACGAGTTTTCGTCTCTTTACCCACTGCACGCATCTCGTAGGTAGCGGCAAAAGTTTCGTTGATGTGNCCGCTTCCGTAGGCAACGGCGGAAATAAACTCGCCGTCGATCTCAAGCTGTTTGCCCAGCCACGACAGATCCATGCTCAAACCGCCCTTTTACACATTTCTTCTATCACAGTCGCTGNTCCGGAAACGACCTACTGCCTCCTAACCGGGGACCGTTAGCCCCAAAGGCGCTCCGGATAAGCTCCCCCGTCGATCAGTTCGCGGATGTTGCGTATGACAGTCTCACGGTCTTGCTGATAGGTAACACCGAACCACGGTCCGCCACCTCGCAATACCCGGACCCGCACGTCCCCATCGACGATCAGACGGTCGACGACGTCAGGCAGAAGATACTCAGAGTTGAGGTCCTCAAGATTCTGCTGAAGGAATTGGATCAGCCCCTGCTCGAGACGTGACATGATCGTTNCAGNAAAGCCCCAAAAGTTCATCGATACCGTCTCATCGCCACTAAGGCGGCACACCCCACCCGAGCCACTAGGATAGGTCGCGCCGTTACCGTCCGGTTCGATGTTCGAGATCTCAACAATCTTCGCAAGAAAATTGCCAGCGGTGCGGCACAAGCCTCGGGTCACGGACCCGTGTGCTGACAACGTCTCACGTAGCACAAAGCCGACCATAGCGTAATCATCTGAAGGTGCCGAAAGTTGCTCCGAAAGCATCGCGAAGGCGTGGGCACCATAGAAATCGTCGGCGTTGATAACCGCAAATGGACCGTGGACCAAGTCACAAGCAGCGAGAACCGCATGCGCCGTTCCCCATGGCTTCTGGCGACCNGTNGGAAGGTGGAAACCATCNGGAAGATCGTCAAGTTCTTGGAACGCGTAGCGAACAGACACGCCATCAATGTCAGCGTATTTGGCNCCNACACCGNTAACNAACGCTTCCTCNATGTCCCGNCGAATTACNAAAATTACCTCGCCGAAGCCGGCTANCACAGCATCGAAGATCGNATAGTCGAGCAATGTCTCNCCAGNCGGACCAACAGGGTCAATCTGCTTNAGNCCACCGTACCGACTTCCCATACCAGCAGCGAGTACAACCAGGATTGGCTTCGGGGATGTCATTCCAGGCTAGCGCTTTGATAAACGGCCTCAATCAACCAGTCGTCGTTACCCATAGCTCGCCACAAGCCTCCACACCTGAGCCACAACGAAGCAGAGCACAAAACCCATCGCTACTGGCAACAGGGAAGCCACCGCAGTCCATTTGGCACTCCCGGTTTCTTTATAGATCGTATAGATCGTTGTCGAGCAAGGATTGTGCACCAAGCTGAACAACATCAGATTAATAGCCATAAGTAGCGTGAATCCTCCAGCCTGCAAGACTGTCGCCGTACTCGAGACGTCATCAAGCTCGAACATTATCCCGGCCCCTTCACCAAATCCGGCAACCGGATTCACCAGAACAATCAGCATGAGGATCGTTGGCACCACGATTTCGTTAGCGGGGATGGCTACTAAGTAAGCCAACAGAATGACACCGCTTAGCCCGAAGAAAAGGCCCATAGGATTGAGCCAGTTGATGACATGTTCGGCAACGCTGATGCCAGCGATGTTGACGTTCGAGACCAACCAAATCACCGCTCCTGCTGGCAACGCAAAGACGATGGCACGCCACAAAACGTAGATTGTCCTATCGATCAACGACGTATAGATCGTTTGCAACACGCGGGGTGGTCGGTAAGGCGGTAATTCCAGATGGAATGTCGAAACTTCGCCGCGGAGGATTGTGCGTGATAGAAGCCAAGAAGTTCCAAATGACAGGAATATCCCAAACACTGCCACCGTAACAACCGCGAGCGCAGAAACCAGGCCACTTAGATACGCCGGCGCCAAGGCCCCAACAAAAATTGAAGCGATTAAGATCTGGGTGGGCCAGCGACCGTTGCATAGGGAAAAGTTGTTAGTAATGATTGCGATCAGGCGCTCGCGTGGGCTGTCGATGATCCGGGTGGCGATGATTCCAGCGGCGTTGCAGCCAAAGCCCATCACTGCGGTCAGTGCCTGCTTGCCGTGTGCTCCGACGCGCTCGTGCACACGGTCCAGGTTGAAGGCAACACGTGGCAGGTAACCAAAGTCTTCGAGCAGTGTGAACATTGGAAAGAAAATCGCCATAGGCGGCAACATAACGCTCACGACCCACGCGGTACCAAGATACATCCCATCTATGAGCAGTCCTGAGATCCACCAGGGGATTCCAAGGTTCATCGCACCTTCACGTAACCAAACGTAAAGGTTGTCGATTAACAAGGTTGCCAACATTGCCGACGGCACATTGGCACCTGCGATGGTCAACCAAAACACTAGGGTTAATAGCGCCAGCATCAACGGGATGCCCAACGTGCGACTGGTCACAAGCCGATCGATTGCTCGGTCGAGATCGAAGCGCCTCCGCTCGTTGGCACCCGTTACGGCGCGATCAGCTAGCCGCGCTGCCTCAGTGTAGATGCCTTCCATCAGTACCTGATGGAAATCTGGGCCGACCTTCCACCTTAACTCGGAGGCAACCTCAAGGATTCCTGCCCCCATCTCATTGACCGCCGAAAACAACTTGTCTTCTGCTTCCACCACGGTGTTGTCCGCTTGATCCGCAGGTCCCTGGTCATCGGCTGAGCTTTTAGCGAGTTCTTCCTGTAGATGTATAAGCTCACCTGTGAGGACTGCCTGACTAATGCGTTCATCGCCATCAAGCAGCCTCAATGCCACCCACTGNGTATTNGGCANCATCGGGAATCCTTCNTTGATCTTGNCCCCNAGTTCCGTGACGGCTAGGTNCAATGCCGTCGAGTGACCACCTACTCGCTTCGGCTTGCCNANAAAACTTCCCGAGGCAACCTCCGNGATTGCCTGNAGGAGCTCNTCGAGCCCCTCCCCNTAGCGGGCTGAGGTGGGCACAACNGGCACACCAAGATCGCGCGCAAGGCGACGACAATCAACNTCGAGCCCACTNCGTTTGGCCTCGTCCATAAGNTTGAGNCATACGACAACCCGATCAGTGATCTCCAGCACCTGAAGAGCNAGATTGAGGTTGCGCTCCAGTCGGGTTGCGTCAACGACGACGACAGTAACGTCAGGCTGGCCGAATAGAATGAAATCACGTGCGATTTCTTCATCGAAGCTGGTAGCGAGCAAAGAATATGTCCCTGGCAAATCGACCAGCTTGTAGTCGTCATCGCCAGCATGGAAACCGCCCTCGGCCCGGGTGACCGTCTTCCCTGGCCAATTGCCGGTGTGTTGACGAAGACCGGTAAGAGCGTTGAAGACAGTGCTCTTGCCGGTGTTGGGGTTGCCAGCGAGCGCCACGACATAGTCCCAGTTCTCCATATCGACACCTAGCTTTTTCAGGTTCGCTAGGTTATGAACTGGGCAAGCGGCGCAGGATTCAGACGAAGCCAGACTCATGCTGCACCTCCATCGATAGGCACCTTGTGACGCTGGATCTGAATCCGTTCTGCCTGTAGTCGCCGAAGCGCGATCACGGCACCCCGGATACGATATCCGGTAGGATCCCCCCCTGGACCCTGTAGCTCAGCACACACCTCTGTTCCAGGGAGCAAGCCAAGATCCATCAACCGTCGCCGTTCGGCCCCTCGGCAGGCTGCTGAAATTGCGACAACTGTCGCCGACTCCCCTGGGTTTAGTGCCGATAAAGTCTCGAACGGTTCCTGTAAGCTTTCACCTTCCAGTAGTGCCGACACCGAAAGATTGTCAGCAACAACGCGGGAGAATGTGTGCTCTTTGCTGTCAACCATCAATCGGATCATGTCTGGAGCTGTTTCCAGGACACGAAGCTGCATTCCGATGTGAAGATCGGCCGCTAGCAGCTCCTTGTAGATTACCGCCGGCTCATCCTCTATATGGGCCACCAGCCCTTCATCCCCGGGCCCGAGGTCGGTCAGTGGGACAGTGGTAACTGAGCGCATCTCACCGCTGGCGGTTGGGATCGGGTCACCATGAGGATCGAAGCGGGGATGACCAAGCCGTGCCGCCATTGCTTCTGTTTCCTCGGGGGAAGTTCGATGTTCAAGTCGATCGGCTTCACGGTGCCAAGCAGCAGCGTCCATACCAGTGTCTTCGGAAAAGTGATGCTCCAAGAGCCGGTGGATGCGAATAATTTGAAGCGCCTGCGAGCGACCCTCGCCGGTAAGCAGATATTCTCCGGCTGACGACTCAACCAATTCCAGCTCCTGCAAACGACCGAGCAAGCCCGTCGCTCGGTCTTCCGAAATACCCAAGGCACCGGTTACCCCATGTAACGTGCCCGTCAGTTGTCTGTACTCACAATCGAAAAGGTACTTCAGCGCATCCTCTAAAAGGACTCTTTCTGAGGCGCGCAGGGCATGCGCCCAACGCCAGTACAGGCCTCGCTCCGGCCAAAATAATGCTGCCGCACCAACAGCAAATACAGCGGCGATCATAAGAGCAAGAGAAGGATTGACCATTGACGTATCCAGCAATCAGAACCAGTCTCGATCCATGTTACCAAATTGGTTCAAATTTTAGGTGCTACGAAACGAAGTTTTGAGTATACTAAAACTCATGCATATTGCCAGCCTCTTTCTTGATGCCCTTCTAAGGGTCGCTGCGGAATCCGCTCCATATTTGTTTCTAGGTATCGCTGCAGCAGCGTTGTTGCGCGCCTTTATTCCCGAACAGCAGGTATATCGGCTGCTTGGAAAGAGCTCTTTTCGATCAGTTTTCCTGGCCTCAGCGATCGGAGTACCGTTACCGCTCTGCTCCTGCTCGGTGATTCCAGGCGCTATGGCGCTGCGGGAAAGTGGTGCGAGTCCTGCAGCAACGACCTCTTTTTTGATTTCGACACCAGAAACAGGTGTTGACTCAATCGGCATTACCTACGCACTGATGGACCCGATCATGACTATTGTCCGGCCGGTCGCCGCGTTCGTCTCAGCGCTAGTAACGGGTTCAGCGGTTGGCTTGTTCCCGGCCTCAACCAGTGCCGCATGGACCGAAGAGCCAGTTGTCGAGGACGACTGCTGCAGCACGAACTGCGACACAGACACTAACCTTCCACCAAAAGAATGGAGAGCATCGCTTCTCGATGGCTTCCGCTATGCTTTCGGGCCCTTAATTGAGGATCTTGCCCCTTGGCTGGCCGTCGGGTTTATTCTCGCCGCCCTGCTCGCCGTCGTGGTCCCGGACGGCATGTTGGCAAACATTCCGAGCGGCTGGATCTCCTCGTTGTTGATGATACTCATCGCCACACCGGTGTATGTCTGCGCAGCCGCTGCGACGCCGATCGCAGCGGCCCTGATAGTCAAGGGTCTGGACCCGGGTGCGGCTCTCGTATTTTTGCTTGTTGGGCCCGCCACCAACATCACCACGATGCTGGTGGTATCGCGTTTCATGGGAAACAAGGTGCTCGCGATCTACCTTGGTGGCGTAACCTTTACTGCGCTGCTGTTCGGCGTTGTAGTCAATGCCATCTACTCTGGACTTCTTATCGACGCTTCGGCAGTAATGGCAACCACAGAAAATGCCGAGGTTACGCTCGTGCAATCGGTCTCGGTGATCGCCCTGGCAATTCTTCTCGGCTACCACTTGTGGCACAGAGTTTGGCCAAGACCACAGGCTGGTGGTGAAACCGAGGCGTCATCACTGCTGCGTTAAGCCTGTGTAATCCTAGGAACCTTTGATGTCACTAAACCGTGCGTCCAGGGTCGTCATCCGAGCCATGGCTAAAGCGGAAACATCGACATCAAACTTTGGTGCTTACTTCACTGTTTTACCAAACCAATGTCTGCCCCCACGACTCAGAGTCCAAATGTAAGCTGCCAGGGCATCGATTTGATCGTCGCCTAGCATCATTTGGCCCATCGGCTCCATAGGCTGGCGCCGAGACGGATCCCTGATCTGGTCTCGTTGAACGCCAAAGATGATTGTGGTGCGGATGGCCTCGAGCGATCCATCTCCGTGCAACCACTCATCGTCAGTAAGGTCCGGCCCAAGGTTGGTGCCACTAGCATCAAGCGAATGGCAGCGGGCACAGGTTCCCTCAGCAAGAAGCATCGCCCCCTGACTCAGCATTTCCTCGGTGATCATTTCCTGGGTCAGCGGCACACGGTCTTGAGGTGTCGTGCTCCACATCACGGCGATGATAACTAGCCCACTAAAAAATGCTCGTGGCCCTTCCTTCACGACGATTGATCCCTTCTTTGATTTTGACCGAGAGCGACACTACTACACCCGACCACTGCAGCGCGGGCTCTGAGCACGTAAAATGCCCACTTTCCTGCGAAGCTAGCGCCGAGCAGTGCCCCACTATCCAAGGACACGTTCATGAACAGCAAACCATTCAGCTTAATTGTCTTGCTCCTGCTGAGCGCAACAGCTTGCAATAACAAACCCGCTGGCGATGCTGGCTCGCTCGAATCGCTAGAGCAACGCGCCAGTTATGCTCTCGGGTTTTCTGCCGGC
>PBML01000043.1 GCA_002722645.1 Acidobacteriota bacterium
ACCACCAGTCTTAACGTGCTCGCCGTCGAGCTTCTTGACGTAGGCCTTATCGAATACTGCTGGCATCGGCTTGATCGCAGCAAGCTCGTCCTTGATTTGATCAAGCAGTTCGTTCTGTAGCACACCAGCGTTCTTAGCGGCTGTGTAGGCATCGTCGGTAAAGATGTCCCAGCCGCCGAATGCTAGGTCGTTCATTCCGCTGAGGCTAACGAGATCTTTGATTAGAGGCACCCGGTTTTCGGTCCGTTTGCCAAGGCGAATCGTGCCCATCTGTGACAGTGAGCCAATGGGCTCAGCGATACCCTTCCGAGCCGCCAACACGCCGGCTATGAACGTAGTAGAAACCGCGCCCATACCGGGGGTAAGAATACCGAGTCGACCCTTGGAACTGGCAATGTTTACGGTCGGGACATCAGCCATCCAGCAACTTCCTTTCATCGACTCAGCAATGGTTTGCATGTTGTTGCTAAGCCGTTTCGACTTCAGATTTTCTGCTTCGTGCGCCTTCATTATCAGTCCTGAAGGCGCAGGTTGCGATCCAACAGGAGAACTAGTCTGATGGCTCGTTTGTAGCGGTCCTTTGTCGGTACTTCTTCCCAATCATAAAGGCCAAGATCATCCAGACAATCGCGATTATGGCATTGAATGCGGCTAAAGAGGCGAGGCTTGCCGCCAACACCGAGGTTCCGACAAAAACCACTACCGCTTGCATCGCATCGCCGAGACGGACAAAGAAGGAGTCGACCACCTGCTTGCCTTTGTACTTCTGCTCCCTAGTCGTTGGCAGAAACAGTATGTTACGCACTGTGTTCTGGAGCGAGTAGTCNGTTGAATTTTCGGCNATCTTGACCATCCGAATGANTGGNAAGACAGGGAATANAGCGANTAGCCCATAGCCCCCNACGGCTATAGCNGGGAGGATCATCAGNCCGATACCNACTCCCAAGAACCGNANGATNCGAGACACTAGNANGAACTGGATGANCAAGGCAGNGATGTTGACGGCNCGGAAGAAGCNCGCGGAGANTNTTGTGAGGTATTCGGTATAGATANCNCCNCCAGTTTGNCCTGTTGCTGTTGCGGCAGCANNCTCGAANGAGGANCCTANGATGTACCCGCCGGTCGANTTGATCAGNTTTAACAGCANCATNAAAAGACCAATCATCAACAAGTAGCGGTTTTCTAGNACAAGCTTGAAAGGNCCGGTNCCATNGATNACTGGTNCTTTCCATGGCCTCTCCGTNGACNTNTTTCCNCGTTCTTTGGNNTCCAACATGNCGGNAGGGACATNTCNNGNCNGNAGTTCNCGNCGGNCNATGTAATTAGTCACCTGTACCTGGAANGCAAGCAGTCCAGNNGCNACAAGCAACAGCGCGCCGACGNTTAGCGATCCGACTTGTGTTTCGACGTACATTGCTCCGACGACGGCGCCTAACGACTGGCCGAAGGCGACCACAGGGAAAAGCCGTTCCCCCTCAGNTTTGTTGTAGATGTCATTTGCAAACGCCCAGAATTGCGCAACGATCATTAAGTTNAAGACGGCAACCCACACATAAAAGATCACGCCGATGTTAAAACCGGTGCGCCAGAGTCCATAGAAGGCGACGAAGCTAACGATGAAAAACGTCGTTGCGANGTTGATCAGCTGGTTCCGCGATACGCGATCGACCAACCTCCCGTACAGCGGGACGCCAATAGCCAACACCCCCACGATGGCTGCGCTGGTGTAGCTTCTCGCTTCAGCGCCGAACTCGCCGAGAATGAGGCCGTCACGAAGCGCTTTGATGATGTAATAGCTGGTGAGTAACAGAAAAACGTTCGACGAGAGCANTAACGCGGTAACACCCTCGCCGGAACGCACGTCGGCGAAAAGACGGAGAAATCGATCAGCCGAATTCAGTTTGTTNCTATTAACCATTCTGCGGAGTATATCTGTCACCTGCGTCAAGCGATTGAGGTTTCTGTTTCACAGTTCTTAATAAGTNTGTTTCAAATGACGCAGAATCTTCTCCCGCCGAGGGGCCGCATCGTTTTGAAACGAATACCCATTACGAGTGAGCCAAGTCGTAAAGATCGAGGCATTTTGTTCCAATGTGCCGCTGCGGGTGTTATTGCTGTCACGCTCGCTGGTTGCTATGTGCAGCAGCCGTTACCGCGTGCCCCAACATACGTTCCTGCCTCGTGGGAGCCGATCATGGGNTTGCGTACGAGTGAGGGCGAGGAAGTTNCCTTCGACGAGCCTGNGACGATCGAGTCTGGCCGAGTTGTGTATCGGNTAGATGGGACCAGAAANTCGATGGTTCTGGATGACGTCAACGCTCTTTTNATAGGGCGAAAGAAACTCNACAAGCCGAAGACAGTGATTNTTGGCACGGCTCTTGTGGGCGCCTTTGCGTGGTTCTTTTCCAGCATAGGCATCAGCTGACGCGGCGGGTGGCTACTTGCTGTCCCGGGCTTTCTTCAGGATCCATAACGAAAACCGTGACAAGCTCGGATCCAATTTGAACGATTATGCACCCCGCTGGGTGATAGGTCTCAGTTTGTTAAAGGCCTTAAGTAGCGTAAACAGGGATTCCCTGCACACCCNTGTATGAGGGGCAAAGATNCCTAACCCCTCCGGTTGTGGTTATGNCTTCTTCTGTGGGCTGCTGGCCCAGCGAATNTTGGCCGTGGCTGGGCCCCGGTGGCCTTCGGGCCAGGAACTCGTGGGGCGCCCNACGTANAGGAACCCGAACAAGCGAATATCGGGNGCGAAGCCCACAGCNTTNGCGACGTGCTGATGGACNGAAGTCGCNCCACTTGTCCACTTGCACCCTAGGCCCATTGAACAGGCCATTAACTGTGCATTGTGCACAGCACACCCGAAGGCGACGATCTCCTCCCACTCGGGCAGAGCAGGGTCTCGCGCCATACCGAGAGCGATCCAAACGGGCGCCTGCCAGACTTTGTCTTGCAGTACCTGAAACCGTGCCTTGGAAAAGTCATCACCAGTCGCTATTTGCCGGTAGGCTTCACCAAACGCATCGGAAAGCACTTGGCGTTCCTTNTCNTGGTAAACNACGAAGCGCCATGGCTCCGTCTTCTTATGGGTTGGTGCCCAGTTGGCAGCCTCCAGCATACGCTCGATCAATTTTNGGTCTATTGATTCCGAATCGAGCCCATTTAGNCTGAACGAGCGGCGCGTGCGTATTGCTTCGAATAACAAATCCGGATCTTTTTTGTTCAACGTCATGTCGGCGAAAGAAGTNTGAATATTGGCGNCGGGCNCATTCCCATGGNCGGCCAATACNTCACTGAGATCTAGTTTACGAGATCTNGCCATATGGCCNNAGGTTTCGAGTTATTTAGAAACCCATTGGGTTCCGCTGCCGGGGGACAAGGAATGNGCAAGAGAGAGCNTGGNGCAATNCATTCGCGAGGATGTCCGNNGCGCCGGTGNAGCCNGNGAGNGCGCACNTCCATTAGTCGGGAGNACTTAGCCTGAGNCTGGTCCCGGNTGTTGNNTNCATGCNGGAAGCGAAATNGTTNANGCCGGCTGNGCTNNGCTCAGCCGGCNTNAACACTAACTACGGTGGAATCNGGTTGCTTGTTACTTCTTGTACAACNTTGCNAAAAGGAATAAAGCGATGAGTCCAGCCATCCCGTGGTCGCCAAATTGGCCGGCGATCGCGCCAAGGTTCGCCACANTGCCAGTCGCTCCTGGATAGATGACGTCGACAACGACAAGCGCGACAATCAACTTAAGCCCGAAGTCAGTGACGGAACCGACCATCCCGGTGATCGTATCGATCGTTCCTCGGATATTCATAGATAGTCCTCTCGTTTGTTTCTCAGGTCGTTAGAAANAGGCAAANGATGCTAGTCGCTAAGAATCGACCAGAAGACGATCAGGGTGATAATTCCGACCACGCCGTGATCCGTAAACTGAGTGATTAGTCCAGCCACGTTGCCAACGATNCCGGTGGTACCAGGCTGGAGAATGTCGACGACGAGGAATACGGCCGCTAGCGCAACGCCGAGACCGACGAGCCCTTTCAAGGCGTCAGTGACAGTACCGAGAATTCCATCGAGGTTCATACTTTTGCTCCCTGTTGGTGTTGGTGTAGCGGGTGANGGTGATTCTGCCCCAAACTCTGAGGGTGCATCCGATCCATATTCATGTTCTGAATCAGTCAATGGGATCTCCGATATGGTCTGGATCTANGGNGGTTNATCTAANCTGTGGTAGATCCGCCACCCANCTGTGGTAAATCCGCCACACTATACAACAGTTTCNTATTTCGTCGCCAGNCCAAAAAGCGCAAAGTAGTATGGATCCCTCTAAATTAGGTGTTTTTGAGNGCCANCAGCGGCTAAATGAGCAAGCANCCGAGTTGNTTTCAGTATCTGTGGTTTAGCTCGGTTCCCATAACAACTTGATTTCGTCGTCATACCCGGTTAGTTCCCANCGGATAAGCGATACGGGGATCACCCCGGCGGCATAGAACTCATCCATGAAGTCTTTGAGGTTGAAATCTTCGCCCAGTTGTTGCGCCCGATCCCGGAACAGCTTCATGAAATGGACTTTGCCGGCCACCATTTGCGCATGCCAGCCGACATGGAGCAGAGTGGTCTGCATTTCATTCCACAAGTGAGGACTGTCATCGAGCAATTCACCATGCGGTGCATTCGCGACCGCAAACTCCATTGCACCCGTAAGACTCCAATCTTGGCTGTGCATATACACGTCCGAAAGTGCCCGCACGGTCCGAAAAGCCGCTTGCTCATATGTAACGCTTCTTGCCCTCTGTGGCTGTTCGTCAAGATAACCCGCATGCATCAAGAGTTCCTCGAAGGCGAAAGCCAACCCTTCTAGGCGGGCAACCGCCATATCATAAGGCCCTTCGTGTTCCCTGCTTCCCCGAATAGGGCGGTCGTCTTGCCGTGCTCTTAATAGATCAAAATGGTGGCCAACCAGTTCGTGTGTCTCTTCCATGAGTGACTCACGATGTGAAAAATTGAAGAAGTAGTCATGCTTGTCAGGCCACGGTCTGCTGGTTGCTCTCAATCTTCCTTGCCTATACTCATCCACAACAATGTGATCTTGGACCGTGAAGATCTCTTCGCCTTGTATGAACCCCATGACATTTTCAAGGGAATTGAGAACACTGCGACGGTATTCTTCTGACGATGCCACAGGTGTTAGAGGTGGAAGATTACGGCTCCTGTTTTCTTCGAGCTTTTGAAACGTTATGACCCGATTATCTTCAAGCTCCACGATTGTTCGGATTTGTTCCCAGGTATAAGGAAAGAGATAAACGTTTTTCATCAGCCAGTTGTAATTCTCGATGCCAACACCGGCTGGAGCAGTCATCTGGCTCCTGTTTTCCTGAAGCCAGGCAAGGTAACCGTCAATTGCTGCCTGGGCTCCTTGGGCATCCGCCACAAGACCAGGATGATGTTCGCTCAGTTGTCCGATAAATTCCGCGAAGGAATCATCATTTTCCTCCAGTCTGCGAATAGCCAGGATTGCAAGGTCACCAGGTATCTCGGATAGGTTGCCTCCACCGAGATTCGCTTTTGCCTGCTCGTAGTGACTAGGGACTGTCCTGAGCCGCGATTGAAACTCGCTTAGGTGGTCTTCTTCGATGGGCAGTTCTGGAAGTCTTCCCAGTCCGCCTCTTCCATCAATGTAGAACGCCGGATCACGAACCCAGGGGCGGAGAACCCGCAGCTGGAACTCAAGGCCGTTCATTTCGGCACGGACCAGGTGGTAATCGATTTGTTCGGAGACGGGCCAACTGCCTATGTCGAAGCTGGCTAAGCGGCTTTGGAACTCCCGCAGTTCGCTAAACTTATTCTCCATAGCTGTAGCGAAACCAGGTTGCTGATGATCAACCTCCGAGAAGTCGCGAAACTCTTCAAAAAGATTCAAGAGGTCTACATATTCAGCACTGTCCTGTCTTAAGACATCGGGACTGCAACCGATGAGCAGGAATAGAAAGGAAAGGAGAACAAGTCCCGAAACTGATGCAGATTTCATGGCTAGCTCCAATGAATTCAAGTTGTGAACTGAACATGTGAAAGCAAAAAGCAGATACAGAAGTATAATTCCTGGTCTGAGCCCGAGAACGGATCCAATTGTAGTCTCATGATCGCGGTTGCTATTTGTGGCGGTAAACTGGGGCCACGTTGACTTCGTGAAGTTCGGTTCCCGCGAACTTTGGCGGAGGACGGTGGGGTAGGGCTGTTTTAGGTTCGACAGGAAGGTGTGAGCAGGGTATGAGGCATTCTCAAGATAGGTTCTGGATGTCGCAGAGAGTTTCTCTCTCGGTGACACTGGGAGTGATAATAAATTGACAGGTCTCGCCGAGGCATTAACTTCTTTTTACACTGGTCGCCGCATCTTGGTGACGGGGCACACTGGTTTCAAAGGCTCCTGGCTCACCCTTTGGCTCCGGAAAATGGGCGCAACGACCGTCGGAGTTGCGTTGCCGCCGACTTCGCCTCTGTCCATGTTCAGTTCAGCAGAACTTGCATCGGATGACGATCAATTTTGTGACGTGCGAACCGCGAAAGCGCTATCCGATGTTTTCGAGGAATTTAATCCCGAGATCGTTTTTCATCTGGCCGCCCAGGCCATCGTGGGTGTTGCCTACCGAGACCCGCTGGCGACTTTTGAGACGAACGTAATGGGAACCGCAAACATTCTTGATTGCGTGCGCTCGCACCCGTGTGTGGCTGCTGCAGTGATGATCACCTCAGATAAATGCTACGAGAACGTGGAACAGGTCTGGGGGTACCGTGAGCACGATCGCCTCGGAGGAGTCGATCCTTACAGTGCAAGCAAAGCGGGGGCAGAAATCGTAATCTCATCTTTTACCCGCAGTTTCTTTGAAGAAGAAGAAACTGCCTGGGTCGCGAGCGCACGTGCAGGCAATGTAGTTGGGGGTGGCGATTGGTCGGAGTTTCGATTGATTCCAGACTGCGTGCGTAGCCTGCGCGATGAAGTTCCGATCAAGCTGCGCAGCCCGCAGGCGACACGCCCTTGGCAATTTGTTCTCGAACCACTTGCCGGATACCTCCTCCTTGGTAAGCGGCTTGTCGAAGAAGGTAAGGCTTTTCAGGGAGCCTGGAACTTTGGCCCGCCGGTTGATAACACAAAGACCGTAGAGCATGGCGCTCAAGCGACGGTCGAAGCTTGGGGTGAAGGCACGATCGAGCGGCTACCGACTGCACCATTTCACGAAAGTATGCTGCTTCAGCTTGATTCGACCAAAGCCCGCCGCTACCTAGGGTGGCGCTCGGTTGTGGACTTTAGTAAGACGATGCAACTCACCACAGATTGGTACAAACATCAGCACACCACCGGGGATGCATCCATGCGCGAATATTCGATGAGCCAACTCGATGCATTCGAGGAACTTCTCAACCGGGAAGTGTCATTGTGAGTTCTTACGCCTGTCGCATTTGCCATTCGTCCGACTACGAGCTTGTTCTGGATTACGGTTCCGTTGTGCCTGCAGATGCGTTTCTACTGTCCTCAAAAGCCATCGAGAATGAGCAACGGCTTCCCTTGACACTTGTGATCTGCAAGGAGTGCCGGCACCTTCAGACTAGAGAAGTGTTGGATCCGGCAATGCTGTTTTCGGAGTACGTGTGGGAAACAGGCATCCCTGCGTCGATTCGTCGCTACTGTCAAGAGTTCGCCGACGCGGTTCTAGTCTGTGCGGGCAACCCGGAAATGCCCTCGATCTTCGAGATCGCCAGTAATGACGGCACGATGCTCAAAGAATTCAAGTCTCGTGGCAGCGAAGTATTGGGCGTAGACCCAGCGCGCAACATTGCGCAGAAGGCAAATGCAGCTGGAATTCCTACGCGTGTAGATTTCTTCGGCGAGGAAGTTGCGCGTGAGGTGCTCGCCCAGCACGGCGAGTGGGACATCGTCGTCGCCCGCAACGTGCTGGCCCACGTAGCAGATTTGCACGGTTTAATTGCTGGCCTTGGGCTGCTACTCGGGCCACAGGGAACCGCTGTGATCGAGGTTCCACACCTCTTGAACATGTACCACGAATTACAGTACGACCAAGTCTTTCACGAACACATCGGTTACCACAGTCTGGACAGCATCATACGGTTGTGCGCCATGCACGAACTCGCTGTTTTCGATGTAGAGCACATCTGGATACATGGGGGCACGGTGCGTGCGTACGTGACACACGCTGCCGGAGGACGTTCTCCTACACCGGCGGTGACCGAGATGCTCGCCGAGGAGCAGTCTGCCGGTATCCTTGGACTTGAGGTTTGGCAGCAATTCGGCGATCGCGCGAAGACCCAGAAACGACTACTGCGAGCCGAACTGTCCTCGCTTCGCGAGTCGGGGGAAATGGTAGTTGGGTATGGGGCTTCTGCCAAAGGACAATCGATGATCCAATTCTGTGAACTGGACGAGGGATTAGTCGCGTATGTGGCAGACAAAAGCACCATGAAAATTGGCACTCTTGCTCCGGGGTCTCATATTCCGATCGTGAGTCCGGAGCAGATGCGCTCTGATCCCGTCGATGTCGTGGTGGTATTTGCTTGGAACTTCGCGCGCGAGATATTGGAACAGGAACAGGAGATGCGGGAGCGAGGTGTGAAGTTCCTGCACCCAATTCCTGAACCGCACTATCTCTGATCCAGGACTAGTTGCTATGGAACAACTTGCAACGAGACGCGAAGAGTGCCGAATTTGCGGGAGCCGCCAGCTTTCGCGCTTCCTCGACCTCGGCTTGTCCCCGCTAGCAAATAGGTTTCTGCAACAAGACCAGCTCGATGACGAAGAGCCGAGGTTTCGCCTCGATGTTTTCCTTTGCGCTGACTGTTCCCTGGTCCAGCTGCTTGAAATCGTTGATCCGGCCTTTTTGTTTCGTGACTACATCTACGTGTCTGGAACCTCAGATACGATGCGGGCCCATTTTTCGTCTTTTGCGGATGAGGTAATAAGGCGTTTTGCCTTCCAGTCAGACCAGCTCGTGGTCGAAGTGGCGTCGAATGACGGCACATTCCTGAGCAACTTCGAAGGTCGGGGCTTACGTCTTCTCGGAGTAGAGCCGGCGGTGAACATTGCCGAGATCGCCACAGAGCGTGGAATCGAAACTATTAACGAGTTTTTCAGCGAAGACGTTGGGGAACGGATACGCACGGAATATGGGCCAGCTGCATGCATCCTTGCGACAAATGTTTTTGCGCATCTCGATGACATGAACGGATTCGTTCGGGGACTTCTCGAGGCCCTCGACCATGAGGGCATCTTCATATTTGAGAATTCCTATGTTCGGGACATGCTCGACCATCTGGAGTTTGATTCGGTCTATCACGAGCATCTCTCCTACTTTTCAGTGACTGCTCTGTCGGCGCTTTTTGCACGACACGGAATGGAAATCTTTGATGTCCGGCACCAGCCGGTTCACGGAGGTTCGCTCCGGGTGTTTGTTAAGCGTCAAGGAGCCAGTCATGCGGTGACTGACGCACCGGCTCGCTTTTGTGCGGAGGAAAAGGATTCTGGGTTATGCGATTTCGAGACCTATGAGGCGTTCGCCACCAGGGTGTACGAACTGCGCTCTTCCTTAGTGGATCTCTTGAACCGTCTGCGGAGTGAAGGCAAGCGAATTGTTGCCTACGGTAGCTCCGCCAAGGGCAACACTCTCCTCAACTTCATGGAGATCGGCTCCGACTTGGTCGCCTACCTCGTCGATAAGAGTCCTCTCAAGCAGGGAACCTTTTCGCCAGGCATGCACTTGCCGGTTCTCCCAGTTGAGCGTCTGGTCGAAGATCGTCCGGACTACGCTTTGATCCTTGCCTGGAATTTTACCGACGAGATCGTGAGTCAACAGCAGGACTATATCGAAGCCGGGGGACGCTTCATCGTGCCCCTCCCCACCCCTCACATCATTCCAGAGTCTCGATGAAATTCTCGGGCATATTCGCACCGAGCTAGGTTGTCAGGGAGGGATGAGCGTTACTTTCCCCCGTGGACAGGTGATTATCGTTTTATGAAATTCATTGAGCTGGAGCTACCCGGAGTGTGGCTCATCGAGCCGGAAGTTTTTACTGACGAAAGAGGGGCATTCCGGCGTCATTTCTGTACGGAGGAGTTCGCTGCGCATGGTCTGGCGCCAATGGCAGTCCAAGGCAACCTCTCTGAGAACCTGCACTATGGAACTCTCCGTGGGCTTCACTACCAGATTGGTCCCGACGCAGAGGCGAAAACGCTCTCCTGTATGACTGGATCCCTCTACGACATAATCCTCGACCTCCGATCGGAATCTCCAACTTTCATGCAGTGGGTGTCCGTGCAAATTTCGGCCGAGGATCGGTTGAGTCTCCATGTACCGGCGGGTTGCCCCAACGGGTGGGTGACGACCTCGCCGAATACGATGATTCACTACTACATGAGTGAGATGTTTGCCCCGGGGTCAGCCCGTGGAATTCGCTATAACGATCCGACTTTCGACTTTCGGTGGCCTATTGAGCCTAAGGTGATCTCCGAGAGGGATCGTACCTTTCCGGACTTCGATCCAGGATCCGAATAAGGGTCGGTTGTGGCCGAGAGCATGCATATTGTGATATTGAAATAAGAGACGATGTGTTGGAACGTGGTGGCCGCGGTTTTTTTGGCAATAAGTTGACATTTGTTGCGCACCAACATCGTGAATCATATTCAATTACTTTTGGGCAACAGGTAGGTAGCTAGGCTTGCCTCTCGTTTATTTTCAACTTCTCATGAAACCAAAAGGGGTCCAGCCAAAACGGCTGAACCCCTTTTATGTGGCGGCTTTCGCCGAGTAGCGGGGGGCAGATTCGAACTGCCGACCTTCGGGTTATGAGCCCGACGAGCTACCTGACTGCTCCACCCCGCAACCAGAAGTTCGAAGGTACGCCAATGCACCGAATCCGTCAATCAACACTAGCCAGAAGAACGAGATCGGTGATTGGAGGCCCGACGAAACTTAGGAACTAACTAAATTATTGCGAGAGTGCATCAGTCTGCGGGAGGTTCGTCCCAGAGTCGAGAAATCACACAGGCATTAACGCCCCCAATACCCATCGAAAGCTTGCCGGCAAGCCCAGGAGGAGCCTTCCGGGCTTTGTCAAAGACATATTCGTAGGGTGCTTCTTCTATCGCCGGATTGATGGTGTCTGCAGTTAGCGGGGTTGGGTCGAGCTTGCCGTTCGCCAGCCCCAGATACTGTGCCGTTAGCTCCCAGCCCCCGGATGCTGCCATGCCATGGCCAAACACTCCCTTGCGGGCCGTGACCACTAGGCTGTTTGGAAACACTTCTCGCAAGGTGTTGACCTCTTGATAATCTCCAGGTGTCGCAGTCGCGTGCAAGTCCCAGGTACCGAAGCGATGGCCGGAGACGTCGGCGTTGTCCATGGCGATGCGGATGGCATTCAGCGGTCCTTCCTTAGAGGGCGTGATGATGTGCCGAGCATCGGAAGTGACACCGACGCCTAGGATCTCGAGCCCCAAGGGTTTATAGCCCTGCGCTGCCATGTAATCGTAGTCGCCGACGATCCAAACTACGGACCCGCCAGAAATGTGAGTACCCCGCATGTTGGTTAACGGAAGTGAAGGTGCGCCGTTGGCGGCGGCAACGTGTGCTCGGTAGAACGCACCCACAAGAAGGGGGTGGGGCGCCGGGTCTGACATGCCGACGACGATTGCCTTCGCCTCGCCTGAATTGATCGTTTGCAAAGCGACTTTGAGGGCGACACCAAACGAGGAACAGGCGGCAACCGGCGCGTAGGTTGCGCCGGTTAGGCCGCCTAGCATCGAGATCTGCGATGCGGGTGTATTGACGATGTTCCAGATCAGATTAGGGGAAACCGATAGCCACGGCGCCTCTGGGCTCCCCCATTTCATCTGGAGACGTCGAAGGCTGCCACGTTTTTTCCGGATCAGGGAGAGCTTGCCTGCATCGATGTCGCCCTCGATCGCCATGGATTCGATCGCTTCGAACTCGGCGAGATACACTCGTAGTGATTCCGATCGTTGCATCCAAAACTCGTCCCAGTTGGTGTAGGTTGCTTCCCGTTCAAAGCTATCGACAGGCAGGGGACGAGGATCCGGTGGAATGTTCCATTCGCCCGAAAGTTTTTCACGTTCAGTTTCGTCGGCCTTTTCGTAGGCCTCTCGATCGGCATTTTGCTCGGGGCTTGCCCAGAATCGGTTCCAACGTCGTTGTGCGTCGTGAAGTTCGACACTGATGTTGTACTGCGTAGGTAGATCGCCGACACCGGAGCCAATCAAAACCTGCGCCTCGGGGCCCAGATCCTTCAAGGTGTCTTCAATTCCGGGGTTTTGTTCCAGCGCTTGGATGAACGCGCCAACGGCGTAAAGTGTTGTACAGCCCATCTTTTGCGTTAACTGGGGAAATTTGCTTGGCGGAAAGCGTTGATCGATCCAGTTACGGTAGTCGTTGAAGTCGAATTCAGGATTGCCAACCAAAAAAGTTGATGGACCGAAGCCGTCAAAGGCGGTGAGCCAGGATTCGCCCGACGACAGGTTGCGAGCGAAGGAGTCTATATTGGAGCTGTTGGGAGCGACGACGCCCCACCCGAAGATGCCAAGGCGTGCCATCGATCCGCTCAGCGCTTGGGAGGCACCGGCGGTGCCGTTGGCGGTCCGGGCTCGTTTAGCACCGGAGGGTTGGGTCGGGATTCCGGGGGTAACATGTACAGGATGTCGCCCGGGCGTACCATGTAAAGCTTCTCTCTCGCGATGCGTTCGATGGCGTCAGGATCAGCTTCACGCAATGGACGGATCACGTCGCGCAACTCTCGATTACCCTGTTCCTTGGCAGAGATTTCGTGGCGCAACTGGGTGGCGCGTGCACGCATATTCATGTTTGAGCCCATCCCGCTTTCACCGAGCAACGCATAGATGCTCCCGAATACTGCACCCAGTACGATGATTAGTACCGTCTGTCCGGACCGCTTACTCTGGTTGCGCGATACTAGTCTGCGTAGCTTCCGGCGTGGAATTCGAATTCGGACTTGCATGTCAGTTCCCCACAGCCTGACGGAATGTCGTTGCTCCCGCAAAAGAAGCCATTTCGCCCAACGATTCTTCTATGCGAAGTAAACGATTGTACTTAGCAATACGCTCACCGCGCGAGGCCGAACCAGCTTTAATTTGACCACATCCGGATGCCACGGCGAGATCGGAGATAGTCGTATCGCAGGTTTCCCCAGAACGATGGGAGATCATTACACCATAAGAACTACTGCTAGCTAGTTTGACCGCTGCCAGAGTTTCACTGAGCGTACCGATTTGGTTCGGTTTGATTAGAACAGCGTTAGCGATGCCTTCGCTTAGGCCTCGTTTTATGCGGTCAGTGTTAGTCACGAATAGATCGTCGCCAACAAGCTGCACCTTTTCTCCAAGTGCCTCGGTAAGTTTCTTCCACCCGTTCCAGTCTTCGTCACCCAGCCCATCCTCGATCGAGACGAGCGGATAAGAAGCCAACAGACTAGCGTACCAGTCAGTGAGTTGCTCAGATGAGGCATCCTCCAGACCTTCGCCTGGCAAACGATACGGCGGCCCTTCGCGGGTACCGACTTCGCCGGCCGCGACATCGAGTGCGACGTAGACCTGGTCTCCCGGTCTGAACCCTGCGGTTTCTATGGAGGCCATGAGCAAATCAAGGGATTCGCGTGCGGTTGCTAATTCAGGAGCGAAGCCGCCTTCATCCCCCACGCCTGTACTCATCCCCTTCTCATTGAGGAGTTTTTTCAGGGCATGGAAACACTCTGTGCCAGCACGGAGGGCTTCCTTGAAAGTGTCGAAGCCGGCCGGCACGAGCATGAATTCCTGAACATCGAGATTATTGTCCGCATGTGCTCCGCCATTAATAACGTTTAACAACGGCACTGGAAGGATGTTGGTTTGATCGTCGCCTAAGTAACGGAATAGAGGTAGGTCGCTGGCTTTAGCTCCACATTTAGCTGCCGCGAGAGAGACACCTAGAAGTGCGTTGGCGCCCAAATTTGATTTGTTATCAGTACCGTCGATTTCGAGGAGAGTGCGATCGATCCGAATCTGGTCAGTAATCTCGATACCAGCGAGTGCCTCGTAAAGGGTGCCGTTGACATTATTGACTGCTTGCAACACACCCTTGCCGTTGTAGCGATTCTGATTGCCGTCCCGTAACTCAAGGGCCTCGGCGTGGCCGGTGGAGGCGCCTGATGGGACGGCAGCGCGGCCAAAGCTGCCGTCATCGGCTATCACATCAACCTCGAGACTTGGGTTGCCGCGCGAGTCGAGGATCTCAATGGCGTGAATGTGCGTGATCAGCGGCATAGCAAACCCGGTATTAAGAGAAGGAGGCTGTAGCTCCGGTGTAGTGGACTACCGGGCGTTGCAAAAAGCTTGAACTTTGCCGATGATGCCCGCTTAGAAGCGGTTGTCATCTGTCTCATTTATACATTTATACACGTGCCGCCGCATTCGCCCCTAAGCATAAAGCTTACAAGTAAGCTTGGCGCTTAGCGAGGCGGATGGTAGCAGGGAAGTCCTTTTATGACAACCACTTCGAGGCAGACGAGGCATCCTATTTAGAACTGGAAGGGTTGATGTCAAAGCAAGCAATGGTGGTGTTAAGTACGGCCCCAGACAAAGTGGTTGCGGTACGGCTGGCGTCCGTTTTGGTCGAAGGAAAGTTGGCAGCATGTGTGAATATCGTTGAGGGTGTGCGCTCTCTTTATTGGTGGGAGGGCAACCTTCACGACGATAAAGAGGTCCTCTTAGTCTGTAAGACGGACGAGGCACACCTGAAAGAGTTGACANCTACNCTTGAGAAACTGCATCCGTACGATTGCCCAGAAGTTGTCGCTTTGCCNNTCGTNGGNGNCTCAGTTGCTTACNTGGATTGGCTAATNAAACAGCTTGACTAGCCTAAGNNTTCCANTGCCTGTTCGAGGTCCGCCACCAAGTCCTCAGTATCCTCTATGCCAACTGAAATACGGATTAACCCGTCACCGATACCGCGATCACGGCGCACGTTCTCCGGAATCGAGGCGTGTGTCATTGAGGCTGGGTGCGAAATCAATGTTTCCACGCCCCCAAGGCTTTCCGCCAACACCATCACATTGAGAGCGTCAAGAAAGATTTTGACAGCGTCGAAGTTGGCGAGATCGAAACTCAACATAGCGCCAAAGCCGCTCATTTGACGCTTCGCCAGGGCGTGGTCCGGGTGGGTCTCTAGGCCCGGATAATAGACGTGTTGGACCTTCGGATGATCGTTTAGGATCGCGGCGAGCCTCTTTGTAGTCTCCTGCGAGCGTTCCATGCGCAGTGCCATAGTTTTAACACCGCGTTGGATGAGCCAGGCTTCGAACGGTGACAGCGTTGCTCCGGCACTCTTGCTGATGAAGTCGAGGCTGGTTGCAAGATCTTCCCGATTGGTACAAACGACACCGCCAATGCTGTCAGAGTGCCCGTTGAGAAACTTTGTTGTCGAGTGCAGTACCAAGTGGGCCCCATAATCCAAAGGTCTCTGTAGGTAGGGAGACATGAATGTGTTGTCGACCACCAGTAGGGCGCCAGTGCTCTGGGCTAATTCTGCCGCCGCGGCTATGTCAGTCAACTGCATTAGTGGGTTGCTCGGCGTCTCGATATACAGCATCCGGGTTTGCTCGTTCCATGCCGCTTCGGTAGCTTCAAGGTCCGAGGTATTGACGTATGTGAAGTCGAGCCCGCTGGTGCGGCGTAAGACTTGTTCGAAGAGCCGATAAGTGCCGCCGTAGACGGACTCGGAACACACAACGTGGTCGTCGGGCCCTAAGAAACGAAGGCAGGCGTCAACGGCAGCCGTGCCACTCGCGAAGGCGACGGCATGATCGGCATTTTCAAGGGCTGCCAGGTTGATCTCGAGATTGCGACGTGTTGGGTTGCCACTGCGACTGTAGACATACTCGCCCGGAACCCCGAACTCTTCCTGAATGTATGTAGATGTGGCGTGGATTGGTGGGATGACGGCGCCAGTAGACGGGTCCGGGTTCTGCCCGATATGGACCGCTTTTGTGGTAAAGCCCTCATATTTTTTTTTCGACGGCACGCTGGCTCTCTTCCTCTCTCAAGATGGGAAGACAAGAGCGTAGCCGTGGCATGGCAGAGCGTCAAAACGGGGAATGCTTGATTCCGTTGCGCAGTTCGGATCGTAGAGCTTGACGCAGCACAGCGGTGTAGGCACCCTCGCGACATGCGTGCCATTGACCCCTGGTTTGGTCTTAGTAGCACTACTGAAGCTGCCAAGACGGTTGTAGTCGTTGGTTGCCCGTTTGGGAGCAACCAAGCTTTTCGTTCAGGGGCTGAGGCCGGGCCATCCGCAATCCGTGAATGGGCTTGCACTGCCGAAGCGATTAACGAAGTTGGCTGTCCCATCCGAGACATTCGAGTCATCGACTGCGGCGATGTTGGGCCTGCCGAAGCAACTGGGGAAGAGCGATGGGAAGCGATTGTAGATGCCGGCACACGGGCTCTGGAGGAGAACCCCAATGCCTTCTTACTGGGTCTCGGTGGGGATCATTCCGTGACTCCGCCGCTTGCTACCGCAGCACGCAACGTACTTGGAGAAATGGCGTTCATCTTGCTCGATGCGCATCCTGATTGCTTTGAGTCATACGACGGCGATCCGTTGTCACACGCCTGTGTCGTTCCAAGAGTGTGGGATCGGGGTGGGTTTGACCGTGCCACAACGTGCATTGCTGGGGTACGGTCATACTCCTTTGAAGAACTTAAGGTCATGGATACGGCTGGGCTCGTAATCTCGGCGCGCCAGTGGCATTCATCCGGCAGCGCAGCGGTGGCGGCCAAGATCCAAGATTTGACGGCCGGGATGCCCCTGTACATCAGCCTAGACATTGACCTGCTGGACTCATCACATGCCCCTGGAACCGGCTACCCGGTGGCGGGTGGTCCCAACGTTCGAGAAATCCTCACGCTTTTAGCTGAAATCTGGCGGTACCAGCCGGTGGTGGCGTTCGATATCGTTGAAGTTGCCTCCGGCATCGACCCGAGTGGCATCACCGCGGCGAACGCTGCCCATATTCTGCTGCAGACACTCGGCCAAGTCGCAGCGACCCGTTAGCCTGCTAGGATCGCAAAATGCACGCCCACACCCACTCTCATAGCAACGGGAGCCGTTCCGACTCCACCGGACGCCATCGTATCGCCGAGCGGCGAGGTTTGCGGATTACTCTAATGCTCACTGCTGTGATCCTTGTAGCCGAAGTCATTGGCGGTTACTTGTCGAATAGCCTGGCCTTGCTTGCCGATGCTGGTCACATGTTTACAGATGTGTTGGCGGTTGGCCTGGCCTATTTGGCACTGGGGTTGGCCATTCGACCAGCAACAGAAAGCAAGACCTATGGGTGGTACCGACTTGAAGTGCTTGCCGCACTCGTCAACGGGGTCACCCTAGTCGTCATGTCTCTGTTCATTTTCTGGGAGGCGTATGAGCGCTTCTTCGAGCCTCCGGAAATTTCCACTGGAACGATGTTGGTAGTGGCGACCATCGGCCTTTTTGCTAACTCCCTTGGGCTTGTATTCCTATCTGGGCATGGAGGTAGCCTCAACATGCGCGGTGCCTACCTGCACGTCCTCGGCGACCTTCTCTCTTCCGTCGCGGTGGTGGCAGGTGGTCTCTTTATGTTGCTGACTGGCAATTATTTGGTTGACCCGATTCTCTCGATNCTGATCGGCTTCATTATTATTTTCGGTGCTTATCGTTTGTTGCGTGAGTCCGTAGACGTGCTTCTCGAGGCAATTCCATCGGGCATGGAACTCGAAGAGGTAGGTAGGGCAATTGCGGAGATTGAAGGTGTTATCGGTGTTCACGATTTACACATTTGGAGCCTTACCTCCGGGATGAACGCGATGTCATGCCACGTTGAGGTCCGTACGACGACGCTGGTGGAATCAGATACATTGCTCAGCCGAATCAACGAACTGCTTCGGCACCAGTTCTCAATCACTCATACGACGATCCAAGTGGAATCGGAGGATTATCGACGCTCGGCGCCAATCCATTGGGATTTGCGGGGAGAGGGCAAAGTCCAATGAGTGACGAACGATTCTCAGCAGAGCAAGTAGAACGTTACCAAGCGCACCTAGCTTTGCCAGACATTGGCCACACCGGGCAGCAGCGGCTACTCGACACTAGCGTGTTGCTGGTGGGTGTTGGTGGGCTTGGTTGCTCGGCGGCGCAATACCTGACGGCGGCAGGTGTTGGCAAGCTCGGGTTGCTCGATGACGACAGCGTTGACCTGTCGAACCTACAGCGTCAGATTTTGTTCTCAGTAGATGATCTCAATGGTAAAAAAGCCAGAGTTGCAGCGGAGGCCCTCAGTGGCTTGAACCCGGACACTGAGCTGGTATCAATCGTTGATCGGCTCACGGCCACCAACGCGGTCGGATTGATCAAGGGGTGGGACCTGGTCATCGATGGTAGCGATAATTTTGCCACACGGTATGTTGTCAACGACGCCTGCGTCTTAGCTGGAACCACACTCGTTACTGGCAGTATCTATCAATTTGAAGGCCAAATTACTGTCGTATGCCCACCGGAGGGCCCTTGTTATCGGTGCATTTTCCCTGCCCCACCAGCCGAGCAGGCGCCATGCCATGCGGCTGGGGTTTTGGCATCGTTGCCCGGCGTTGTCGGTACAATTCTAGCGACCGAGGCGCTTAAACTCGCGATCGGTGCTGAATCTTCACTGGTGGGGCGATTATTGCTTGTCGATATGCTCGACACGTCGTTTCGATCGGTGCATGTCACTCGTGATGTTGAATGTGCACTGTGTGGCAATAAACCCAGTATTAGTCACCCAACGGCCGTGGCTTTGTGCCGTGACGAGACCGACTGAGGGCTAGCGTCGTGGCCGACTCTACAGACAAGTTGTGCTTGTCTCCGTCCTTGGTGGTCGAGATCCGCGAGCTGGCCAAACAATGAAGCGTCGCCCCCTGTGGCCGTTTGGCTCAGACACTCGTATTTGTGTCAGTCTAGATGGGCCGAACACGGCTGCACTCCGGGAACAGTTCGACCATCTCGAAGGCGCTGACTTGGTCGAGATTCGTCTCGATGCGCTCGATACCCTGCACGACCTCACGCGCGAAGCCCTAACTGATCTAGTGATGAACAGTCCCGTCCCGGTTGGTTTTACCCTGAGGCCGATGTGGCAGGATGGTGGCTTTGACGGTGACGAATTAGACCGGCGACGTTTTCTTGAAGAAGCTGCGGCCTCCGGTGCGGCATTCATTGACGTTGAACTCGACGCCGAGTGGGTTGCTGACTTTCTCGATGATGCTCAATGTCCGGTAGTTGCGTCGCATCATTGGAATTCGGCCCGGCCTGCTGATCTTTCGCAAAAGGCAGAAAGANTCGGCAGACTAGCGCCGTCGATGGCCAAGCTGGTTGCTACCGCCGAAGTCCCGTCTGATTCTCTTCCTTTACTGAGTGTAGGCAAACAGCTGATCATGTCGGGACAGCCGGCCACCTGTTTTTGCATGGGCGAAGCTGGCAAGGCGAGTCGGTTGCTTGCAGCCGGGCAGGGTGCGGCGCTCATTTACGCGGCAGTGTCTGTGGGCAACGAAGTCGCCGCCGGCCAGTGGTCTCTTCGAGAACTCGTCGACGAGTTTCAGATAAACCGCTGGCAGAAGGGCACAAAGCTATGTGGGCTCATTGGTCACCCGATCTCGCATTCGTTGTCGCCAGCGATTTTTAACTCTGTTATCCAAGAGCGTGGCCTGGATGTCGCTTACATTCCCATCGCCGGTGAAGATCTTGATTCCGTGCTCGATTTGGTGAGTGAAATGGATTTTCAGGGTTTAAGCGTGACGATGCCGTTCAAGGACGAGATCGCGTCACGCAGCACTCGTCAAGATGATCTAGTGACAACCGTTGGGGCGGCTAACACTGTGGTATTCGAAGATAGTGGTTTTGCCGCCTATAACACCGATGGTGGTGCGCTGGTCGAGGCCCTAGCCACTGTACGACCAGTAGAAACGGCAAGGATCGCTGTGGTTGGTGCGGGCGGTGCCGCGCGGGCTGGAGCATCAGCCCTCGTAGCCGCCGGTGCTGCTGTGACGATCCTCAATCGAACGGAGGCACGCGCCAAAGAGGCCGCAGAGCTCTCCCGTTGCTCGGGTGGTGGGTTGGAGCAACTTGAAGTCGGTGATTTTGACATCATTGTTAACGCCACACCCGTAGGTATGCAGGGTACGCCCATGGCAGAGTCAACCCCCTTCCCTCCGGAATGGCTGACCGGCCGGGAGGTCGTCTTGGACATGGTGTACCGGCCACCCACCACGCCCTTGCTTCGTCATGCTACCGAGAGAGGTTGTACNACTATAGAGGGGCTTGAGATGTTCATTCGCCAGGCTGCTGCTCAGTACCGGCTCTTGATGGATGATCCCGACGCCGAGCCTTTGGACGCAATGCGGAATGTCGCGGAGCGCCTATTGATGAATGAACTAAGCTCCCACGACGATTGACCGCCGCGCAGCGCCGTTGCTACCATCCAAACTCAGCAACGGGGCGATGCTTATGCGCGGCAAAATCTTAATCCGGTACTCTCGAACCGGCGACCGAGCTCCGTCTGCGCTGNCCCCCCACGCCTGGCGACATTGGTTTTGGTCCTGGTAGGGTCCAGCTCCCGTTTTCCGTCGCTCCCTCACTGAAACAACCGAACGGAGGCTAGGCCGTTGATTGAACGGTCGAGGTGTCTGCGTGTTTTTCCGGATTTTCCCGAGTTCGCCGCCGCGGCGAAGCGAGGAAACTTTGTCCCGGTATGCGCAGAACGCCTCGCCGATCTTTTGACACCGGTGAGCGCTTACCTCCGTATTACTGGTCGCTTACGGCGACCATTTCTGCTCGAGAGTGCCGAGGGCGGCGAACACATTGGCCGCTATTCTTTTCTAGGTGGGGACCCATTTCTCGAGGTCGAGGGCGATGCCTCGGGCCTGGTTAAGCTCGGTGCTAACGGTGCTCGAGAGCAGATCCCGGGCGATCCGGTGGCGGCGCTTGGAGAACTCCAGCGTTGCTACAAAGCGCAACCGGTAATTGGGGCACCGCCTTTTACAGGAGGGGCAGTCGGCTACATCGGGTACGACGCCATTCGTTGGGTTGAAGATATCCCAACGAGCAACCCACCAGACGGCAATATGCCGTGGGTAAGCCTTGCCTACTACGACAGCGTACTAGCGTTTGACCACCTTCGTCACCGGGTTGTGTTGGTCGCCAACGCACGTGTTCACGAGAGGGCGACCACAGAGGAGATTGAAACTGCCTACGAAACGGCAATTGACCGGTTGGAGCACTTGTCAGAAGTGCTCGATGCTGAGCCTGATCACGCAGCGCCTCTTGATGAAGTCCCTGACGATGAACAGGGGCTAGACGCCCTTGGTGAAATTACAGAAAGCCTTAGCAGTCAAGCTTTTTGTGCCGCAGTGGAGGATGCGCAGGAGCTCATTTCGGCTGGTGACGCTTTCCAGATCGTATTGTCACGGCGCCTTAGCTGTGAGACGGGTGCCAACCCGTTGAGTGTTTACCGGGCGCTGAGGGCTATCAATCCGTCGCCCTACATGTTCCTTCTTGATACAGGACAGGCCCATGTGGTGGGGTCGTCGCCCGAGATGCTCGTTAAAGTGAGTGATGGTGTGGTCGAAAATCGACCTATTGCCGGTACTCGGCCACGCGGCGGCGATGAGGAGGCTGACGCTGAGCTTGAAAAGCAACTCATCGCGGACGAGAAGGAACGTGCCGAGCATCTCATGCTGGTCGACTTAGGGCGCAACGATGTCGGGCGCGTGGCCCAATACGGCACCGTCCAGGTACCCGAGTTCATGAAGATCGAGCGCTACTCTCACGTCATGCACCTAGTCTCAAGTGTCAAGGGGACACTGAGACCCGAGTTTGGGCCGATCGAGGCACTTTTCGCCGCCTTCCCGGCCGGGACTGTCAGTGGTGCACCGAAGATTCGCGCTATGGAGATCATTGATGATCTTGAGCCGCTGGCTCGCGGTGTCTACGCCGGGGCGATTCTGTACGCTGATTTTGCGGGCAACTTAGATTCCTGCATCACGATTCGTACCATCGTCATGCGCAACGGCCGCGCCGAAGTGCAGGCGGGCGCCGGAATTGTCACTGACTCGGTACCACGCCGTGAGTACGACGAGACCAATCAGAAGGCCGCCGCGGCGCTGCAGGCGCTCTCCTGGGCGAACCGCGCGGAGGACTCCGAGTCATGATTCTGGTCGTCGACAACTACGACTCGTTTACCTACAACCTCGTGCAGGCTCTTGGGGAACTCGGTGCCGAACTTCAGGTGTACCGTAACGATGAGATCGATGTCGATAGTGTGCGAGTGAAGGCTCCAACAGGGATCGTTATGTCCCCCGGCCCGGGCCGCCCGGAGGACGCTGGTGCTTGCTGCAAGATCGTCGAGGGAATGGGCCCCGAGGTGCCGATTCTTGGGGTCTGCCTAGGGCATCAGGCCGTCGCCGCCACATTCGGCGGTGTTATTGCTCAAGCGCCAGAGATTGTGCATGGCAAGACGGCCAAGGTCGAGCATTGCGCAGAGGGTCTCTTTAAAGGTCTTCCGCAGCAGCTCGAAGTTGCTCGTTACCATTCACTCATTGTGGAGCGCAACAGTCTCCCCGAAAGCCTTGAGGTCACTGCGGCGACCGCCGACGGGTTGATAATGGGTGTCCGCCACCGTGAATGGGCGTTGCACGGCGTGCAATTTCACCCGGAGTCGATCGCAACTCCGGACGGGCCAACCATACTCGAAAACTTCCTCTTAATATGCGCCGAACTCGAGCGATAAGCCAATGTTTCTGAACGCAATACGAAAGGTTATTGATGGCGGCGACCTTACACGCGACGAGGCGCGAGGTGTCATGCAGGCGATCATGAGTGGTGATCCGACGCCGGCGCAGGTTGCCTGCTACCTAGTGGCGTTGCGCATGAAAGGCGAGACCGTCGAGGAAATCACGGGGAGTGCCGAGGCCATGCGCGAAGCGGCGACCATGGTGACAACTAATATCGATGGACTCGTCGACACCGCGGGTACCGGTGGCGATGGGGCCAGCACAATTAACATTTCGACTGCTGCGGCCTTGGTAGCCGGTGGCGCTGGTGTGATGGTTGCCAAGCATGGCAATCGTGGCGTTTCAAGTAAGTGCGGGAGCGCAGACGTCCTCGAGGCGCTCGGTGTGACCCTTCTCGATGATCCGCAACGCCAGGCAGAGATCCTTGAGTCGGTTGGTTTTGTGTTTTTGTTCGCTCCGTTTCACCACAAGGCCATGAAACACGCTACCGAGCCACGCAAGGCGCTCGGCTTACGCACCGTGTTTAACGTATTGGGCCCGCTCAGTAACCCGGCAGGAGCCCGGCGCCAGGTCGTTGGCGTGTACGATGAGGCGCTCGTTGAGACCATGGCACGTGTTCTGGGTGAACTCGGTGCCGAGCAAGCGCTGGTGTTTCATGGAGCTGGTGGTCTGGATGAGATCTCAACCATTGGTCCGACCAAGATTGCTGAGTGGAACGGATCGTCAGTTGATGTCTACCAAGTTAAACCGGCCGATTTCGGGATCGAGACGGCCACTCTCAACGATTTAGCTGGCGGTGACAGCGTGCACAACGCGGCCGCAATCCGTTCAATCTTCGCAGGGGAAGCTGGGCCGCAGGCTGATGTCGTAGCGTTGAACGCGGCGGCGGCGATATATGTTGCTGGCGCTGCTAATGATCTAGAAGAAGGGTTAATAAAAGCTCGAAAGGCAATCGACTGTGGCGCCGCAGCGCAGTGCCTCGACGCACTCGTAAATGCCACCCGAAGGGCATCATCATGAGCCTGCTGCTTTCAGATCTAGTTGAAGGGGCACGTGCCACTACTCAGCGACACCGTGCGCAGATTNGCGAGCCNGAATTACGCTTCGAGGCGGANGAAATCGGCCGCCACGCCGTTGGGGCGCGTTTCCGGGCAGCTCTCGAGGTTAGTGGTGTTTCGGTGATAGCCGAGGTCAAAGGCGCAAGTCCACTACGGGGCAGACTGTGTGACGACCTTGAGCCGGTCGAACTCGCCACCGCGTACCAAGAAAATGGCGCTGCGGCGGTTAGCGTATTGACTGAAGAGCATTTCTTCTTGGGCTCGATCGACCAACTAATGGCGGTCAGCACGGCCATCGAGCTGCCAACGCTGCGCAAGGACTTCGTCGTCGAGCTCTATCAGGTGTTTCGCGCTGCGACGGCCGGAGCGAGCGCGGTACTGTTGATCGCAGAACTTCTCGATGGTTCGGCTCTCAAAGAATTCGTTGAAGCTGCACATTCGGTCGGTCTTGATGCTCTAGTTGAGTTCCACCGACCTGAGCTGCTTGTGTCCGCCGTAGAGTCAGGGAGCGGCATCGTGGGCATCAACAACCGAAACCTTGACACCATGGATGTCGATGTTGAACACGCTCTGCGATTGGCGCCGGAACTTCCAATGGATCTCATCGCGGTCGCCGAAAGTGCCATCTCCGATGCTGCCGACGTGACTCGGGTGGCTGGGGCAGGCTTTGACGCTGTCCTGGTCGGCACCGCGATAGTTACGGCCGAGGAGCCAGGTACTGTTCTAAGAGATCTTGTAGATGTTGGGAATACGACGAATCCAACACCGCGGCTGAAGACTGGCCTAATTGAGCTCGCCGACATCGAAGACCTNGCCGATATCGAGGAGTTGTCCCCATGAGCCGGGTGTGCTGGAAGGTTTGCGGTATTACCAACATCGCCGATGCNGTGTTGTCGGTTACTGCGGGGGTTGACGCTATTGGTTTCGTGTTCTGGCCGGGTAGCCCGCGTGCCGTGACGGTCGACGACGCAGCGTCGATTGCTAGCGAAATCCCTGATGACGTCTGGAAGGTCGGTGTATTTGTAGAGGCATCGNCTGCGGTGCTCAAAGANACGATCGCCGGGGCCGGTTTAGATTTCGTGCAGCTTGTGGGCGATGAAAGAGCAACGTCGTGCGCGGATTGGCCCAAACCTGCATGGAAAGTGCTTCGTCTCGCGCCGGGTACGGCGTCTGAAGNAGCGCTGTNGCAGGCTGAGACCCACCCTGATTGCACGTTGGTTATCGATGCCGATGTTTCAGGTGAGTACGGTGGNACCGGGCACGTGGCCGATTGGGAGGTAGCAGCGCTGTTGGCTTCGCGTCGGCGCGTAGTGTTGGCAGGTGGCCTCCGAGCCGACAATGTCGGTGCCGCGATTGAGAAGGTTCGGCCTTGGGGGGTCGACGTTTCATCTGGGGTCGAGGCTGAACCCGGAGTGAAAGACNGGTCGAAATTGCTGGCTTTCGCCCGCGCCCTGGAGCCCTATCGATGAGTGAAATAACACGACACACCGAGTTGCCTGACAAGAACGGACGGTTCGGCCAGTTTGGGGGCCGTTTCGTCCCCGAGACNTTGATCCCTGCTCTGCGTGAACTCGAACAGGCTCACGCAGAAGCAATGTGCGATGCTGAGTTCACTGCCGAACTCGAGCGGCTCCTGTGTGACTACGCTGGACGACCGACCCCGTTGTACAGAGCCCGTGGACTCGAGGACGAGATTGGCGGCGCCACTATCTGGTTGAAGCGAGAAGACCTTCTCCATACTGGTGCCCACAAAATCAACAACACGATTGGCCAGGGGTTGCTGGCCCGCCGTATGGGTAAACAGCGCGTGATCGCCGAGACTGGTGCCGGCCAGCATGGCGTCGCTAGCGCCACCGTTGCTGCCATGTTTGGCCTCGACTGTACGGTATATATGGGCGAGGAAGACATGCGGCGTCAGAGGCTTAACGTTTTTCGCATGGAACTTTTGGGTGCTCGGGTGGTTCCGGTTTCGTCCGGGAGTCGNACACTGAAAGATGCTACCAACGAGGCGATCCGAGATTGGGTGACCAACGTTGAATCAACCTTTTACATTCTTGGCTCGGTGGTTGGCCCGCACCCGTATCCGGCGATGGTGCGCGATTTTCAAACTGTTATCGGTCGTGAGGTTCGTGCTCAGCTCTTGGAAGCTGGGGAAGCTCCACCCAGCCTGCTAATTGCCTGTGTAGGGGGTGGTAGCAACGCTATTGGCTTGTTTGCCGACTGGCTCAACGACGACATTAATATGGTAGGAGTTGAAGGCGCGGGACACGGCATCGACACCGTTCGTCATTCAGCAACACTGTCACGCGGTGCTATAGGGATTCTTCACGGCACCCGGTCCTACTTGTTACAGGACAACGACGGTCAGGTTCAGTTGCCGCACTCGATTTCGGCTGGGCTCGACTATCCAGGTGTTGGCCCTCAGCACTCCTATCTAAAGGAAACGGGTCGGGTGAACTACACATCCGTCACCGATACCCAGGCGGTTGAGGCGTTACAACGGCTGTCTCGTTGTGAGGGGATCATTCCTGCATTAGAGAGCGCCCACGCCATCGCCAAGCTCTACGAGATGGCAGAAACCAACAGCATTGGTGAAAGTGATCGCGTTGTTGTGTGTTTGTCCGGTCGGGGAGACAAGGATGTCGAGGTAATTACAGAGTATCTCGATGCCCATCCCGAGGAGGATCTGAGGTGAAAACGTCCGACCGCATTTCTTCTGCGTTCGCTGCCGGACGCGAAGCTTCCCGACCATTGGTGGTGCCGTTTATTACTGCTGGTTATCCGACTACTACTGCTACGGTGCCAATCGTGACTGCACTTGCTGCTGCCGGCTCCGACATGATTGAGATCGGGATGCCGTTTTCCGATCCCCTCGCTGACGGGCCAACGATCCAACATGCCAGTGAAGTTGCGTTGGGCAATGGTATGACGGTGCGTAAAACGCTTGAAACTGTTCGGGAAATCCGCGCCTCGGGAACAGACACCGCCTTGATTCTGATGGGTTACTGCAACCCAGTGTACGCGTATGGTATCGATGCGTTTATCAAGGACGCTGTACAAGTCGGAGTTGACGGTTTGATCATCGCCGATATGCCACCCGAGGAGGCAGGCGAGTTTCTAGTTGGTTGTAGTGCCACCGGTCTCTCACTGACCTTCCTGGTGGCACCCAACGCGCCGGATGACCGTGTTCGCAAAGTCGACGGGGCGTCGACCCATTTCTCTTACTGCGTCACCGTAACCGGTGTGACTGGGGCCCGAAGTGCCATTGAAAGTCGCACCGTTGAATTCCTGCAGCGTATGCGCAAATTATCAACGAAGCCTTTCGTTGTCGGCTTTGGCATCAAGAAGCCGGAGCACCTCATCACACTGGGACCCCACGCTGATGGCGTTGTTGTCGGTAGCGCCATCATCGACGCGATTGAGTCGGTGGGTGGCGCTGATGCTGTCGTCGTCGACGCGGCGAGTGCCGTGTCTACGCTTGTTGCACCGTTATGCGCGGCGGCGCGCCAGTTGGCAATGACGGCCCAGNCTGATGAGAGTAGGGATAGAAGGGAAACGTGAATGATTCCCAGGAAGTGGCCGCACAAGCTGTGATTAAGAAAGTGCGTGAGAAGATTGATCGTAGCGAGGATGAAACTGTTTTTTTGAGTTAAAAGCAGCACGCCGTTCGCTACATCGGACGGATCGAGAGACAATTNGGACGTTGAATTACCAGCGTGACGGGCAAAGGAAGTTCTTTGACCGGGGACGAAATGGGTCAGGGTTCGTGCGACTAGGAAGCGTTTTGGTTATTNTCCGAGCTCGTCGTAGATGACATACGTACTCGGAGCAAATTACTTNNNAGANAAATGAAGANAAGNGAAAAAATTACGCGNGCTCTCGTNCGNGGNCTGGGAGGTAANGGCATGGTCATTGTGATGGCGCGAGAGGCCTCCGAGGAGCACATTGAGCACGTAATCGAGAGATTAACGGAGCTCGGATTCGATGCGCACCGATCGAACGGCGAGGAGCACACCGTAATTGGCGCGGTCGGCGGCAATGTTGAAGTAGTTGATCCGCGCGAACTCGAAGTCCTCGAGAGCGTGAAAGAAGTNTTTGGCATTANTAAACCTTACAAACTGGTATCNCGNTCGTTTCGAGCCGAAAATTCCATTATCCAAGTCGGTGANGCCAAGGTAGGTGACGAACCCGTCGTCNTTATGGCNGGGCCGTGCTCGATTGAGAGCGAAGAGCAGATCCACNCGATTGCTGAAATCGTGGCCAAAGCCGGTGCACGTGTGCTGAGAGGCGGNGCNTTCAAACCTCGCACCTCTCCGTATTCGTTCCAAGGTTTGGGCGGTGANGGCTTACGCTACATGCGCGAGGCCGCTGACGCGAACGGCCTGGGAACCGTTTCTGAAGTTATGGACGCCTCNCAGGTCGAACTGATGAGCGAGTATGTCGACATTTTCCAGATCGGGGCGCGCAACATGCAGAACTTTGCGTTGCTAAAGGCTCTAGGGCGTAGCAATAAACCAGTGTTGTTGAAGCGTGGGNTGTCGGCGACAATCGAGGACNTGTTGATGTCGGCCGAGTACATTCTCGCTGGTGGGAACCATGACGTAATCCTCTGCGAGCGTGGTATCCGGACGTTTGAAACAGCGCTGCGAAACACCTTCGACATCTCGGCAATTCCTGTTGTTCAACAGGCGACGCACCTTCCGATCATTGCCGACCCTAGCCACGCGACTGGCTTTCGTGACAAGGTTGCGNCGATGGCACGAGCGGCGGTCGCTGCTGGCGCCGATGGTTTGATGGTCGAGGTTCATCACGACCCTGAGAAAGCTATGTCGGANGGNCCNCAATCTCTNTTCCCTGACCAATTCGTGGAACTCATNGAGCAGTTGCGGCAGATTGCCCAGACGATCGGCCGTACGATCGCGTAGATGAGCTTGACCNCGGGATGGCCCCTGGGTAGCCTCGTGTTGACGCGGGTTTCCGTCGATTTTCACTTCTNGAAGGTCACTATTGTTAGCCACAGACCGACAGTTAATTAGNGAGCGATCACCGGCGTCCATCGCTGTCNCTAACACGGCGACTATCCTGGTGTTCGCGNCGACGATATTTGTCGCCGGGCAGATCCGCATCCCCCTGCCGTTTACACCCGTGCCGATCACATTGCAGACGTTTGNGGTTTATCTGGGTGCGGCTTGGTTGGGTGCTGGACGGGGTGTCGCCGGGCCATTGGTCTTTGCCATCGCAGCGGGCGCTGGTTTGCCGGTGCGGTCCGGCTTTGAGGCCGGTTTAACCGGTGCGACCGCTGGGTACATTCTGGGCTGGATGCTTGCAGCCTTCTTGATTGGNCGACTTCTTGGAGGTCAAGATGCTTCGACGCCGCGCNTTGTGGNCNTAATGTTTGNTGGCTCAGCGCTCGTTTATACCTGCGGACTGCTGCACTTCACGCTACTTCTCGATGTGCCGATTCAACAGGCTTTGTGGATGGGCTTCCTTCCCTTNCTCCCAGGTGATGCCCTGAAGATCGCGGCGGCGACNNTGGTCTATANGAGTCGTCCGAACCTGCTCTCGACGTTTTGAAGCTACACGAGTATCAGTCCAAGGCGCTACTGCGCCAGTATGGGATNCCTGTTCCGGATAGCGAAGTTGTTGAAGGTGTCGATGCTGCCGTGGTCGCGGCAACAAACCTCGCAGAGAAGGGATACACGCGTTTCGCTGTCAAGGCGCAGGTGCACGCTGGAGGCCGCGGGAAAGGTGGCGGCATCAAGCTCGCCGACAGTCCCAACGAAGCTGGTGAGCTAACTGGTGCGATGCTTGGTTCACAGTTGGTAACCCCGCAGACTGGTCCTGAGGGGGTCCCAATCCGGAAGGTGCTGATCGAGGGCGGTGCGGATATCGCCAACGAACTTTACTTAGGAATCACGATCGACCGATCGAAAAAGCGACCGGTGATAATTGTCTCGACCGAAGGTGGTATCGAGATCGAAGAGGTTGCAGCTAACGAACCGGAAAAGATCCACAACGAGTGGATCAAGCCAGGCTGGGGACTTGAGACATTCGAGGCAGCTGGCGTCGG
The DNA here is from genome assembly GCA_002722645.1 of Acidobacteriota bacterium. Classification (GTDB taxonomy): domain Bacteria; phylum Acidobacteriota; class UBA890; order UBA890; family UBA890; genus UBA890. Next base: position 29,984 of record PBML01000043.1, read on the forward strand.
GTATGCCCTTGGGCTTGAGGGCAAGACACACCGTGCCGCAATCTCGGTTATCAAGAAGCTAGCTGAGATGTTCGTTGACTTGAGTGCCTCGCTAGTAGAGATCAATCCGCTAATCGTTACTGGCGATGGCAATGTGGTTGCCCTGGACGCAAAGATAAATATTGACGACAACGTTTTGTTTCGTCGCCCGGATCTTGAGGCCATGCGGGACTACAGTGAAGAAGACGACCTGGAAATCGCGGCTGCTGAGCATAGCCTTTCGTACATCTCGCTCGAAGGGACGGTGGGTTGCATGGTCAACGGCGCTGGCCTGGCAATGGCGACGATGGATGAAATTCTGCTTGCTGGAGGGACGCCCGCCAACTTCCTTGATGTGGGCGGCGGCGCGTCAGTCGAGCGGGTGGCAGCTGCCTTCCAGATCCTCATGCAGGCACCAGCACTCAACAGCGTATTGATCAACATCTTCGGCGGTATTGTTCGTTGCGACAGGGTTGCCAAGGGCATCATTGAAGCGCTTCAAACGGTTGAGGTTGCTACCCCAGTAACCGTGCGCTTAGAGGGAACGAATGCAGAAGAAGGGCGCAAACTACTCCAGGAATCGTCACTTGAGTTTATCGTCGCTGCAACTCTAGATGAGGCGGCGCGCAAGGCAGTGGAGGCTGGCCGGTGAGTATCCTGGTCGATGCTGACAGCCGTGTGTTGGTGCAAGGAATCACTGGTACCGAAGGTTCGTTTCATCCCCGCCAATGCATCGACTATGGCACCAAGGTTGTTGCGGGTGTCACCCCTGGCAAAGGCGGGCAAACATTCGACGATACGGTCCCAGTGTTTAACACGGTGGCGGAAGCCCAGACTGAGACTCACGCGGACGTGTCGCTTATCTTCGTACCCCCGATGTTTGCTGCCGATGCGATTAAGGAGGCCG